>NZ_JBLGUQ010000007.1:0-1234 GCF_050030615.1 Enterobacter cloacae complex sp. 372C4 | reverse complement strand
GGTTTGTGCGAGCGTCAGCGGCATTCGTTGCCCCGGTCCCGCCCTGTGAGATCGGGATAGCTCCATTACTTCCTTTCTGCGCCAGCTTACCAATGCCCGGGATCGTTACGGCGGTGCCGTTGATGGTGACGGTGATACTCTGGTTTGCTGAGGTCGTGGCGAACGTCTCCCACGCGCCGATGTTCTCGTCATACTCGTTGATGAGCTGAGACATGCTCTGCGCCAGGCCGTCGACCGAGAGACTATCAGTAACAAGAATGCCGTACTTCTGGCCGCTGAGGGCCGGAGACGCGGCGGGTGTAATCGTCAGTGACGTCGCACTGTTGATGGCCGTGATCTGAAACATCTGCACCGGATTAGAAAGAACAAACAACGTCTGGCCAACCCGAATCTGGCTGGCCGGTGCCGTCCAGTTCGTGCCGGTGCCGGTGGCTGTATTTCCGTTAATGGCTATGGTGCCAGTGTTATAAAGCATATTTTCTCCAGGCAATAAAAAACCCCGCCGCAGCGAGGTTTGTTGAGACAGAATGAGTTATTGGCAGGTGGTGCTGGTGAACGTGTTGGCGCTCACCCAGGTCCAGTTAAAGGGATAACCGGCGCGGTACTGCGTCTGATTGTTTTGTTTACGGACTCCGTAGATCTGGACGCTGCTTTCCTGCCCGCCGACCAGGGCTGTTCCGGTGCATACGGGTTGCTGCTTCTCAATAACGCCAGCGCAACCGGAGAGCAATACCGCTACCGCCAGGCAAAGAATCATATTTTTCATAGTGGTTATATCCCAGGGCATTCATGAAGCTACACAATAACAATATGAATCAACGGGATATAATTGATTTGATAGATCAATTATTCGAAATTGATCGCTAAAAACGATCAATCATAATTGGCGCAGTTAATGGCCATAATCACGTTCCTCAGATTCGAATACGTAACGTTCTGAAGGTTGCCGCCGGGGGTTGTCTGCGGCCTGGCGAATATCCGCGTATTGCTCCCATCAAGTTTTGCCATGCTCTTGTATATGGCCGAGTAGGGCTGCGGTTGACCGCCAGCCGATACAACCCCGGTAATTAGTCCCAGCATGGCAGGCATGCAGGCCCACTTCCCCGCCAGAGTTGTATTGATGTTGTATCCTGAGCTGGCATCCACCCCGGCGGTACCGAGGGTGACAACATCGCTCAGCGTGCGCGTTTCGTTTGTTAAAATCAGCGTCCCTGAAGCATCCCACACGGCCAGC
>NZ_JBLGUQ010000006.1:0-1627 GCF_050030615.1 Enterobacter cloacae complex sp. 372C4 | reverse complement strand
GGGAGACAGCGCCACCCCCAACTTCGGAAGCCTCGAAATTGGCGCCAAAAAACCTTCTTCTGCAAGCTTTGTGGATTTCCATTTCCTTGGTACTAACGACTATGACGCGCGCATACTGTGCGGCGGTAATTCTAATGGTGCTATGGGGAAAGGAGACTTCACATTTTACGCTGGGAAATACGTTTTCATCGGTGATAGCTTTGAGTTTCGTAATCCTATTACCTGTCAGAATAGCATCAGCGCATCTGCAAAAATTTCGACTACTTCTGATATGGAATGCAAAACTAAAATCGCTGTTTTGGCCCCAGCTGACAATCAAAATGCTCATGTGTGGTTTTATGGTACAGGTGGGGCGTCTAGAGGAGTAATCTATTCCAGCCAAACAGGGATTATTCAGATCCGCCCTGACAATAATGATAACGGCGGCTCCAATGGATACTCTTTTGCATTTGGGGCTGATGGTAAGTTTACCTGCGTCACGATGAATCAGACCTCAGACGAGCGCGTGAAATTCGATAAAGAACCCGTCAGTAAAGCACTGGAGAAGATTTGTTCCCTGACGGGTTATACGTTCGGCATTCAGCTCACAGAATCGGAGTCGGTACGCAGCGCAGGCATCATCGCCCAGGATCTGGAAAAGGTTCTGCCCGTTGCTGTGAGTTCTGGAGGGACTGGCACTACACCAGCAGGAGAGGAAATTAACGACCTTAAAACCGTGGACTACAGTGCTATGAGCGCCCTGTATGTTGAGGCCATCAAAGAGCTGGCCGAACGGTTAAAAATCATTGAAAAAGAACTGGCCGACCTCCGCGGTCCGACAGTTGCCTAACTTTCTCCGTCACTTTGCAGACTGTACTGTCCACGCCTGAAAACTGAATCAGCGGGCATATCGAGCCGAACATCGATCCAGCTGTTCACCGGCACGTCCATCGGTTCCCCTTTCGTTTTGATAATCTCCCCGTCATCGCCCAGCATGTATTTTCGCTTAAACAGGCGGATAGTCAGCTCTCCGTTAGCGGTTTGCTCAGCTTCAGTCACACCCAGTTCCCCCATGCCGCCAGGGTCCATTGGCGGCAGTAACTGCCATCCCTCAGACGCAAGGCCTGCCGAACCAGTCAGCATGTAAACCCCAATATCGAGGCGGGAAAGGGTTATCCCCTCCGCCTCTGCGTTCGCCGTGCCACAGCCGCACCAGGCGAATCCTTGTTCGTCAATATCAGTGCGCTGGCATTCCTCCTGGCTTTTCACAATACGGGCAACAGGTGATGCTGCCTTAAGCGTACCGTCACTGGATTTTGTGGTATTGCCAGTGGTGTAGAGCTCATTCCATGAAGAGAAATTGTCACCATTTCTTCCCCTGACTGCTGCGCGTCCCGTTGTTGGCGCAATCTGTAGCATGCCAAGTACGTTCTGGTATCTCGACATAACTAACACTGGTGCATAAGCATCAAAATAATTAACCCCAGCCCCACCCGGTGCGGCATAGAAGCCAGTACGTTCGTTATATCTTCCATCATTGGCACCTTGCGGGCTTACATAACCCCAAAGACCACCAGTACCCTCTACCATCAATAGATTACTGGCAGCTGTCGTGGGACTATTTGCGTTATAAGTAGCGGCACTTCCT
>NZ_JBLGUQ010000005.1:0-2495 GCF_050030615.1 Enterobacter cloacae complex sp. 372C4 | reverse complement strand
TACTGTTAACGGCAACGCAGAAGAAAGGTTTACAGGGTAGCGGGCAGGGATGAAAAAAAAAAAATTGCAGTCAGGCCGGAACGGCTGCTGAACCGGTACAGGCGGGTTCCGGGCGCAGCGCCGGACCAGTCACGGAGCACTAGCGGAGTGTATACTGGCTTAAGATGTAGCATGGCAGTAACACATAGCATTAATGCCACATAAGACAGGCGCAGAAAGTGAAAGAAAACGCGTCAGGAGAAAATGTGATACAGAATATATTCCGCTTCCTCGCTCACTGACTCGCTCCGCTCGGTCGTTCGGCTGCGGCGAGCGGGACGGGCTTACGGATGGATCAGAAATTTCCTGGGGGATGCCAGGAAGATACTTAACGAAGAAAGCATAAGGCCGCGCCAAAGCCGTTTTTCCATAGGCTCCGCCCCCCTGACAAGCATCACAGAATCTGACGCTCAAATCAGTGGTGGCGAAACCCGATGCGGCTTAAAGATACCAGGCGTTTCCCCCTGGTGGCTCCCTCGTGCTCCCCCGCATTCCTGCCTTTCGGTTTACCGGTGTCACTCCGCTGTTATGGCCGCGGTTTCTCATTCCACGCCTGACACTCAGTTCCGGGAAGGCAGTTCGCTCCAGGATGGACTGTATGCACGAACCCCCCGTTCAGTCCGACCGCTGCGCCTTATCCGGTAACTATCAACTTGAGTCCAACCCGGAAAGACACGACTAATCGCCATTGGCAACGGCCATTGGCAAACAGGATGTGCGAGAGATGTCTCAAGAGTTCTTGAAGTGGCGGCCTTAGTGAGGCTACACTGAAAGGACAAATTTGGTGACATGTCTCGCACAAGACTGTTACCACGGTTAGGGGATCTGCCAGGATTACCTAACCTTCGAAAAACCACCTGCCAGGGTGGTTTTTTCGTTTACAGGGCAAGAGATTACGCGCGGAAAAAAAGGATCTCAAGAAGATCCTTTATAAATTAGACATCCAACCTCACAAAGAGGAATACTTAAATCATCTTGGTATATGTATCGGCCGGATTACATCTCATATAAGCCTCCTCCCCGCCTGACACCACACTTTGACCATAGCACCTCGCGCCTAACTCGATATACAGCCCACCATCAAGCCTCTTTTCACATAAAAAATGACCTATAGTTAGATGGTTAGTGACCAAAACTGATATGGATAAAAGGAGCTGGCTTTGAAAAAGATTTTTGTTTCAGTGTTCGCAGCGGCAGTTGCGCTTTCAGCCCTCACCGGCTGCACGCGCACAAGCTATGCCATACACACCAATGACGGTCGCACTATTGTCAGCGACGGCAAACCTAAAGAATCAGACTCAGGCCTGCTTGGCTATACAGACGCGAATGGTGTCAAACAGCAGATCAATAAAACCGACGTTAAAGAAGTCTCCGAAATTCCGCACTGAGCATCTTCTCCGAAAAAGGCCGCTAATGTGGCCTTTTTCTTTACCTGTGGTTCTCCGCCAAAATCCCAGCAAATTGCATCACCAAAGCTAAAAGCTTTCAGGGTTGTCTAAAAAGCACAAGACATAAGAGGAAGTGCGGTATTTTATAATCAAGCCCCCAAGAATTTACCATAACATCCGTTGCCCGCACCGCCTGAGACGCGTTCAGCGCGTTCCTGACGAAACCATGACAAAAACCACAACAAACCACCCCGGAACCCGTCAGAAACGCGCCTGTTAAATTTTAACGGCATGCATGACTATGCACCAGAATGACGCCATGCTCTTTTCACGCAAAAATCATCACCAGACGGGGAAAATCACCAGTGACCAGACAGGAATCCGCCGCCCTCAATATGGCCAAATTTATCCGCGCACAGACACTTCTCCTCCTTGAGCGGCTCGAGCAGATGGATCTGGATGAGGCTGCCGGCTGCTGTGAGCACCTGCACGATCAGGCCGAAGCGCTTTACGCCATGCTGAACGCACAGATAGGCGAGGAAAATGCGTGAAAATCGGTGAACGGGTGCGCAATTCAGTGCGCGGCCGTGAGGCGATGGCGGGGTGTCGGGGCGCAGCCCTGACCAGGGTATTTGTGATGCCGGCGCGTGCGCGGTATTACAAATGCACATCCTGTCCCGGAACGGACACCGGGAAACAGCAAAAAAAACCGGGCGGCACGCCCGGAACTCAATCAAGTTAGATTAGATTACTCTCACTCGTCCATAACAGCATCATGGAACGACGACCACCGTCCGTGACGGCCGCCTCGTTTAAGTATGGACAGAAATACAGAAAATGCTCAGGACGAAATGTAATGAATGCGAACGGATTCAAGAAATTCGAGCATGACAGTCCTTACGGCCGGTTCGGTTTCAGACAAAATCTGCCGGTATGCATCCAGCATCATGGCTCCGGCATCCCCTCCGGCACGCCGTAGCCAGACCGAAACAACGGACACAAGCAGGTGTCGCTCATCATCACTAAGAGTCATCAGGGCTCCGGAAGAAAAACCAAACATGGCTTACC
>NZ_JBLGUQ010000004.1:0-46161 GCF_050030615.1 Enterobacter cloacae complex sp. 372C4 | reverse complement strand
TTTTGTCTTATTCAAAGGCCTTACATTTCAAAAACTCTGCTTACCAGGCGCATTTCGCCCAGGGGATCACCATAATAAAATGCTGAGGCCTGGCCTTTGCGTAGTGCACGCATCACCTCAATACCTTTGATGGTGGCGTAAGCCGTCTTCATGGATTTAAATCCCAGCGTGGCGCCGATTATCCGTTTCAGTTTGCCATGATCGCATTCAATCACGTTGTTCCGGTACTTAATCTGTCGGTGTTCAACGTCAGACGGGCACCGGCCTTCGCGTTTGAGCAGAGCAAGCGCGCGACCATAGGCGGGCGCTTTATCCGTGTTGATGAATCGCGGGATCTGCCACTTCTTCACGTTGTTGAGGATTTTACCCAGAAACCGGTATGCAGCTTTGCTGTTACGACGGGAGGAGAGATAAAAATCGACAGTGCGGCCCCGGCTGTCGACGGCCCGGTACAGATACGCCCAGCGGCCATTGACCTTCACGTAGGTTTCATCCATGTGCCACGGGCAAAGATCGGAAGGGTTACGCCAGTACCAGCGCAGCCGTTTTTCCATTTCAGGCGCATAACGCTGAACCCAGCGGTAAATCGTGGAGTGATCGACATTCACTCCGCGTTCAGCCAGCATCTCCTGCAGCTCACGGTAACTGATGCCGTATTTGCAGTACCAGCGTACGGCCCACAGAATGATGTCACGCTGAAAATGCCGGCCTTTGAATGGGTTCATGTGCAGCTCCATCAGCAAAAGGGGATGATAAGTTTATCACCACCGACTATTTGCAACAGTGCCCCCCGCCCTGCAGGAACGCCTGCGCCAACTGCATCCCTACGAACTCCCGGAGCTGCTCGCGGTCGAAGCCGCGTCCGGCCTGCCCGAATACCTGCAATGGCTGGCCGCCGAGAGCCGACCGGTAAACTGAGCCAATGACCGCATCCACGATCCGCCTGCGCCGCTGGCTGGCCGGGCTCGCCCTGCTGCTTGCGCTGCCCGCGACCTCGGCCGTCGCCCAGGACTTCGAACTGCCGCCGGTCGACGAGGTCTTCGTCCTGTCCGCGCAGGCCACCGCGCCGGACCGCATCGAGGTGCGCTGGCGGATCGCCGACGGCTATTACCTGTACCGGCACCGCACCTCGGTCAAGGCCGATGCCGCCTTCACCGGCGCGACCATGGCGCTGCCGAAGGGCAAGGCCTACCGCGACGAATTCTTCGGCGACGTCGAAACCTACCGCAAGGAATTGCTCGGCACCCTCACCGGCACGCCCGCGGCCGGCGCGAGCGCGACCACCCTGACCGTGAAGTACCAGGGCTGCGCCGATGCCGGCGTGTGCTACCCGCCGCAGACCCGCACCCTGAAGGTCGCGTTGCCGGGCGAAGCGGGCGCTGGCGGCTTCGGCTGTAAGGCGCGCGGGCTGCATGATTATGTCGTCAAGAACGGCTCTGCCGATCATCCCAACGCCGAGGTGAAATTCGCACTGGGTGATGTGGTCAACACCATGATCGGCTGCACTAATGGTGAAACGATCATGCTGTGCCACGACACCTCGCTGCCGCGCCCCTATTCTCTCGGCTTTCGGGTGCAAGGCACCGAGGGGCTGTGGATGGACGTCAACAAGTCGATCTATCTGGAGGGCAAGAGCCCACAGCCGCACCGCTGGGAGCCTGCCGAGGGCTGGTTTGCGAAATACGATCACCCGCTATGGAAACGCTACGCCGATCTGGCGGCAGGGGCCGGGCATGGCGGGATGGACTGGTTCGTGATCCACGCTTTTGTCGAGGCGCTGAAGGCCAAGGCCCCGATGCCAATCGACATTTACGACGCGCTGGCCTGGAGCGCGATCACGCCTCTGTCGGAACAATCGATTGCTGAGGGCAATCGCACGTTAGATTTTCCCGACTTCACCCGAGGGCAGTGGCGCACCCGCAAGCCGATCTTTGCGCTGAACGACGCCTATTGATCGACGCGATTTAGGCCAAGCGCACCGCAAAGGCGAAATTGGTAATCTTGTCGGTATCCTTGACGCCCGGCGCGCTTTCGACGCCGCTGGAGGTATCGACCAGCGGCGCTCCGGTGCGCGCAATCGCCTCGGCAACATTCGTCGGATTTAGCCCGCCTGCCAGCCCCCACGGCAAGGCACCGCGATATCCGGCCAGCAGCGACCAGTCGAACGCCAACCCCATGCCGCCGGGCAGCGCGCCTTTGGGGGTCTTGGCGTCGAACAAGATCAAGTCCGCCGCCCCGGCATAGGCTGCGGCGCGTGCGACATCGCTGGCGCTGGCGACGGGCAGCGCCTTCCACACCGGCTTGCCAAACCGCGCGCGCAACTGGGCCACGCGTTCGGGCGATTCCGAACCGTGCAGCTGCAGCGCGTTCAGCTTGGCTGCCACCAGTGCGTCGGCGATGACAGCATCATCCGCATCGACGAACAAACCGACCATGGCGATCTGGCCAGCTGCGCGCGATGTCAAAGCGCCCGCGACATTCGACGTAACCGCACGGGGCGACGCTGGATAGAACACCAACCCGGCATAGTCCGCCCGCGCCGCGATGGTCGCATCGAGCGCCTCGGGTGTGCTGATCCCGCAAATCTTGATTTTCGCGGGCATGCGGTCAGTCGGGGTTCTGGATCAGCCGCACCAGCGTGCAGTCGGGATCGATCAGGTAGCCGATCCTCAGGCCGCTCGCCTCCAGTTGCGGAGCTTTGAAGCGCGGCCAGCCGGTGCTTTTTTCCTCGGCTCCCGCCGCGTTCACCAATGCCACCATGGCATCGAGATCATCCAACCGCAGGCAACAGCCGAACGAGCTCGTAGCTGGGTCGAGGTCAGGATAGGGGAAGAATTCGAGCTGCAAACCGCCGCGCTGCAGGATCATCCAGCCGCGATCCTTCCAACTCGTCGCAAAGCCCAGCTTCGCATAAAACGCCTCTGTCACATCGAAATCGCGCGATGGCAGATTGGGGGTGACGTGGTCAGCCATGGCTCAGCGCAGCTTGTCGGCCATGCGGGCCGTATGAGTGATTGCGGCGCGGCTATCGGGGGCGGAATGGCTCATCACGATCATGCTGGCCTTGGGGAACGCCGCACCAAACGCGCGCGCTGACGCGGCGTAGTGCTCAGTGTCGGCATCACCGAGATTGCCGAGCGACTTGGCCTTGCTGTCCTTGATCAGGCAGCCACCAAAAGCGATGTCGGTGCCGTCGATCCCAACGGTGATATTGTCACTGGTGTGGCCGGGGCCGGGGTAAAATACCTTGAGCGGGCCAAAGTTGGGCGCGGTTGCTGGTTCGACCCAGCCATTGGCGGCGAAAGTCAGGCTGTGTTGCGCCGCAACCAGCCCCTCTTGCGGGGCAAGCTGGTTCGACAACGCATTGGCATAAGTCGCAATCCCCGCCGCATGCAGCGCGTTCATACCGCCCATCTTGTCCTGATGCGCGTGAGTCACCACCGCCAGCGCGACCGGCAGGTTGATCTCCTGCTTGATCCAGTTGAGGATCTGGGCGGTCTGGTCATCGGTCCAGGCGGTATCGACCACCAGCACGCGGCCGCCATCCCTGACGATCAAACCGTTGGAAGCGACTGCCCCGAAACCCGGCATGTCGAGATAGGAAGTGTGCTGCCAGACATTCGGTGCGAGCTGGCGGAAAACCAGATCGCCAAACCGTTGGTCGCCAGTTTCCATTTGCTGGCCAATCGTCGGGCGGATTTCACCGGGCATGCACCCGCTCAGCATCAATGCAGCGGCTAATGCGGTGCTCAGCTTCGCGACCGGGTGCATAATATTGGGCAATTCCATCAAGTTTTCCTTTTATTCAGCATTAAAAACCCCGCAAATGCGAGGCCTAGTAAATAGATGATCTTAATTTGGTTCACTGTAGCAAAAATATGGGGCGAATTCAAACATGAGGTGCGACAGTTTCAAAAGCCATATGATAATCAACAAGCTGAGCAAATTTCTCTAAGGAAGGTGCGAACAAGTCCCTGATATGAGATCATGTTTGTCATCTGGAGCCATGGAACAGGGTTCATCATGAGTCATCAACTTACCTTCGCCGACAGTGAATTCAGCAGTAAGCGCCGTCAGACCAGAAAAGAGATTTTCTTGTCCCGCATGGAGCAGATTCTGCCATGGCAAAACATGGTGGAAGTCATCGAGCCGTTTTACCCCAAGGCTGGTAATGGCCGGCGACCTTATCCGCTGGAAACCATGCTACGCATTCACTGCATGCAGCATTGGTACAACCTGAGCGATGGCGCGATGGAAGATGCTCTGTACGAAATCGCCTCCATGCGTCTGTTTGCCCGGTTATCCCTGGATAGCGCCTTGCCTGACCGCACCACCATCATGAATTTCCGCCACCTGCTGGAGCAGCATCAACTGGCCCGCCAATTGTTCAAGACCATCAATCGCTGGCTGGCCGAAGCAGGCGTCATGATGACTCAAGGCACCTTGGTCGATGCCACCATCATTGAGGCACCCAGCTCGACCAAGAACAAAGAGCAGCAACGCGATCCGGAGATGCATCAGACCAAGAAAGGCAATCAATGGCACTTTGGCATGAAGGCCCACATTGGTGTCGATGCCAAGAGTGGCCTGACCCACAGCCTAGTCACCACCGCGGCCAACGAGCATGACCTCAATCAGCTGGGTAATCTGCTGCATGGAGAGGAGCAATTTGTCTCAGCCGATGCCGGCTACCAAGGGGCGCCACAGCGCGAGGAGCTGGCCGAGGTGGATGTGGACTGGCTGATCGCCGAGCGCCCCGGCAAGGTAAGAACCTTGAAACAGCATCCACGCAAGAACAAAACGGCCATCAACATCGAATACATGAAAGCCAGCATCCGGGCCAAGGTGGAGCACCCATTTCGCATCATCAAGCGACAGTTCGGCTTCGTGAAAGCCAGATACAAGGGGTTGCTGAAAAACGATAACCAACTGGCGATGTTATTCACGCTGGCCAACCTGTTTCGGGCGGACCAAATGATACGTCAGTGGGAGAGATCTCACTAAAAACTGGGGATAACGCCTTAAATGGCGAAGAAACGGTCTAAATAGGCTGATTCAAGGCATTTACGGGAGAAAAAATCGGCTCAAACATGAAGAAATGAAATGACTGAGTCAGCCGAGAAGAATTTCCCCGCTTATTCGCACCTTCCCTAATGGTGTAAGCCAATCTAACGCCTTTCTAGGACGAGTATTCAGTGACATGGCAACTTGATTTAAATAATGCTGATCTGCCTGATTTAAATCAATCCCTTTAGGTAAATATTGCCTAATTAAACCATTCATATTTTCGCATGTGCCTTTTTGCCAGGGTGAATGTGGGTCACAGAAATATACATCTATGCCTAAATCTTCTTCGAGTATTTTATGTTCTGACATCTCACGTCCACGGTCATAGGTCAACGTTTTACGCAGTTCTGCAGGTAAATATTTCAGAGCTTCAGTTAAAGCCTTGCGCACTGATTCTGCCTTTGCATCAGGTAATGTTGCCAAGATACAGAGCCGTGTATTTCGTTCAATAAGTGTTGCTATCGAACTTTTATTGTCTTTACCTTTAATTAAATCAGCTTCCCAATGACCCGGTATTTTTCTTTCTTGAACTTCGGCTGGGCGCTCATGAATAGTTTTAATATCCTGTAATATAGAATCTTTTTTAGGTTCACCGTTAGCTTTTCGCTTTTTATTTTCATGACGTAGACAGGATAATAAGTCTTTTTTCAACTCACCCTTTGGTAATGCTCGTATCGTTGAATAAATCGTTGTATGGCTTACATTCATTGTTTGATCCAAATCAGGAAATGTCTTTAAACGCTTTGCTATTTGCTGAGGAGACCATAAACAACGGATCGCTTCAACAATAAATTTCCAGAGGATTGAATCGATTTTGAGTTTTCTGTGACCACGTCTACGTCTAGCGAAGGTGTTATCAGAAGCATATCGAGCTTGATAAACGTCATTGATGCTATTTCTTTTAAGCTCACGATAGATCGTACTAGGATGTCTTTTAATGAGTTCAGCAAATTTTCTGGCTGAAAAGCCTTCTTTTCTTGACTCAAGCATTAATGCAGTACGATCTTCAAAGTTAAGATGATGGTATGACAATTTTATATACTCCATAAACCCTTTAAATTAATTAGGTGGTTTATGTCGCACTTCAAGTTTTACTCTGCCAACTTTAAATCAGTGGCTCCACTAACACTCTTCACTTATTTATTTAAAATTTAGCGACGTTAAAAGACAATTAAGTATTTTTAGATAATGGGGTTCTAGGGATTTTCCGTCCAAAAACGACAAAGTGCTCTGGAGGCCGCGCCGTCCGTGGCCTCCAGAGGGGTATTACTTTTCGCTGACGGGTAAATATCCCTCGATTGAGCGCATAAGCTCCTCCAGATCTGGCAATTTTTCGCTCAATTCGAAGTGGTAAGTCCCCTTGAGGTTAATGTTGTGCCAGGCCACAGGGGATGCCTGTTTGACGATATCTATTCTCTTGGTATCTCCTTGGTATTCGAAGCTGGTCAACAGCTGGCTGAGTATCCTGGAGTTGAAGTAAACGATGGCATTGGTGACCAGGCGAGCGCACTCATTCCATAGCTGGATTTCTTCGTCTGAACTGCCCCGGAACTGATCCCCATTGACGCTGCTCACGGCCCGACGCAGTTGGTGATAGGCCTCTCCCCGGTTCAGCGCGCGCTGAACATAGTTTCTTAAACTGGCATCATCGATGTAGCACAGTAGATAATTCGCTTTCACCAGGCGATTGTATTCCGTCAGGGCTTCCAGCAGCGGGTGATTGCGCTTGTACTCCGAGAGCTTTCTCACCAAGGTGGCTTGCGTTGTTTTCCGCTGCTTAAGTGATACTGCAATCCGTTGGATGGTATCCCAGTGCTGCGCAATACGATGGGTATTGATTGGCTTTTTTAAGCACAGCTGAATTCGGTGTTCTTTGTCTTCCTTGACATCAAACATGTCATTGATCACTTTGCCAACCTGGGCATAGCGTGGGGCAAACTGGTATCCGAACAGATCCAGTAACGCGAAGTTCACATGGTTCACCCCATGGGTATCGGTTGAGAGCACATCCGGAATGATGTCTGACGTATTGCTCATCAACAAATCAAAGATGTAGTGCGATTCATGTTCGTTGGCGCCGATCACTCTGGCGTTGATCGCAGCGTGATTGGCGATCAAGGTCATGGCAGAAACACCTTTTTGAGTGCCAAAGTACTTCGACGAATAACGGGTTTTGAAGGTCTCGCGCCGGGCTTCGAACTTTTGACCATCGGCACTGGCGTGGATCACATCTTCCTGGATGTTGTAGTACCGGAAGATGGGTAGCTTGGCTGTCGCGTTATTGATGTTGTCGTTAGCAGCATTCAATGTTTCCAGGCGAAGATAGTTCGCCTGGATAGTGCTGAGCTGATCATAGGTACGATCAGAGATCTGTGCCATGCCGTAAATGCCTTGATTGGTTGCATTGCCGACCAGAATTGCCAACAGGTCATATTCATGGGAACGGCTTCTGGATTGGGAACCCAGCACATGAGCGAAGCAGTCAATGAAACCGGTGTCACGATCAACCATGCGCAGTACATCCGCAATCCCCGTTGTGGGAATTTGCTGGAAGAAGGGATTGTTGACCAGATGATGTTTGCTGGCCGAAGGCAGGCGCCAGAAGCGTTTACCCTGCGGATTACGCAAGATGATATTCCGGTTGTCTTCCTGTTCAAGATATTCGCCGACTTCGTACAAACGGGTATCCAATTCCATGGCCATCTGTTTGATCAGCTTTTCAGGCTCCTCCGCTAATTTTGTAAAATGGCTCTGTTGAAGCAGCGTATATTTGTTTTTTCGCCAATGTTCCCCGTCGATCAGGTCGGCGTCGAGTGCCCGGTATTTAGTGATATCAGGCAGCGTCAGCTGGCCATTCAGGCGATCAGGAATCTGTTGATAGAGGAACCACTCATAACGATCGATCAGGATATTCCCTTCACCATCCAGCAGGAATTCACGTGATTTTTTGGAAAGGAGTCTGGTGTCGGCAGTTTGCAACTGAGCGTCCTGGCCGTTGAGTTCGTTTTGTGTTTTCGCCAAGGCGGCCGCTAAGTGCTGGGTGCCGTCGCAGCCTTCGAAGCGCAGACATAGGAACAACTCTCGCAGCAAACCTTTCCGCAGACTTTCTTTCTCGTCGCAGTACTGCCACATGGCTTCATCGACCGATCGTCGCTGCTCGTTCAGGAAGAGACATACAGATTCCAGATCCCTTTTGGTCAGCAGGCTCAGTGCTTGCTGTCTTACTGTTGCAAACGGTAGTTGCAGATCAATGCTGTCATCAATGAACAGGTGCAGTACTTCAGCTGCCTTGCTGACATTTTTAGCTGCTTTTTGCCAATCCTTAAACACCGCTTCCTGCGCATAATCCTTTGCCTTCTGTTTGGTCTGTCTGACATGATGCACAAAGCCATCGGCAATACGTTCCAGCGCTTGCTGCCATCGCGTTTGAAGATAGCACAATAAATACAGCCATTGGCTGCCTACGGTTTGACGTTTCAGTTTGGCACCGTAGTAGTCGACTTTCTCTGCCAGGTGTTGCAGATTTTTCTGCGACAGTGATAGCGTGCTCAACAGCAGATCCACTTCCGGCATCCAATGCTGGATATGGCGATAGACAATCAGTTCTTTCTCCAACTCGGTTCCGGTGAAGTTACGAGCCGATTGTCGCAACTGTCGGAACGGCAGTGGACCTGTGCCGTTCACGAGCTCCGCCAGTGCTTGCTTAAGACCGCGTGACATTGCACGCTCAAGGTGCGCGGCCATGTGTTCCTGTTCGTCTCCCACCACCTGACTGATGATCTTTTGCAGCGTGCTGTAGGCAGGGATTGCGATCTTCTGCCCCGAACAATATTCATTGGCCGCATCGAAGAGGTGCCTAGGCGCTGTCCAGGCTCTGGCTTGCTGGGATAAGTAATCTCTCAACGCCGCTCCATGGTCTTTGACATTCCAGCGCTGGTAGTTGCAGAGCTGGAAAACACGTTGGTAAATCCGTTCGTTCTCTTTTGGCGTGAGATTAAAGGGTCTACAGCCTGGGCCTGGTAGAACGGTTTGATAAACGTATTTGAGGTCCTGCTTGATCTGATGAAAGCCGGGATTCAGCACCACCGGCTTGGCTTTGAAATAGCCCAGCAGTACCACCAGCATGTAACGCTGGCCCCGATGACGGAGGCTTTTAGCGATCGCCAGTTCCTTATCGTTCAGCGAGAAAAAGAAGCGTTGGTCGGCGGAGGTGAAAGCGGGGGGTCCATATAACTCATCTTGTTCTGCCTCGGACAAGATTTGGACACGTTCTTCGAATGCCATGGATTTAGCCCAAAAAGACTAAATCTTACTCAAACAGAGCCCAAATAGGGATCTCGAAAAAAGTAATACCCCTCTGGAGGCCACAGACGGCGGGGCCTCCAGAGCACTTTGTCGTTTTTGGACGGAAAATCCCTAGAACCCCTCAGTGGGACGAAATGATCCGGACCGCTGGCTCCCTGAAGCTGGGCAAAGTACAGGTTTCAGTGCTGGTCCGTTCATTGCTGAAAAGTGAACGTCCTTCCGGACTGACTCAGGCAATCATTGAAGTGGGGCGCATCAACAAAACGCTGTATCTGCTTAATTATATTGATGATGAAGATTACCGCCGGCGCATTCTGACCCAGCTTAATCGGGGAGAAAGTCGCCATGCCGTTGCCAGAGCCATCTGTCACGGTCAAAAAGGTGAGATAAGAAAACGATATACCGACGGTCAGGAAGATCAACTGGGCACACTGGGGCTGGTCACTAACGCCGTCGTGTTATGGAACACTATTTATATGCAGGCAGCCCTGGATCATCTCCGGGCGCAGGGTGAAACACTGAATGATGAAGATATCGCACGCCTCTCCCCGCTTTGCCACGGACATATCAATATGCTCGGCCATTATTCCTTCACGCTGGCAGAACTGGTGACCAAAGGACATCTGAGACCATTAAAAGAGGCGTCAGAGGCAGAAAACGTTGCTTAACGTGAGTTTTCGTTCCACTGAGCGTCAGACCCCTGTTACCGATGCAAGAACAGGGGAGTTTCATGAAATGCCTGTTTAGGAGTGATTAAAGGTAACTTGTGCGCAGAAGGTCAGGTGTGTGGTGGTTAGTACAGACTAGTGAATGTTGTAACTAAACTATATTTTTATTAAAGGCCGGAGGTGGTGTTCCTCCGGCCTTAATTACGTTTCCGTGTTCATTAGTCGATGAACTGGCGGATCAGTTCCAGAATGGCAATCAGCGCGTTTGCAAGCGCCGCTACCGCCCTCAGAACGATGATTAACAGGTTAATCATCCGTTTTCTCCATAAATGGAGTAAAGACACCGTGGCTTGCTCTTACACTGCCTGTCACCACGGCTTCTCTTCGTCTTGTCAGTTGTAGAGAGTCTCACTCCTGCCAGAGCACAGATAACCAGCACCACCTGTATTACCTGTCAGGACTTTGAACCTGTTCATGCCGCATTTAGCGGAATGCAGGGAGAGACTCACCACAGAGCTAACCCTCTGATTATACGTTTATCTAACGTTCAGGCAAACCGTTAACGCACAGTCACTGCCCGTCATATTGCATAATCAGGCTTCACGGATTATCATACTATTGTCAGTTGTAGAGAGTTTCCCTTCCGGGCTGAGTTACCAGCTCGCACCGGAACCGTAAAAAAGCCGACCTCACCAGTCGGTTTTTTTACGTCTGCGGTTTCCCGCTTCGTTTAAATCTATTTTAAATGAATAAATTGTTCTGCGGCAAACCCAACAACATAAGGACGTTAGGGTTGATGGTTGCCGAAATCGCGGTGCGTTACGTGAATTCTGAGGTTTTGCGAGGGGGATTGGGCGCGAGAATTTACGAGAGAGCGCCGGAACAATGCCGGGATCACAAACCATCACCCGTGAAAGAAATCTTCCGGCATTGCCCGGTCAGGTAGTATGACATTCATTGTCAACGGCCATCAATTTATAAGCTGCTTTGCACTTCATAAAAGATCACCACCAGGGCTGCTAAAACAGTACCGATAGCCAGCACGTTAAAAAGTACGTCCTTCATCTTTACGAACGACATACTGATTTGCGTCCTTTCCCTTTTGTCAGCCTTCTCTATCATCCAGCGTTGGTATGAATCACTGTTACTTTTTCTGTCCATGTTCCCCCCAATTCATCAATGAGCACCAGGCGGCCACCAGGCTTCTTGCCAACAAAGTAACGGCCTCGCGGCAGACGTTCGCCAGTCTTCAGCCGTTCGATCCAGTCCTGAAATGCAGGGCGCGGTTTATAGCTGTAGCGGCCAAAATCAGCTAAAGACTGCGTGACCATGACTGTTTGGCAGCCATGCTTTCTCATATCACGAAACGTATTTTCCAGTGCAGCCAGTGTATTCATTTGCACGTTCTCTCTGCTTTTCCCATGAAGATATTAACGACACTCAAAACTAACACCGTTGGCATGATCACGGCAGCATAGCCGACAGCAACGGCCTGATATATGGTCAATGAGTAGTCGGGCTGTTTATACAATACGACTGAAAAAATGCTCCCCAAACAAGCAAGCAGAGTTAAAAACAAGTAATCGACAAATCTGTTTTTATAGATAACCCATGCAACGATGCAGGGATATGACACCAGGCACAGGATAATCGCATTTGTGGTATGCACGTTTCGCTCCTTGTTATTTAAGGGTTGTCAGCCAGATCAAACAGATTGTTCAGGCTGGAACGGAATTGTTTTACCGATGATACCAGCTCCTGACTCCGCGCTTTTTCCTGCGCCAGTTCACGCCGTAGCTGCGCCATCTCGTCTCTGTTACGCTGAAGCTCAAGGATAGCCGTCATAAAGGTTTTGCTGGCTGATGCCTGTCCGGTCGCTTCCTGCGCCTTTTTAATGGCCTGATCTTCGTCGTCATTCGTTCTGATTGTGTAATGCCCCATGATACCCCTCTTTTGCTGTCATTTTTGCGCTGCCGGCGCGAACCCGGGAAGAAACTTTGCTGGCAAAAAACACTGGCCAACAGATGTGACCGGGAAAATTTGCTGGCAATTAATTTTCGATGAAAGCCAGCTCGCAATCGCCGCATTCAATATTCAGTCCGGCTTTGCCCCACACGGCAGCGCCACACCCGCGACACTGATATTTAACTTTATTTCGTTTTGGCTTGTCCTCAAATGCTGCAACTGACAAATCATTGTCATTGCTCCCGGCCATATCATCTGAATGGCTCCCGTTCTGCGGTGACACTGACGGCAGCAGAGCCATAGAAAGCACCGCTTCTATATCAATCCCGGCCTCAGCATTTTGATGCGCCAGAGCAAGCGTTTCGCGCCATTGCTCTATTACGGCGGTCATATCTTTTTGTTGTTCGACCTGGACAGGGAAGCGATCAAACCAGCTCAAAGCAAATTGCCCCTGGAACAGTTCCAGTGTGACGCGCTGGAAGCGGCCACCAGGGATCGGATAGTCATTAATCTTCTGGCCGACTTTCGCACCACCAGGTCTCCCGGTGGAGGAGGGCATAAGTCCGATACTTTCCATTTTTGCCGCCCACTGCGCATTGTGGTACGTCTTACGCGACGGGTTGCCGTAGTGGTACTGCCACATATGGCACTGCTCATGAACCAGCGTTTGCATGACTTCAATAAGCGGGTACACCGGGAAGTATTCAGGATTGAGGGCGATTTCATCAATCATCCTGCCGCTGCCGTCAGCAGCAACAAAGCGCCTGTAACTGAAATAGCCCATTGTGTTCTTGCCGCGCTGGAACGTAATCAGACAGTCAGGGAGTTCGCCGTCAAAAAGGCGCTGGTTATAGAAATCAAACGCCTGTTGTAGCTCGCTGTAAGCGCGTTCCGTGGCTCTTGTCATGCTGAAGTTCGCTTAGCGGCGTTCCGATATTCCTGTAACTCTGCAACAATAGCAGGGAACACATCAGCGCAACGCTGTGCCAGCTTAACCGCCTTTGAACAAACGCCCATACCATGTGCTCTTTTGAGCGCCTCCAACAAATCTACCAGTTCCTCGTCAGTGATTTTTTCAGTCATCTATTAAGCTTCTCCATTATCTGTATCGTACGATACAGATAATATAAACCACACCTTTGATAGCGGCAATCTTTTTTGCTGGCAATTTCACGCCCAGGGCGGGCATCGAGCGGGTAATATTGCTGGCAAAAATCAACGGCCAAACCGGCTGCAGGAAACTGGTTTGCTGGCAAGCGTGATTTACTGCTGGGCTTGACACCTTGCCATTGTATGACGCTTGTTTTAGTGTCAAATGAACAACCAGCGCGAGAAGAATATAGGAAGCAAAAGCAATGGATATCAAACCTAACTCAGTGATCCACCTGGAGCCAGGCGAAACATTACCCGGCTATACCAATCTGAAACCCGTACCTGATAAGTATTTCGATGAGTTAAAGGCACTCATAAATAAACTCAATACTCAATCCGGTAATATTTACCTCAAGTTAAAACAGATGTACGCCTTTTTGGATCGTTTTAACAAAGAATTTGTGAGCACGTTTACCTCCTGTCAAAAGGGGTGCTCTTCGTGCTGTAAAATGGATGTTCATTTAACCGCGCTTGAGGCAACACATATTGCACAAGCAAGTAAACTTACTGCCAGAGACAACCCGCTTACGACCGGGCATGAGTCAAAATGTCCGTTTTTGTCTGAGAAGGGAACATGCTCAATCTACAATTACCGCCCGCTGTTATGCAGGACATATCATGTACTCACTCCGCCGGAGATGTGTAATGACCTGGATGCACAAGTCATGCAGTATGGTTCTCAAAGCGCGAACATGGGAAATCACATCTACAAAACAATAGCAGAGTGGATCTATTTTCAGACGTATCACTGCACTGGTAAGTTAGAAACCAAAGATATCAGAGACTACTTCCCTTATCCCCGCGAAGATATCCAAAGATTTCTTCACCATAACCCCCCGCGCCCTTTTTGCTAAAAAAAAGCCTCTGACGCAGTGTCAGAGGCTTGTTAGATTACTGTTCGTCACCAGCAGTGCTGGAAGCATCTTTTTTGATGAGAAACTCATCAAGAGAACGGCCAGCTTTTAACGCTTCGTCGATTGGTTTTGGTGTCCGGCCACGACCAGACCAGTATTTCGTTTCGCCGTTTTCATCAAACTGATATTTAGGCGGCGCTTTTGGCAACGTCTTTTTGCGTGTTTTTTGCGCATCTTCGGACAGGCCAAGCAGTTCTTCCGGTGAAAAACCTTCTCCGGCAATCAACTGGAGCAGTTCCTGGCGCTTTCTTTCGCGCTCTGCGCGTTCTGCTGCCTCACGCTCTGCTTCTTCACGACGTTCTTCGATCACGGCGTTAAGCTTTTCCTGCATTTCCAGCAGTTGTTCAAAGCTGGTTTCTCGCGCAAAAACACGAACAGAGCGAATATTCAGGAGTAGCTTTTTTGTTGCGTCAAACGTTTCATTTTCACTCATCGAGTTAATCCTTATTTTTTACTGAACTGAAACCCAAGTTTACCCGTAGTTTTATCCTGCAAAACAATTGCAGCGTCAAACTTTTTCCCGGTTTTATTACTGGTAAAGCCTTTAATCTCTCCGGTTTTACCTTTTTTGATTAATGTCTCAACCTGATTTTGTGTCAGTTTTTTTCCTGACACTTCAGACCAGATTTTAAACTCGCACCCGGAACAGAAAAAGCCTTTAGGCCGGATAATAATTTCTTTACTGCATGAAGGGCAGGGGGCTTCGAGCCGGGACATGGAACCTTCTGATCTGGATTTTGCTTCCATATCCGGTTTGCCGTCTTTGTCCGGGAATGTTGTCTTGCATTCAGGGTAGCAGGAGCATCCCCAGAAAAAGCCATTTTGCCCCTTACGCTTACGCAGGAAACCGTTGTTACAAACCGGGCAGGGCGTGGCATTTGAAGAAATCGAAATTCCGTTCCTGTCCAGCTCGTCGATTAACCCCTGGACGTACTCATCATTTTCCTTAATAAACTCCTCAACTGTCAGCTCTCCGGCTTTGATCTGAGACTGCTTTTCAGCCCACAGAGCGGAGATATCCGGTTTAGTGATTTCAGGAGGCAGTGCAGCGCAAAACTCCTGGCCTTGTTTTGTGGTTTTCCATACCAGCTCCGAATACCCCTTTTCTTTTTCGATGGAGATAAGCCCGGTATTTGCCGCCAGTTTCTCAAGAATACCCGCGCGGGTGGCTTCCGTTCCGATACTGCCACGATCACTGCTGCCCTCGTCTTTCGCTTCCAGCGCCTTTCTGAGAGCCGGATCATCAATGAATTTTGCCGCACTCGTCATGGCGGCCAGTAACGTTGACTCTGTGAAATAGCGAGGTGGTGTAGTCTTTTTCTTGTCCACGTCTGCCGATTCACACAGGCCGCTGTCATTAAATTTCAGCAATGAAAGGTCAAAACCGTCCGTTCCGGCATCTTCGGTTTCGTCCTCGTCATCACTATCCTTACCCAGCGCTTCCCAGCCCTTTTGTACCAGAACGCTCTGTGTGGCCGTAAAGGTATCCCCCTTAATATCAAAGTGGATTTTCGTCTTGTTGCGGATCGCATCCGGGTAGAACAGCCCGATAAAGTAGACGGACACCAGGTTATAAACGTTCCGCTCTTTTTCATTAAGCTGAATACCGGCTCCGCTTTTTGTCGTCGGGATGATGGCGTGGTGCGCCTCAATCTTACTGGCATTAAAGGCTTTGTGTTTCTGGCCTTTATCCATATCTACGATCGCAGACGCCAGTTCGGGTACGGTGGCCGCTATAGCAGTGGCAATATCTCCGGCCTGGTAATAATGCTCATCTGAAAGATAGCGATTGTCAGAACGTGGATAGGTCAGAAGCTTGTGAGTTTCATACAGCCCCTGCATCACATCGAGCGTATCTTTTGCAGAATAACCAAATCGCTTTGCGCAGAGCTGCTGAAGCGTGGAAAGGTTAAGCGGAAGCGGAGGCTTGCTATTTTCCGGCTTTGTCGTCGCGATAGTAACAATAGCATCCTTACCCGTAACACGTCCGGCAATATGCGCGGCCTGAGCTTCGGAGATCAGGCGTTTTTTCTCGTCTATCTGATCGTCGTCTGTTGTCTGATATTTCGCCTTAATCTGATGCCCGTTCATCGACAGACTGGCGAATACATCGTAATAAAAGCTTTCTGTGTGATTCTGGTTCGCCAGCGTGCGCATGTTCACCAGACCAAGAACGGCACTTTGTACCCGGCCAACGTTCAGAACGCCGTCATAGCCCTTCTCACGGCCTTTTAATGTACATCCCCGCGTCATGTTATAGCCAAAACCCTGATCGCACAGGGAACGCGCCAGGGCGCTTAACGTCATACCGCGAAATTTATCGTTAGGTTGTAAATTCGACAGTGATTTTTGCACTGGCGCAAGGTTGAGGTCGGCAACAAGCAGTCGCTGGACGGGTTTCTTGTTTCCGGCATAACCCAGAATCTCATCAACCAGCAAACATCCTTCATCATCGGGGTCGCCTGAATGAACGATGCTGTCGGCTTTATCGATAAGAGACAAAATAATGCGGGTCTGTGCTTCTGATTCAGGCTTGATTTTATATTTTGGCGGATAAACCGCTTTAATGGGTAAATCACTATAACGCCAGTTGGAATATTTGTCGTCATAATCCTGTGGGTCGTAAAGCTCCAGCATATGACCATAACACCAGGTAACGACATCAGAACCGTGTTCAAAATAGCCGTTTTTCTTTTCTGTATTGGGATTTCCGCCCAGTCCTTCAAAAATAGCCTTTGCTAAAGACGGTTTTTCTGCAATAAAAAGTCTCATTAATCAATCCTCAAGGTAACTTGAATAGTCAGGCTGCGCACCATTCTTTTTAAAGATTTCTTCCCTTTCCTCTATGTCTTCTTCTGCCTCCTGCACACTAAGGTCAAGGGTTCCTTTCAAAAAGGCACGCGCATTCTTGATTACATCTACTGTTAATTCGTTTTTTGTTCCGCGAATCATGCCAATAGCAATATTTATTATCTCCTTTATTTCAGCAGGAGTCGTTCTGTCCAGCACCGCGCCAAGTTCTTTAAGGTCAATATTTATATCGTCTGGTAAGTACATTTTGGCACAAGCGGCAGCGGCTTTAGTCCGAAAAGCACCTACAGATATGATTCTGTCAATTCTGCCAGGGCGTTTTCTGATGCGCGGATCAATCCGGTTAGGATAGTTCGTTGAAAAAATAACATATGTCCCGGCAAGATTTCGCGGTGTATCAGCCCCATCAAGAAAACTTAACGTTCCGGCATCAGCCCGATAAAGTTCATCAACCTCTTCAGCTATTATGATAACGGGTATTTTCTTTTGAGCTGCGGCATAGCAAACATCTTTAAAGTAATCATCAGCATAAACAAATACATATTTATCCTGATATTTTGCCCCCAAAGCTTTTGCGATAGTCGTTTTCCCTGTGCCCGGAGGACCAGTAAAAAGCACTTTTCGCATTCCTGACTGACCATAACGGGTGTAGAAATCAATATCCGAAAAGAACTGATTAAAGTCATTCTCCAGCTCATTAAACTTTGGATGAACAGAAAAACGTAAAGCGTTTTCTATTTCTTCCTTCCTTGCCTTACCGTGATAATAAACGCCGTCGTAACACCCGATTTTCCAGATACCTTTACGGGGTAAAGAGCGGTTTAATTTAGCGCGTCCAGCTTCGCAAAGATTATGAAGCATCGACATACTTTTGGTTGTGCCAACTGCGTACTCCATTCTGACTTTAGAGTTAAGAATGAAGCGAATAATATGAACCACTTCATTTTGACCAAGATGAATCCGGTATGCTCCCGAACCATCTTTAAACATAAGCTTTTTAATCCTCCCGGCTTTAGCCATAACAGGGCTACTTCCCGTATGAACGACGGTTGAAGCAACGGGTTCGATATCAAGATTCGAATAAATTTTACGATTCTTTCTGTTTATAAAAATCTCTGCCACTTTAGGATAGTAATCACAATCCTTTACGACAGTACCAAAATTATCTTCACCGTAATATTCTTTATGGAGCCGTAAAGCCTGCTCTACCAGAGTTAATTTACCCATATGCGCACCATGTATATTAAAAACCGTGACGTTGCCTGAAGATTTTCTTCAGGCAGAGGAGGGGTTGGACAAGCGAAGCGCGTCAGTTTTGTTTATGACGCCACTCCCACGGAGGAACGGGATTACTGTCAGCCCACAGGCCGCGCTTCTGTGTCTGAGCTTCCCGTTGCAGAGCCGGTAATGAGTTATCGGTGTTGTACCTGTCATAAACCCATGCAGCCCCTTTTAGCACTTGCTGGCGGTTAGCCTCAGTGCCGTTCGCTGTCACCACTCGTCCCAGGACTCGCCCGTAGCGATCTGTTTGCGTATAAGAGACGGTAACTGATTGCCCTGCCAGCAGGGCTTTAAGTTGATTGGTTGACCAGCGACCAAAGGGTTGTTTTTTTTCCGGTGCATCGATATTTATCAATCGGACTCGAATCGGAACTTCATACACAACAATTTTCGCGGGTAGTGTTTTAACTTCGATGGTATCTCCATCGAGAACGCGAATAACTTTCCCCTGAATCTGAGCAGCACACAATGTAGCTGGCAACAGGGCAACAGCAAAGGAAAGAACATTAAAAAAATGTCTCATTGCTTTCTTCCCTCCCATATTGCTGAGAGTCTTTTAAAAATGGATAAAACGACGACTAAAGCCACTGCGATAACAGCCAACGAAGGAAGTACATAGCTGTATAACTCAACCATGAAATTAATAAACTCAATGAGCGATTGCGGCTTTAAGGAAGCATCCCACAAAACGATAACAAAACGATAAAGCCCATAGACAATTGCCGGAAACCAGACCATAAACAACAAAATTTCAGTAAAAACAGAAGCGACCGATTTGACACTATCGATAATTTCAATTCCGGCAATTCTCACACTTCTTGCATCAGGTACGTTAATAATTTTCATCCTCCCACCCCTGTAAAAAATGTTCGCAAGTTCCAGTCTCAAACCTGAAACTTGCGTATTCACATCAGAATTAAATCAAACAGAATTAAAAGTTTTTCAATCGGCCAAAGCTTGAAATAATTTTACTTACTGTACCTGCATCAGCCGCAGGACATTCATTTAGTTTTTTCTTTCTGGCATCTGCCGTGTGATCGGGTAAAAAACCATGTTTATTCTTTTTCCTGATTGACATAAAACTTTTATACATCGGGTCACATTCTGCCGGACTACTTCCGTCAAGTTTTCCGGCAAGGCATAACACCATTGCACATGGATCGTTCGGGTCGGCCTTTTCCTCAGCATGAGCAGTTCCGGCAGCGAACGCACAAAGCAGCACTGCCGTGGTTACGGTCTTTTTCATATACACCTCATGGATAACGGGCAACTAACGCCCTGCGGTTGTTCAACCCCGGCTCAATAAAATTACAAGAATTTTATTAATCCGGCGTTATCGTGATAAATAAACACTGGTAGTCCGGCAAGAAAAACAGTTCATTTTATAACGATACTGTATGACACCGTTTGCACCGTTCGCCCTCAACCAGTTTTTAGCTGTGAAAAAGTCTGTTCCGTTACTGGTTTCAACAATCACTGAATCAGAATGTGCAACAGAATAAAAAACAGCATCATCGTAAAGGCGGTTTTCAGGCCTGAAATTATGGATAACCTTAACCCACGATGAATTAACCTTGTCTGATTTAATAACTGAGTATGTCGGTTGCCAGTCCATTAATTGTGTATTCACCGTTTCAGGATTCTGTTCCCAGTCAACCTGTGGTGGTTCAGGCGGAGAGGAACAGGCAGAGAGAAAAAGGACACTGACCATTAACATTTTTTTCATAGTAAAACCTCTGACTCCAGCTCACCGACGGAGAGCATTTTTTCTTTAGAAGGATATTTAAGCCCTTTAACACCCAATACTTTTTTAGTCTTATTCAGAGAGGCGGTTAACTCGGTAAGTTTGGGGCTTACCATCATCAGCCTGTCCATAAAATACGGGTCGAGGAAGTAGAGGGCTTTCTCAGCTTTAACCGGGTTTTCACCTTTAAGAATGATAAATTCTTCTTTAAAATCCAGCGTTCCCAGCTCCTGCGGGAGCACAAGGGCGCGCTGCGCCTCACTTTCTGAACTGCTTTTCGACGTTGAGCGTCCGCTTGTCTTGCTTGAACCTGTCGATTTGGTGGTGATATAGCCCAGCTTTTCCGAAATCTTTTTAGCGTCATCTTCTTCACTGACAGCGTAGATAATCCGGCAGGGATGCGCACTCATCAGCGTTTTGGCACCTTCAACACCATAGATTTCATTAAGCTGACTGATATTCTGGTAAATCGTCAGAAGTTTGAGTTTAAACCCGGCAATATAACCCGAACCTTTTTTAATGATTGGCATGTAACCAATAGACGGAAACTCATCCAGGAACATCAGACAGTCATGTTTCAGTGTCGGGTCAAAGTCAGGGTTTTCTCGTAACGTGACTTCCACAACGAAGTTAAAGAACAGGTTGAGGAAGTCATAGGCCAGGGACATATCTTCAGCATTAACGCCAACATAAACAGTGATATCTTCCCGGCGCAACTGGCGAAGGTCGAAATCATTGCCGTCTGTACATTTGCGAACAGTCGGAAGATAAAACAGACTCATTTTCTTACGAAACGAACCATCAATACTCGAACGTTGTTCGTCTTCGGTTTCGTGATACTCCCTGATTTTGGTCAGGGCATCGCGCAGATGATACAGCGCGTTTTCATCAAGTCCTTTTGTTCCCTCCAGGTCTTCTCGCTTACTGAGTATCAGCTCCCGGTCGATGTTGCTGTACAAATCGACTACAGAACCAATTGAGAAAACAGGTTTAAGCCCGAACTCACCAAGCCAGGAGGGGTCGTAGTTAATAAAGAAATGAAGCAATTTTGCCAGCCCCGTCCAGTACTGCCCCGCGAGGTTATTAAAGTGTGCTTCCGCTCCGGTCAGACCGTAAGACGGGAACAGGATCTCAATCAGCTTCAGCAGGTCTTTAGCCCCGCTCTCTTCTTTTAAATCAATATAGAAAAGCGGGTTAAACTGATGCGTTTTACTGTTGAAAGGGTCAAGAAGATAGACCTTATTACCCAGCAGTTTTTCACGTACCTTACTGGTGATTTTCCACAGTTCCTGTTTTGGATCTAATGCAATCAGGGAATGTTTCCTGACCAGCAGGTTTGGAATACCTATTGCAGCCCCTTTACCTGCGCGGGTTCCTGCGCCAAGTGATACAAAATCTGGTGCGGTATACCACAGGTATTTACCTTTATATGCACCTACAAGAATATCAGTATCGTTTTCTTTCTCCCATTTCAGAAGTTTCGATTTTCTTAAATCATTATCACTGGCAAACTTCGCGTCACCATAAAGAGCAACATCCGTTTTATTCAGTTGCCAGATAATAAAAACAGGCACAATGAGAGACGAAACCATACCTGATAAAAGAGAGGGGATTGCGGTTAACCTGATATCTGTCCGTATATTACTCTCTGTTATTATCCGCCACAGCAGCATGGAATCAAAATTCTTCCATATATAAAGCGGCGTTTTTCCGTTCAGGAAGTAAACAGCAACTGAGCCAGTATAATACGTCACAAGACACATAACCAGACCGATAAAAGCCCACTGGCCTTTATCGGGTAGTTTCAGAGACATAATCACTCCTTCAGCTTTTCAAAGTATTCCTGAAAATGAATATCACGATAGTAAATACCCGATGCAAATCGGTTATCTTCCTCATCGATGTACTTAATACTCATAATCACATCGACGTTGCTTAACACCCTCCGCAATATAATGTTATAAGGCAAATTCTGACATTCAGGGTTCATATAGCACCGTTGAACCAGTCCAAGCACAGCATCTTCAGGGGTGCTCTCATGGACGGTTGTAAGGTTCCCTGCATGGCCGGAACTTGAGCCTTTGAGAAAATCCCAGGCTTCCGCGCCGCGAACCTCAGTCATGAGGATTCTGTCCGGGTTCATACGAAAACCAGAACGTAAAAGAGAAGCGGAACTGACAGTGCTACTTTCCCCTTCTGACGGGTAATACAATTTCACATGATTTTTGTGGAACCTGAACTTTGCTTCATCTGTATCTTCAATTGAAATACATCGTAAATGATGGGGTATGTACTGAAGACAGGCATTTGCAAAGGTGGTTTTACCCGCCCCCGTTCCGGCACAAAATACCATCGTTTTACCCTTAACCAGGCATTCAGGGACAAATTGTTCAAAACAATTATCTTTAAACATTGAAGATAATTCATCTTCTTTATCCCTGAATTTCCCCCCTTGATTTAGCCTTGAGTAAAACCCTTGTTTAACAAAGGTATCATGGTCGATAAACACACTGGACGGCTTACGGATTGTAATAGACACCGTTTCCCGTTCCGTTGCCGGGGGAATAACTATTTGTACACGCTCCCCTCCGGGGAGCGTAACAGAACGTAAGGGATATTCTGGCGTAACCGACCCACCATCATGATAATCAGAAATTGCCCCTGCAAATGACATACAATCTTTAAAATCCATTTTTAATTCATGCTGCTGCCATTTCCCACTCACTTTAACAAACAGTTCATCAGGCCGATTTACCGCGATTTCAGTTAAACCATCGACTTCATTAAGCCAGTGGTGGAAGTATTCATCTATTATTTCATAAACAATATGTCTGTTCTCTGCATCCTTCATAATTCACCTTTTCCTTTAAGATCTTCAATAAAACGCATGACTTCTTCGTAATTAAATCGATGCGTTTTGATTTGTTTCAGTGGTTTGGGGAAAGGAACGCCATTTATTGGTATGCCCTTACGAATATGATGGTATATTTCGCTTTCCCTTATTCCTAACAGCATTGAAAACTCTTTGATATCCAGCGTTATCAAATTACCTCCGGGTACCCACCATTTTTAATTTGTAGATGCTGGAGAAATCCAAATCCTGACCAACGATCAGAGTAATGATTTCCCCCTGGTTTTTATAAAGCGTTGGAGGGATATTTACGCTGTTTGCAAACGCTTCGCGTGCTATATCAGCAAAAGCCTGGCGACTGTTAGCTGTATAGTCGGTCTGATTGTCTTTATTACTTTTAGCCGCTCCACTTGCGGCCTGTGCCACATCGGGGATCATGCCAACCATCATCGCGCCCATAAAGCGATCTGCAAAATGTGTGTCAATCCAGCCTGAAGCCCCGGCCTCACCCAGCGCTCCCGCCGCCTGTGTATCAATCAGCGGAATATCAATGAAAGGTTCCTTACGTGTTCTAAGCTTCGTAGCAGCGATAAACACGGCTCCCTGACCATGATTGAACGTGCCCGTTTTATACATCAGATATGCGGCTGTTCCCTTTTCAATTAGCTTTACATTCCTGTTTGCACTGTATACGTCCTCATTAATCGTACAGACCAGCTTGCCAGCCAGATCAGAAATAAATCGTCTGTCCAGCGAGCACTTAATCGCGGTATTTTCAGGAATGAAAAGGTTAGGGTCATAAGGAACGCGCGTAATTTTAGAAAGCTGCGCGGGTTGCCCTGCATTAACAGGCTGAACCTCTGCCTGTTTGTCACTGCCGTCCCCCTCGTTCCTGGTATTGCTGGCCGTTGATGAGCTACCACCGGAATTTGAGGAAGCAGAGCTGCTCCCCCCATAGGCCACATCCAGCGCACGACTGAAGTTTTGTTGTACTTTTTCCGGTGGCGTTTCCGCTTTGCCGCTGCTTTCCTTCCGTTCTTCCGTCTTAGCCGGTTCTTCCCTGGTGTTGAATGGATCAACATCATCGCTGAGTCCTGTCGCGCGTTTTACTGAACCAGTAGATACCGCATTACTGGCAGGCTTATCATCACCGCTGGACATTGCACGAATAATCGACGGGATATAGTAGACAGACACCCCGGCGGCCAGCAGAAGGAAAGCGGCCACAATAATCACCAGCCCCTTACGCGATTTTTTAAGCTTCTCGATACCCAGGCGTTTTACTGATTTACCGTCATCTTCATCTCCCTTATCCGTTTTATCGTTTTGCTCAATTTCTTTCTGATGCCGTTCCCGTAGTGCCTGTTCAATTTCTACAGCGGTCGGGATTTTATTTTCCTGTTCGCTCACTGGATCACCTCTTTCTCAACGTTCGGGGAAACGGTATCTCCTGCCGGAAGACGGACTTTGCCAAAGCCCCGGTTTTCAACCCCAACAACCTGATTTCCCATACGCAAAACAAAGCGCTGGTCTACAGGAACACCAACAACGGTGAAACTACCGCTGTTTTTGACTACCGGGTTAGTCAGCGTTTCCTGTTCGCCGCTCATAACAAAGACGCTGGGGATTTTCTTCAGGGGGCTGAAGCCAAACCAGGTATAGCGGCCATCGTCATACGCATAATCCGGGCTGATTGACTGGCTGCCGTCAGCTACCCGCTTCCAGTAATCCCAGTTCTTGGGCGACTTCGCATTTTCAAGAGAACGGTTGATTGCCTGCTCCTCCTGCCGCTTGTTAAGAGCCTCAATCCGTTTCTTCTCGATTTCGGCTTGCTCCTTCCGGCGTTCCTGCGGGTACTGGTAATTAACAACAAACGCGATCTTATCCGGCTGCCGGAACGTTCGGGCGTTCAGCTCCATGCTGTAATTACGTTTTGTTGTGCGAACAAACAGGTTTGTTCGCCAGCGTTCCAGGTCGTTTTCAGGATCAAGGGCTACACTGACCACCTCTGAAGACTGGTTGCCATTGTCATCGGTACTGTTCTTCTGTACGGTCTGTTTGACGGGCTTCACTTCGAGATACACCAGGTTATCTTCTTTGTTCACTTCCCAGCCCTGGGGAAAGCCGGTTCTGGCACTGATGACCGTTTCATCCTCGTCAAATACCAGTGTGGTTGTATAGCCAACCGCACTGTTTATGACTGTCGTGTTTTGCGGGTTATAACTGACAATCTGATTACGGGGATCAAAACGGCTGGCTGCTGGCGTAACGGCTGCATGGCAGACGTGCGACACCAACAGAAGCGCCACAATTAGCGCTCCTTTATTCATTTTCATAGTTTTCACCCTTTCACTTCTTTATCGCGTACATAGCTCGTTACAACGAATTTAAGCGGGTTATTGTTTCGGTCACCCGATGCCATTTCGACCTGTGGTTCAATACGGTAGGTCAACCGGACGTTCCAGTATTCATAATCATCCTGGCCTGTCGCGACATTTCGAATGGTTAATTTAAACCGGATATATGCTCCCATATCCTTATCATCGCGCCGGGATGACGGACTGATAATCACGGACGGATTATCCTGAACAGATGCGGTTTTTTCCGCTTTATTATAAATAACCTTTGGTGACTGGTTGCCGTTGATTAAAGCGTTGTAATCCGTCGCCACATTCTCAGCGCTGTATAACAGAACATAATCATAATCATGCTGGAGACTGAAATAGTTATACCCTTCACGACGCTTCACATACTGAGTAATGAAGTATTTCGCCAGCGCTTCATTTTCAGAGAGGTTTTCTTTTTTAACAGAAGTCAGTCTTTCAGCAACGCCAGTGACACCATTAATAAGATAAGCTTCGACAACCGTACTCTTTAACGGTAGCGCTCCATTCAGTGCCAGCAGAGACAACACACCTACGGCAATTCCTGCAATACCACCGAATTTATAAATGCGGTTCATTTTCTCCTGCATCAATACATTTTTCTCTTCAAAAGTAGTTGAAGAGTCTGTTACTTCTTTTTTCTTGTTAAAACCGGGAAGTTTTAATCCTGAGAGTTTAAACCCCATTGCGCATTACCTCTGCTGAATTAACAGGTTCGCTTTTTCCGGATACCGGAGGTTGTTTATGTGACGCCTGGCATCCGACAAGGCAAAGCGTCACGATAGCCGTGATAAGTAGTTTCATAATGTGAGAACCTAAATAGAGGAGTGAATATTTACTGCGGAATACTCAGAGTTGACAGATTTAAATAATAAATCGGTTAACCTCCATATTTCTTTTTCGCCGCATCTATCGCAGCCTGGCGAAGCCTCTTAGCGCCAATATTAACGCCCTGCCCGGTCAGATTCCCCAACTTACCGGATACACCAGGAGACTGGTTGAACCCTCCATCCTGACGGCGAACGCCTTTCCATGCGCCAATCCCTGCATTTTTACCCATACCAAGCAGATTACGCCCCATACGGGAAGCGCCGAACACGCCAGCACCAATCCCCATTGCGGCTGCCCCTTGCATCGCGCCTTCAACACCTACCCCTGCGAGCTGGGAAGCATAGGTTTTGGCTTGCCAGATAATCCAGGCCATAAATGCACCTGCAACCCCGGCCTGAGCACCTGTTGATATCAGATTTAATTCATCTGCGTTAGCTATCGAGATTGTCAGAATGCCATTAAGGAACGTCATTCCCGCTTTAATTGCCAGTCCACAAAACAAGAATATGAAGCATGAGCTAAATATTAACTGAAGCCAGCTATTAAACATCTGCCTTAAAAAACCAAATGAAAGACAAATAATAAACAACGGCGCGGTAATAGTAAGTATCTTAATAGTAACTTCGGCGGCGAGATAAACTATTGAAGTTAGCAATAATGCAATTATCCCTCCAGCATATGTTAATAAAGATGCGATTGCCCCATCTGTTTTCACATACTTCGAAGTATCTTTGGACATAAGATATGCAGCTACCTGCTGAACTTTCTCCCAAAGCTCGTCAACCCATTTCCAAGGATCACCTCCTGCAAATGTTTCCTTCAGCCCATCAATGGCCTGAGTTGCACTATCTAACCACCCCCCCATATTTTTGACAAAAACAAGAATTAACCAGAATCGACATAGATTCCATAAAAAATCCTGCACTGCGGTTTTTTGCTTCCCAACTATTGTGGTATAAGCATACCACAATATATAAATGGAAATACCATACTTACCCAACTGAGACGCTATTGAAGAAAAGTTATCTAACTGACCAGTCAAAGACTGGTCAAGAGTTTTAACAATAACGTCATGAGCGGCCTGGAAATACCTAGAAGTTGCCATAGTGGCTCCTTTTAACTTCCATCTTTACCCAATACATTTTTGAATGCATCTTTATAGTCAACATGCTTAGGATGTAATTGCTTATACCTAAACAAACCTTCCTTAGCGTTTTTACAATTTTCGCTATCACTCCCAGACTTTTTGCATTCAGCTACTTTTTTCGTTGCATCGTCTACGTGAGACTGCCACCAGTCTACAGATTTAACCTCTTCACACCCGGTAAGAAAGAATGTAAGCCCCAACGCCGCAACTAATCCATATTTTTTCAAAATGCCCCCTCAGTTCATTTCATAACTCTGCTGCTCAAATGCTGCCTTATAATCAACAACTGGAGTTTCTTTATTAACAGCCCCTAATTGTTTCTCCTGGAAAGCAGCCTGTAACATTTTCTCCTTGTATTCTGCAAGATCGCGCTGCTTATCGCGATACATTTCATACTGAAATTTGAGCTTGTTAAATTTCAGGCTTGCCAGAGATACAGCGTTTGTCGCGTCCTGCGTGGCTTTCGTGTCCTGGGCGTTCTTCACCTGGTCGATAAGGTCGGCCATTTCCTGATTATCTTCACGCAGTTTACTTTCCAGCTTATTGCCGTACTCGATCCCCGCCAGTTGGGACAGGAACGAGGCTTCACAGCCCCGCACCAGGTCGCCCGTATATCCCAGCCCCTTACAGGTGTTTGTCACCTTATAATCGGCCAGTAGTGATCTGGCTTGCTCAGACAGGGTGGCTTCCGGGTTCTTAATGTAATCATCAATGAAGGAGTTCCCCTGGTCGTAAATATTCTCCAGCTCCTTACTGACAGATTGCGCAGACTGCACCAGTCCCTGAACATCACGAATGCCCGTTTTGGTCAGCAGCTCCTGCTTATAGGCATTAATCTGTTTCTGGTAGTGGTTCACGGTGTCCTGCCACTGTTTGAGGCGTTCTGTCCAGCGCTGCGCTTCGACAGCCCATTCAGGGTTTGCATCAATGGCAACGGGAACACCAGCCTGAGCACCAGAAATAACCGTAACAGAGGCGATAAGTGCCGCAACGATATGCTTTTTCATAGGGATTCCTTAAATCAGGTTTGCACGTTCCAGATAGGTATCAAGCCACTCTTCCGGCTTCATACCCTCTTTCCAGATTTCATCGAACAGTTCAAGCTGGGGTTTCGATGCGCTGAGAACCGGTAGGTAATACGCCGCTTTTCACAAATCCAGTCTTGCGAAAGCCGCAAAATCATCACTTTCCCCCTTCCTCTGTGGGTTTTTGACGACCAGGAACTGACGAGATAACGGGTCAATGGCTTTAATTTTGTCAAAATAAAGTTCTCTCACTTCCAACTCGTCTACGTACTCACTACGTTTCGCTTTGGGGTTCGCCAGATAAATATGTGTTGCGCACTGCTCACGAACGGCAGCCGCGATAGGTGATTTAATTAGTTCATCCGGCGATTGTGTCGCTACGACAAGCACCATATCCAGCTTACGCGCGGTTTTGAGTTTGTTATAAACAAAATCTCTGAACGCTTCGTTGTTAATCCATTGCCAGAACTCATCCATGTAGATAAGGAGTCGGCGGCCATCAGCCAGCATGGTGACACGGTAGATGAGATAGAATGAAGCGGCGCTGGAAAGTACTTTGTTATCCAGAAACTCCGTTCCGTCTATACCGAAAACGTCCAGGTTGTCCACATCAAACGTATCGTCCGGGTTATCAAACACCCAGCCAAATTCCCCTCCCTGCACCCAGGCATTCAGGCGTGCTTTAAGCCCATGCCGCCGGGTTTCAGTATCATCAGGCTCCAGAATGAGTGGTCGCAACTTACTGATCGGATAAGAGCGGTTTGACCTCTGCATCAGGCGCTCAACGGCATCAGAAATCAGGCGGTTCTGGTAATCATCAAGCGGCTCACTGTTAAGCGTACAAAGTAGCCTCACCAGGTCTTTCATAAAGGAAATATTTCGTTTGGTTGGTGGCAAAGCCGCAGGGTTCCAGCCAGTCGGCTCTCCTTCTTTCACCCGAAAGTAAGCACCTCCCATTGAACGTATACCGGGTTCCGCTGCCCGATCTTTGTCGAAAAATACTGTAGTTAACTTCTTTAATTTCCTCTCAGGTGGAAAAGACTCCGGCGTTCCGAACTGCTGGGCGGCGAAAGCCTTAGTCATCATCACTACCGTTTTACCCACGTTTGACGTACCAAGAATTTCGGTATGCCCCAGCGTGGGGTTTTTACCGAAGTAATTTTGATGCTCGGTAGTCATGTGATAGTTCAGGTTATAAATATCATTTCCTGAGCCGCCCAGGGTGATAAGGTTGTTACCCCAGGTATTTCCTTTCTCCTTGCCCGTAAAGAAATTATGGAAGCTTTCCATTTCGGCAAAGTTCAGACTGCTGATAGAACTCAGGCGTGGCCGTAACGTGTAGTTACCAGGTAACTGAGCAAAATACGCTGCGCCAAGACTCAAGGTTGAATAGGTTACGATCAGCCCTAAATCCTCCAGGGTCGTCGTTACAATATTGGTGTCCTTCACCAGACGCTCCGGCGAATCTGCGTAAACAATCAGTGTCTGGTGACTTTTCCCGAAAGAAATATAGCCGCTGGAGACCATATCGAGACCAACTTTCAAATCAGCGAGCAAGGATTTAGCGGCATCATCGGTCATTTCGAGTTTGTCGATCTGATCATCCAGCGCCTTGATTGCAGACTGCTTGTCTATCGGAGTTAAAGAGGAAGTCTGTACATACTCAACCGGGAGATACATCAGTGCATCAAAAATTCCGGCATCCGTTTCCTGAAAGTAGTCCTTGATCTCGATGCAACGAAAGTACCGGGCATGGTCAGAGGCAGTGATTTGTCCAGCATCGTTACCAAAGAACAGGTCTTTACCACCCAGGTATGTATAAAACGGACTATTGGTGACTCTGACTTTCTGCCAGCGCCCGGATAGCAGTTTCTGGAACAGCGTAAGCTGTTCTGAATAAACTATATTATTTTCTTCATATAACCCAAGACGACGGGAATGAAACCGGGAGAGATAGGTGCTCAATCTGCCACATATTTCATTCATATCATTAATGGGTTCTTCGAAGATATTTTTATTACCCTTTTTCCTTGAAAGAAAATGCGTCACTTTATCTTCAGCGCTGAACGGTTTATAGCATACGGTTAAGTATAATTTGTTTTCAAAATACTCAGCCGCCGAAAGCGATTCGTAATAATCGTTCATCACTCTGTTGACGAATGGGATCTTGCTGTCAAATACAGGTCGCACTTCTTTTCTAACCCGAATACGATGCGTATAAAAGGTAACGGGTTTCCCATCAAAACTACGTATCAGCGTATTGAGCTGGTCAGTAAGCAAGGCTAGATCCGCTTCATCTACACATTCAAAATAAGCTCCGTCAATCTGCCAGGTCGCCAGTAGATCATGGTTTCTGGTAACAATGAGGTTATCAGTGATGTGTGATGAATACGGGATTAACTCTTCAAGAGAAGACTGGTCTTTAAGCTTCATAAAATTGTCCACTTTCGATATATCGACTGCGTCGTACGAACTCCCCGCATAATGGACGGCATTGAAGCGCTTGTTTGCCAGAGGATTACCTTTGATTTGCATTCGCAGATAAAGCAGGTCAAAAAAGCGTTCATCTATCTTCGTAACTCGCTTGATGGCATACCAGCCAGGGAGGATGAGGGCATACATAGCCTCATGAATCCAGACACCAAGCAAAACGCAGATAACGCACATTCCAAGAAAGGGGTAGAGCGGAACGCCCAGCCCCCTAATCAAAGCGGGGCGTGTCAGCCCTTTAAAAACGGTACTCATTTTTACGCCCCCTTTTATTACATATTACGCTAACCAGTCAGGCAGATATGGCGCAACAATAAAGATGATAATCCCGATAATTAAAGGCGTAATCCACGCTGCATGCTGGCGTGAGAAGATAGCGATATAACCAATTACCAGCGCAATGATGGTGATTGCTGGCTTACGGATATCCGTCAGAAAATCGATAATCTTCTGCAAGAAGCCAGTTGTTTTAGTGGATACATCATCAGCAAAGGCGGGTTCTGCTACACAAAGCATCAATGCAGCCATAAATACAGAAAGAGTTAAATAACGTTTATTGAGTTTTAACATCGTTTGTTTCCTTTTCATCTAAAACAGTGCCACGCATGGCATATTGGGGATATACGGTAACTTCTTTAGGTTTGATACTCTGTGTTACATTCTCCTTTCTGATTGCATCTTTAACTGAAGGAACCACCCAGTTTTTTTTGTTATCAGGCGGATTAAACCCTATGCGCTGTATATAACTGGTGTTATTAAAATCTGATTCAGGTTTAGTTCCTGTTTCTGGATTGCCGGAATAATAGCAACTCAGGCCACGTAAAATATCGCCACCACGTTTATAACAATCCACCAAAATTTGCTCTGAAACCTTGAGATTTTCGCAGGGGTCAAACATTTTCTCAGCGGTTGTATTGAAGTTTGCAAAATTCGTACTCGTTATTTGCATAAGACCGACTGAGTAACGATGATTTCGTGATTCAATTTGATTTACGATCTGGAGTGCAGCCTCCTTAGTTTTGGGAAAGTAGGACACTACGCCTTTGTCACCGGGCTTACGTTCAACCTTCGGTATTATCTCGGCAATAGCATATGGGTTAAAACCAGATTCAACCCTTGCAACTTCATGCGCAGTATCGGGATGAACGCTGGCCGCGCATTGCAAAGCAAGCGCCGCAAAAGCAGTAGTAGATAACATGATTTTCTCCCGGCCAGAACAGCGCGGAAAGTTTAGACTGAATGGTTAGTCATCGAAGTCGTCATCGTCTTCATCGTCTTCGTTTATCAGCTCCTCAATAGCCTGGCTGGAATATTTTTTTATGAGGTACTGGACAACACCAGAGCTTGAAATACGTCGCCCCCTGCGATAGCCAATCTCCAGAGCAATTTTATCCAGTTCCTCACGAGAAGCTGAGGGCAGGTAGAGTGTATTACGTTGGGGCTTGCGTCTCGTTGCGGTTTTTTTTCGGGTAGCAGTCATTTTTCTTCCGTTTCATTTTGTGGGTTAAGCTTCTCTCTGTGATGTAGTGGATGAAAGCCATACTTCTTTGCTGCGGATTATCCATGAGTAGAATTTCAGCAAAATCGTGTGGAATTGATTTCCTTAAAAGATTTGCCTGAGCTGTTGTATGTGATTGTCTGTACAAAAGCTCCGCCATCACATCTTCTGGTACAGGTAAAGGCTCACCGCCAAATGAGATAAAGCGTTGTACGTAAGGGATAGCAGTTATTGTAGTGGAATGAACCTCTTCAAAATCTGCCTGGATAAAAAGATAACCGGGAAAAAGCGGCAAACGTCTTTCTCGATATGAAATTATCTTATCCGGGCGACGATACCTTTCAGTCTCCATAGGACAGAAGTAAGAGAAGTTCAGGCGTTCGAGATGAGCAAAAACTGCTGCAAATCTCGTAGTGGTGAATTGCAAAACATACCATTCCATAGTTTTTCCTTTCAGGCGCTCTCTCGACTCGGATGACCCCGAATCAGAGAAAAAAAACAAAAGGACAAATTTACATCTCATAAAAACTTTATCAGCTACATGTGCTGCGTTCAACCACACAAGCAGATCTTTAGATCGCATTTACGACACATTTCATTTTGTTTGTGCTTGTATTTTATTTATATCTAGATACATATGCTATTTGATAACAAAAAAGCAGATCGATTGATCACCATGCGCTTATTTTATAGTCAAGTTAACTAAATTTTTTACCGCTAGTTACTTTTTACAAAAACTCTGCTAACAAGATAAATAAATCGATCTTAATCAATAAGTTACCGGAGAGTATGAATTATCCTAAACGAATTCCGATTTTCACTTTCTGTTCGCTTTGAATCATCGACTGTTTTATTTGCGAGAAATTTCTCATCTGGAGTTGCTGTTTCTTAATCATCTCCGCGCTGTTCAGCACCAGCTCTTTACTGGATGAAGAGATTCTGTCTATGCCCTTAACCCCCAGGTTCTCTAGCTGCCACTCATTCCTGTGTGCAGTCTTCCAGCCATGCTGTACACCGTTCTTATCAAGTGCAGGGATTTTCACCTCCTTTTGTCCTAACTTCTTCAGCTTAACAAGATCACCTTTCTTAACGTTCTCGCGAGTGGTTAACTCACCAAAATCAGCCCCCCAATATGTTTTCTCCACGCCCTTGTTCAGTGTCTTAAGCTTTATGAAATGCTGCTTTGGTTTGGTTTTATCGTTCTGATAATGGTCGTAGCCAACATCAACAACCTCATAAACGCCCTTCTGTCGTTTTGGCGCTGTTTTGTGCGCATCTTTAATAGACTGGTTAAGTCCATGCTGCTGCTTATGAGTGGCTTTAACGTCATAGCCCTTCATCTTCAGCTCTTCACAAAAACCTGTACGAATTTCCCGTAAATCTTTTTTCCTGATATCAGCTCGTTTACCGTCATTATCACGAATACGAAAAACGACATGCACGTGTGGATGTTCTTTTTTGTCGTTATGATAGCCAAGCACAAAACGATGATTTGGGTACTTCTTGTTCATCGTTTTCCTGACAGACTCAAGCAGATCTTCAGGTTTTACCTTTGCTGATACAGGCGGTGAAAACACAATATTTTGGGTTACTTTTTTATTTTCCTTACCTTTATCATCGAAAACATTTTGAGGGTCATTAGCACGATCTATCATGTGCTCTTTAGCCTCCTGAATCTCATCACCTTTCCATACCTGACCGCTTTCACTCATCACTGGCAGCTCTGACTCCCGGCTCATATAGTCAATACTGTTTCGAACTCCCTGCCGGGTAATCGCACCTCCTGAGATTTTGACAACAACCTCCTTACTGGCACCCTTGCGGTTGATACGTTCCTGAACGTTGCGTTGATAGTTTTTACCACCATTTTTAACTTTATGGGCGAAAGCAGACTTGCGGCCAGCTTCAGAGGACTTACGCTTAACCCTGAATTCCTTGTCAACATAAACGCCCATGATTACACCTCAACCTTGTTAGAAACAGTTCGCCCTTTGCATAACATAATGTAGTTTTCAAACTCACTTTTGAGACTCATTATCTCTGAACTCAACCGCTCAGCGTCCTGATAGAACCCATCTTTATCAAGTACTCTGGCATTATCATTAACGATAATATAATGAAAGTTTCGCCCTATTTTATCTATTGCATTACGGCAACGATTCATCACCAGAAGTTCCTGATCGAAAAAATCAAGTTCATTTTCAAGTGTCGTCTGGATTCGATAACGACATTCTCTGGATAAATTCCAGCCATGACGATGAGCCGCTTTCTCTATTAAAGTTCTTTGTTTCCCTGTCAAATACATTGTGGTTTTGATAAAATCATCATTGTCTTTTGACACATTAACATCTTCATTTTTAACCTTGCTTTTCAGTAAAGCATTGGCAAGCAGCTTCATTCCTTTTGCCACGGTTAAACCCGGTTCATCTGGATAAAGTGTTTTAAGACAATCAAGTAGATCATCATGTTGGCTTTCTTCAATCCTGAATTGAACTTTTTTCATAAAACTCTCCAACAAGAACCGACTGTAGGTCACCGGGCAAACGTTGCGGAATGGCGTCAGAGACGTCATTTTGCGGCGTTTGCCCTATCCTGCATCGCAGTGAACTACCTCCACACATAAATTGTGCTTCAGCGTCCATCGAAATGCAAAAAATGAAAGGCTATCGTGGCTGTGATCTGGTGCGTCTGCGACCGGAGACAACGGATTCGCGGCTAACTTGGGCGGAAATAAATTCGCTACGCGAATGGCCTGGCAGGGGGCGCGAGCGCTGTTTTACGGAATATACAAAAAAAGCACCTCCCGTAAACGGGAGGGCTTCGGCGATTCAGGAACGGGAATTTTATTCTGCCTCTGGTGTGTCGCCTTCCATGCCCTGCCGGGCATCATGGAGCCAGCGGCGGAGGTTACTCATTCTTTCCCGGTTTGCCCGGCTGGGACTTTTTCCCCTGTTACCGCTTAGTATACTCCAGACTCTTAACCCGGCCTCGTTAGTCCAGTGCAATACAATTTCCCCTTTGCTGTTAAATCCCAGCGAAAACCGGACAGCTCCCCGCCTCTGTTCTGCACTGATAAAATCTAAAAACTCCTGTTTTTTCATAGCACCTCCTGTTTTTCTATCAGTGCTTTTGTTTCTTTCTTTTCCAGGGCTTTTCTGAGTAATGCCATGTACTCAGGAAAAGCAGAGAATGGCATCAAGGGAAAAACCGGACGCCCACCCTTTTCAACAGTCTGTATTGCTGATAACATGCGTTCCGACATTTTATATTCCTCGCGAGGGAATTGAGTGTCACGGTATCAGGTTGCCTCCACAACCTGATACCACCCCTAATTGATTAACTCCGCAGTTCTCTTATCGCTTCATTTTTGGCTTCCTCCAGTTCTTTAAGGGTATATGCGAAATTCTTCCAGTTAATTACTTCGTTTATAACCTCAGATTTACTTAAACCACACTCATTAAACCAAAAGTTAATATTTTTCTTGAGGGAATTTTTCGCCGTCAGTTCCTCGGACAACAATTCACTAACAGACGTGATAACATAACCACGACCGCGATTTTTATCTTCGAAAGAATGAACGGCAAGGAAGAGAGTTTCTGAATGGACAAAAGCAGAGCAGGTGATTTTTTCTTTCTTAGTGTTTAAAGCCTGGAAAGTGATAACATACGTGTTCATTTTAGTCTCCCGCCCGTTTGGGCTACTGGATCATGGTAAGGAACTATTCCCGACCTACAAATAAATTATACCATCATATGATGGTAATGCAATTTATTTAGTCACTTTATCCTGATTTTTTTCTCTCTTAACGAGCTGGTAATCTGGATGTTCATCAGCCAGGAGCAAAAGTAATTCATACGTACCAGCGGCTAAACCACGAGACGTTTTACCGGATGTTTCTTTGGCTTGCCAGGCTGATAACGTAAAACCAAACCGTTCAGCGGCTTCCTGCTGCGTAAAGCCAGCTTTAATACGTGCTTGTTTCACCTCTTCAGGTGTTGGCTTAAAACTCATGATTTTGTACCTTCACAATAGTATCTGTATAGAATTTCAATAAAATTGGATCATCAATTTCATCTTTAACGTTCGAGAATTCTTCGTAATAAAATGATTTTTGGAAAACAATCTTTTTAGTTGTTTTTTTATCCGCTTCTTTAGAGCGTACCTTCATCAGTTTTTCAAGTTCAATAAACAAACGTGTTGCATCTTCAGACACAACAATCCTGTATGTTACATTACCTTTGTTTTTCCTGTCGCTCAGGACTTCATTCATTTTTTGCCTCATAGCTGTTTAATAAACCCCGCTACCTTTATGAGCTGATCTACACTCAGGCCACGAATTACCATTTCATATCCGTCGCCCCGTTCTGATACGTTACCATCTAACCCATTCTCAACTTTAAACCCGGTCAATGTCCCATGCCAGCTTTCAAGATGCACTAAACGAGATAGCATTCCTTTCAGGATCAGTTTTTTCTCGCGTTTTTGCTGTAACTGTTGTTCATACTCTCGCGCCATATCTACATTATCTAAAGCATCCGACAGGATTTTCTTTTCAATATCGGCGGCGATTTCTACAGGGTTACGCTCTGGCGATACTGTGCAAGTATGGTAAGGACTTCTCCAGCTGCGACTATCTACGCTTCCAATGATAACTAACCTTCCTTTCTCCATTCGAATATGTATAGAGTAATTTTTAAAATCAGGTGAGGTTAGCTTAATCCTGTACTGGCAATCATCGAGCAGATTTACACGCCAGCCGTTCCCCAGGATTCGACAAACGATTTCAAACACCGGTTTATACCGTTCAAAGAAATTTTTCTGTTCTTTCATCGATTCAGCCTTTTGAACTCAATAAAAAAGCCGTAAATCGAATTACGGCAGTTTTAAGACTATTCATCAAAGTGTCCATCATCACTTGCAGCTTCCTGGGCTTCGCATTCCTGCTGATATGCTTCTTCCTTCGCAAAAAGATGCGCCCATCCTTCTGCGTTTAAGCCACGGTGCAAGACTGAACCATTTTCATTGCATTCTTTGGCTGTAACTTCGATCTCATCCGGGCAAATGTAGGCTCCGTAACTTTCAAAAATGTTTATCAGCTCCGCTTCCGTTATGGTCTTGTTTTTCATCAACGTGTCTCCGAATCAATCTTTGCCATGTTCTAGGGGGCTTTCGCCCCCATTCCGGTTATGCGCTTGCTTCTACACGTGTCCAGCCTGACGCCTTACGTTTACCCGCTGTACCATACATTTCACGAATTTCTTCAATGCTGTGTTCTTTACGGTTCCAGCGGCTTTTGTGTTCTTCAGGACGGTAAAACCATTGTTTTTTCTTAGATGCCCACTTACAGCCCATTTCCTTTAAAATGTCTTTGTGTTCTTTAGTTTCTCCGCTAATCCAGACCCAATTACCAATAACTTCATAGACAATCCCTGTAAGGCCGGAAAGCGTATTCAGAACTTTTTCCAGATCTTCACCGTAGTTGTAACGTGCGTTTTCATCAGTGCTTTGAAACTGATTGATTTTATCAATGTTAGCCATGAGAAAATCAAACGCAGCATTTACTGCTTTCATCAGCTCGGCACCCAATGGATTGCGGTCTGGATGATATTTTAAAGCCGCTTTTTTGTATGCCGCCTTGATGTCCTTTTCAGTCAGATCACCGGATAAACCAAAAACGTTTAATGCTTCCTGAATATTCATTTTTCGCTCCCGCCCGTGTGGGCTTCTGGAATCTGGCAGGGAACCATTCCCAACCAACAAATTCATTATACCATCAAATGATGGTTATGGAATCATTTTTAATGCTTTACATTGTAAAGATTACATAAAGATGTATATTGCTTTACCGCGCATGAAGGGATTTCCGAAAGAGGCGCGAACTGTAGTTACATAATGCGCTGTCGTAACATCGCGCCGGAGACGTTCGCCAGGACTGGCGAACCAACAAGCCCGAATGAGAGCGATAACCCCCCTCACCCCTGCCAGGCCAATTTCTGACTATCAGACGATGTTTAGCCTGTCGCAGTTAGCGCGTGAGCTTGCGAACGGTACGCCGGGTCAGTGTGAAACACTGGCGCGGGGCGCTGTATCTGCGCGTTATGAGATGCGTTAGCAGCGAATTACGGGGCGGGTTGCTGAAACCGATTGATGCCTGACAGCAAAAAATGAATCCGGGCGCCAGCTGCTGCACGAAAATTGCCAGCAAAAAACACTTGGCCATCCTCGCCGGTCGTGAAATTTTGCTGGCATAAGAAATAATCCCCCCGGTATGAGGGGCTTGTCTGAAAGGTTAGTGGTTGGGCTTACTGAGAGTGAACTGTAACCCGGCTACTGCTGCAAGCTGTGCAAGTGTTGTGATGGTCGGGTTTCCGTTCGGGGATAATGCGCGGTAGATACTCTGACGAGCAAGGCCGGATTTTTTGGCCGCCTCTGTTATACCCCCTGATTAGGGATCAGGTTAAAAACGAGCTGTATGACGTTCTAAGCGCATTTTACCCGCTCCGTTGAACCATGACCGGGTTAAAGCGGTTAAAACGCCTCTGAGGGCTTTTGAGAGCATTTAAGAATTGGATCGGAAAAGGATCCCGTCTGGATCTTTTAGAGAGATTACACCGCTCGCCGCAGCCGAACGACAGGGCGAAGCCCGCGAGTGAGCGAGGAAGCGGAATTTCCACGGGGTTTCAATAGAGCACTTACGCGCTAAGGTTAATATTTGCTCAATTTTTGGTGGTGCAGTGCTCAGGGAGGCCAGACGGATCTATCCTCTGGATTTATGCTGAGTTATCCACAGACGCTGTGCATTAAAAGCCTTATATTTTCTTCTTGATCTTAAAAACTTAAAAACTTAGCTCGCTTCAATTACCTGAAAATTATGGAAAAAAATTGCTAAAGGTGAGAGGATTTTTCACGTAAGGTGAGAGGATTTTTCACGTAAGGTGAGAAGATTTTTAAGTTAAGGTAGTTAGATTTTTCACTAAAGATGAGAGGATTTTTCACGTAAGGTGAGAAGATTTTTAACGGTTTCCACAGTTTGACTGAACATCAAGTGAAACATGCGGTTGTTGCTATCTTTAGATATGAAGATCCTCAGATCTTCATATCTAAAGGTGAGAGGTTTTTTAATTAAAGGTTGTATTGTTGTCTTGAATTACAACCTTTGTGGGGTTATGATTTGCCTACATAGGAAAGGTTATATGAGGCTTATCGTGAAGACAGTAACGGGATTAACGAAAGTTAGACATAGAAATGAAGTTGGGGTAACTCTTGCATCCCTTTCCCTTTCAGCAAAAAGAGTGCTTTTTCTGGCTCTTTGCCAGATTGATACAAAGGAAATGTTAGATGATGATATTTTGGAGGTTGATGCTGACTTTTTTTCAAAAGCTACTTCTTTAGATAAATATGCCTCTTATGCAGCTCTGAAAGAGGGAGCTAAAGTTCTTTCTTCAACTACGTTAGTTTTAAACAGAGATGATTTAAAAAATTTGGCTGATGAACTTGGGATACTATCATCTAAGAATAAAATACCTGATCGCTTGGATTTAAACTTAACAGAATTCTGTGCCTATTACGATCATCTTGCAACTGTACGGATAAAATTCACAAATACAGCTAAGCGATATTTTTCTAAGTTGATTGGTTCTGAAAATAGATATACCACTCAGGTATTGAAATCAGTTGTGTTGTTGAACAGTGTAAACTCAACAAACCTTTATCAAGTCATTAGGAAATATTACAGTCAGAATAGTTCAAAAAAATCTTTTGATATATCCGTGGATGATTTAAAAGAGGAAATGGGACTTTATACTATTGAGGAAGGGGAGAAGAAATATAAGTATCCTAAATACTCATTTTTTGTTCGTGATGTTATCAATAAAAGCATTAATGAGATAATTGAGAAAACGGAAATAAATCAGTTATCTTTCTCTGTTGTTGGGAAAAAAGGGAGAATGGCTCACATGCTTAGATTTGAGTTTAGTATAAATGAAAAATCCTCATCCTTTTCGGAAGATGATATGGCATTTTTAGAGGAGTTTGACAAAGTCGTTCCACCAAAAAAGAATAAGTGAGGCAAAACATGGCTAAAATATATGAGTTTCCGCAGGGAGCCGAACGAAGTAAGCTGAAAAAAGAAATCATCCGGGAACGTAAAAAACGATTGCGAGAAACGAACGGTAACCCGGTTATCCGGCACGCTAAATGGTTCTGGTTTTATCTACGTCTTGCTACGGCTGGCGCACTGCATTTAGTCTCTGTTATTTCTCTGGCAGTCCTGGGGGCTTTCAGTAAAGCTATTTTCTGGATTGGTGGAATGCTCTGTGTTGTTACATGGTTCCACCTTGAGCGCCAGTTCTGGACGCCGCAAAATTTCACGATTCCAGTAATCGTAACGCTGTGGGGATTGAGTTTGTTTGCCACTCCCCTGATGGAGCTGCTTAACAAAAAAATGCCGTGGTATCGTCTTCTGGTTCCTGATGCAAAGCACACTAGCACTGAGGCAACCAATGATGATCAGCCGTGAAGCAACAATGTTATCCAGTCGGCTTGCAGTGCTTCTTTCAGCCTTTTATCATCGGTTAATCATAGCGCACGAGGCGAGTTCTTTTCACTGCGATGCAGGATAGGGCAAACGCCGCAAAATGACGTCTCTGACGCCATTCCGCAACGTTTGCCCGGTGACCTACAGTCGGTTCTTGTTGGAGAGAGTTATGAAATATCAGGTTAAAGAGTTTATTAACGAAAAATATTCTAAGGCTGTTAATATTTTAAAGGATAACCTTAAAGAACACTACCATATTTTTTATGGTTTGAGATTAAGTGAGATTCTTTTTCCTGCCAGCGAATACGGCTCTGAAATGTTTTTTCAGGAGTTTGAAGCGATTAACAGTGTAATATTGCCTTTGGTGATTTTTGATTTGATAGACCGAAAGCCGATTATGGTTATCGGCTTCGGTGAAGTATGTGGAGTTGATTCACTTGTTGATTCTGGTATAGAAGTTGTTTCTTTAGACGGTTTAAGCGATCTGCTACTGGTTGAAAAACTGACGCCATTATTTAACTAAACCTCTGGATAACTATCTTTTCAGTTTTCCAGTAAGATTTTTTCTATATCTGAAAGCACTATTTTTTCAATGCTTTCTATATAGTAATGCTCATTAAAACCTGTCATTTCTGTAAATTTTAGCTCTGCATCATCTTTCGAATAAGCAATAACAACTCTGAAATCATTTTCCCACAAATCCCACCTGTATTTGTCTTTTATACGAACCCTGTACAATCCTTTTTGGATAGTGCCATCTTTTTTCTCTTCCTGTACTTTTTTTAATTTTTCATTTTGCACCTGTTGTTCAAGCCATGATTTATTCATAAATCCCCCACGGTTAACGTCTTTAGGCTCGGTTTTTACTTAACGAAATCTTCCGGTTTTACACCTGTTTTTACCTTCATATACTTGCCCTCCCCCCTTAGCTTCGGCTGAAGTTCGGTAAAGTACCATCCGGCAACGGTAATAATGCCTAAAAATACAAAAATAGCAGGCTTCAGAACATCAATAGCTGATACAGCGCATAACTCAATATTGAGATTAGTACAAGTTCCCTCATCAGGTGCATAGAACCCCCATAAGCCTATACCTATAAGGAACATCCCCAATATCGGTTGGATGTATAACAAGTAGATATTAATAAGAGTTTTAATATATCTGAATATGAACATTTTTCTTTCCTTAGGTTTCTTTCTATTTTGGATTTCCAATTCTTAACCAATGTGATGGTTCGACAATCCATTCTCCGCAGTCATAGGCAACGGCCTTATTATGCCTGTTAGCGAACCATACTAACCAGGCTAATAATCGCTGATTGCCGCTGTATTTGGTTTATCTCTAACCATCACAACATATCTCTTTTTCTTAGCCATAACGCTACCCTAATTTTGCAGATTCAAGCAGCCAGTGGTTTTTCAGGTTCTCGTCCAGGTTATCGAATGCGGCCAGCGCTGCCTTTAGAACGGTTGTCTTGCTCTGGCCTGTTCTCTGCGCCTCCGCTTCCAGGATCTCCTCAAAGTACGCTGGCAGTCTGAAGTTCATCAACTTTGGTTTACCCGCTACAGGCGCTCTGGTAGCGCCGGAGATAAAACGCGCGGTTTCTGCGTTTGTTGCTGGTTGCTGAGATTCATCGATGTTCGGGCGGTTTAGTTTTAAAGCCATGAAAATTTCCCCTTGTACGGTATGCATTAATTGTAAATATCATAGTATCTTTATGGTGTATTTACAATGTAAAGATTTCGATGAATATTGTTGATATTTCTATAAAATGCCAATTTCCTGTGCCACAAGTTCAATCTGTGCTTTCGCTGTTGAAAGGCTCGATGCCCGGCTAACGTCATGTACCCCTGCCCCTTCATTACAGGCGCTTTCATACACATCCAGCTCGGATATCCGGGTTTTCAGAGGTTGAATCCAGATGTTGTCCGAACGCAGTAATTTATCCAGATCAATGGCCGCTTTTCTGTGGCGGGGTTTCGCTGAGTTGATTCTGGTGAACAGCACCCACGGTTCCAGAGCTGCGTTAGCTTTCTGAGCGGTGCGGATTTTCTCTGTAACACTGGTCAGTGTTTCGCTTTCGAAATCAGAGGACGGCTTAACCAGTGTCACCACGATATCTGATACTGTCAGGGCGCTACGGAACTCCTGGCTGTCGTGGCCGGGGCAATCGACAATGAGAACTTCACACAGCTTACTAAGGCGCTTAATTTCGTTGCTGACGTTTCCGTAAGCTGCGTGAACCGGGATAGTGAGTAAGCCGTTATCTGTCCGCTTTTCGTTCCAGCTCAACAGATCGTGGTTTTTATCTGTCTTCAGGATAATTACCGACTTACCTTTGTTGACCAGCATTGAGCCTGTGTTAGCCACGTAGGTGCTTTTGCCTACCCCACCTTTATCTGATACGACAAGCAAGATTTTACCCATTTCAGAATCCCTCTCTTTATGTTGTAAAGCTCATGTAAAGATATGAATGTCTTTACATGGTGTGTTTTTCGTAAAGATACTTTTGTCTTTACAGTGTCTTTATAATGCAATGGCTTTACCATGTAAAGCACAAATAAAGATATATTTATCTTTATGGTGTCTTTACATGGTAAATGTTGCTGTGTCTTTATGTGCGCTTTATGGTGTAAATCTTGGTGTGTCTTTACATCATCTTTATGTTGTAAATTTTTAGTGTGACGTTGTCACTATAGGGCTGGGGTCTGTTTGCTGGTTCTTTTTGAGTGTGCCTTCCCTGAACCAACTGAAATGGGTACTGTATGGGTGTGTCTGGTTAACTCAAAATGAACTGGTTCCCTATAATGACTCAAACAGTACCGAAAGGCTTTGTCAGAGCTTACTTACGCGCATCCACGACTGAACAGGATGCAACACGCGCCCTGGACACGATAAATACCTTCGCCATCGAGCGCGGCCTGAGCATCTGTAACTACTACATTGAAAATGAATCAGGTTCTAAGCTTGAACGCCCTGAGTTGTTCCGGCTCCTGAAAGATTGTCAGCAAAACGATATCTTGCTGGTAGAGGATGTGGACAGGCTTTCACGCCTGGTAGGGGAGGACTGGAACACACTGAAGAAAATGATCCGGCAGAAAGATATCCGGGTTGTGGCCGTCAACGTTCCGACAACCTGGCTCGCATCGGGTCACAATGATTTTGACAGCCGAATGTTTTCGGCCATAAACGATATGTTGCTGGATATGCTGGCCGCCGTCGCCAGGCGAGACTATGAACAGCGCCGGGAACGGCAGCAGCAGGGGATCGCCAGGGCGAAAAGGGAAGGGAAGTATAAAGGCCGCCAGGTTAATCAGTCTCGCTATGACGCCATAAACAGGCTGATTGCGAGCGGCAGCTCCTGGAGCCAGATTCAAAAAGTGCTGGGTTGTAGCCGGGCGACTATCAGCAAAGCTGTGAAGCAACAGACCGTTAACAAAATGAACCATGAACCTGAAGGTAGGGAGTAGTTACAACATAATAAACAGTGTGTTGAAGAATAAAACTGATTCTTTATACTGTATATGCATGGGTCTTCCCCGATCATGGTGGGAAGGCTCAGAACGCCATATTCAGCTTTCCGTAGTGGAACATCACCCCCAGTTTAAAGCGCTCCCGGTTTCGGTATCCCCTGGCTTTTATCCTCAGCAGCCTGATCTTGCTGTTAAGTGCCTCCGCATTTCCGTTTGAGACACTGTGTCGCATCGCATTCAGGATCCCGTACAGCCTTTTTCCTATCGTTTTCGCGGCATTTTTCATCATGGGAACGTCACTGTTAGCCGCCAGCGCCAACCATCTCTGCCAGTCACTCCGTCTTTCCTCGCTCCATGGCCTGTTCCAGATATCCTTTGCCAGCTCTTTCAGCGCCCAGCACTGGCTCGTCAGCTTCATCTGTGCACGCAGCCACATCAGCTTTTCCTGCCGGGATTCGGTCATCCACTTATCGCTGTACTGCCACAGGAAGCGGGTTCCTTTTGCCTGGTGTCGGCTTTCAACAGGGAGGTGCGGATGTTCATTCTGACGGGTTTTATCAACTACCTCGCCCAGTTGCTTCGCCACATGGAAGCGGTCAAAGGCGATTTTCTCAACCGCACTGGGTAAGTGGATACGCGCTGCTCTTATATAGCCCGCGTTCATGTCCATTGAGAGCGTTTTGATAGCCAGCAACTGCCCATCAGTGAGCGTGCGAAGATAGCCGGCAAGACTCTCTGTGCCGCGATCATCCGTTAAGGCCAGCGCCCGACCATCGCGATCGGAGATCACCGTTATGTAACGATGTCCTTTTTTAAAGGCGACCTCATCCACATTCATATGACGGGCGGATAATGGCTTTTTTATCCGGGCAAGACCTCGCTTAACTGCCCGGGTCATAATGCCGTCAACCGCATTCCAACTGAGCTTAAGTTGCTTCCTGACAGCATCAACGGTGCTGATTTTCAGCCATGAGAGAACGAACGATTCGAATAGCAACGTATACCGGCTTCCGGGGCCAGCCCACGGAACAGGCAACGTCAGGCAGCCATGCTCCGGACACATAATTCGTGGAACATCGGCTTCAACAATAGTGGTGAACTGGTAGGTATCAAGATGGCGCCATTTACGATGACGGTGATCGTGAACAGAACAGGATTTACCGCAGGTCGGACAGGCTAGCCGGGTGTTTTCAGCGATCTCAATAGTGACAGTAACAGAACCGGCATTTTCATCGAGAGAAAGGGACTTTACCTGCCACGGATCGGACAGGTTGAGAATATGAGCGTAGAGGGACTTTTCGTCCATGGCGGTGACCTCTGGCGATTAAATACACCATTATCATGCCTTCAGCCACCACAACAAGGGAAGACCCATATGCATACAGCTATATTGATCGGAGGTTTTTCATGCCTAGACACTATGAAATTGACTCAGCCTGGCGTGCGAGCATTAAGCGTGAGCCGAACGGTCGTCAGACAGTTACGACAGAAGCCTTTGTCAGCCAGCTTGCGCTGATTAATTTTCACTGGAGTTGTCGCCAAGCAAATCAGTGGATTGAAACCTACGTGACCGTTTTTAAAGACATTTCCACTCAGGAAGGAGAGAACCGGACATTCATGCTTTTTAACCCCAACGGAGGCCGTTAAAAATGGGTTTTCCATCGCCAGCAACCGACTACCAGGAAAACAGGCTGTCACTCGATCAGCACTGTAATACAGGAGCGCCGGGAGTATTCTTTTTTCGAAGTGATACCTACTCTTTCCGGGAAGGGATAAAGCCTGGTGCGCTGCTCATAGTAGATTTTGGGGGCACGCCCGTTGACGGGTCTTTGGTGCTCTGTGTCCTGGAACAAGAATTCAGGATCATGCGATTGCGACTACACCCCAAGCGGTGTCTCCAGGAACTCGATAAGCTGGATAACTTCAGGGCTATACCTGATGACGATGAGGACGGGTTGGAGGTCAGGGGGGTCATTACGCACATTGTGGCACTGTTGCAAAGTTAGCGATGAGGCAGCC
>NZ_JBLGUQ010000003.1:0-85808 GCF_050030615.1 Enterobacter cloacae complex sp. 372C4 | reverse complement strand
CGTTTTATAGATTGCCCTGCGGCAGCCATGCCGATAACTTCACCTTATTTTTTTGCAGAAAATGTTGGGTGAAAAATATGCAAATTGGCTACGTAAGGGTGTCAACAAATGAACAAAATACGGATCTTCAGCGACAAGCTCTCGAACGCGCAGGATGTGAACAGATTTTTGAGGAAAAAATGAGCGGGACGGTAGCGAACCGGCCAGCGCTTAAAAAGCTTCTGCGAACGCTGAATGAAGGCGATACGCTGGTGGTGTGGAAGCTGGATCGTCTCGGGCGAAGCATGCGGAATTTGGTACTTTTGGTGGACGAACTTCGGCAGCGCGGCATCCACTTCAAAAGCCTTACGGACAGCATCGACACTTCCAGCCCAATGGGGCGTTTCATATTCCATATCATGTCAGCCCTGGCCGAGATGGAGAGGGAGTTGATTGTGGAACGTACCCGGGCAGGACTGGCGGCCGCCCGGGAAAAGGGGCGGATAGGTGGCAGGCGCCCGAAGTTAACTCCAGAGCAATGGGCGCAGGCTGGCAGGCTGATCGCAAACGGAATGGACAGAAAGCAGGTGGCGATTATTTACGACGTTGCAGTGTGCTCACTGTATAAAAAGTTTCCCGCGGGTAAGGCGTAAAAGAATAATGGGCAGCGCTGAAATAGCTGCCCGTAAAGCTATTATCCATGCTGGCGAACGGTAGGTGATTCTGAGGTTAACCACATGTCAGATTCATCAAACATTTCTTCCAGCATTCGGTTCAGTTTTTCACGATCACTTTTGCTGGCGTTGCTGTTTAAGGCGTTCGCCTGCATCGGCTTAACCTTCACTTCTGCGTCAGGGAAAATCTGGTGCACCCGTTTCGTCAGCTCTGCCAGGATAATCTCTCTGGCGCCAACCAAACCATCAACATTACGCTTGTCATAGACCAGCTCAACGAACATAAAGACCTCCGGAAACGACTGTATTTTTAAAGAGAATTTATACTGGTTATTTGTACAGTGTCAACGGTTAGGTATATAGCATTTCAGAAGAGAGCTATGGGGCATGGATGGGGCAAAAAAATTGTTTTTGAGACGGTTTGGGGCATGAGTGGGACATTTTTACTCATATGATCTTTGGTGATTTTCATATGAAGTTAATTTTATATCATTGATAATCATAAAGAATACACATGCTCTTGGGCGTTCTTTAGTGATTTTTAAAATTGCCGCGTCACGCAGTTAAAGTGTCGGGCATACTCTTCAAGGCCAGTAATACCCAGGCGCACCCATTTCGGGTGCGACCACTGGGGCAAACCCACGTACATCATAGCGCGCTGAGGATCTCATCCGTGCTGCGCACGCGACCAATACGCGGGAAGATATGGGTCATGCTGCCCTGATGCTGATCCGCAGAGGCTGCGCTGCACGCATCTTCCGCTATCACCAGGTTAAAGCCCAGCTCCCAGGCGTTACGGGCGGTGGATTCCACACCGATGTTGGTGGAGATCCCGCACAGAATAATAGTGTCTATCCCGCGACGGCGCAGCTGGAGCTCCAGGTCAGTGCCATAGAATGCGCCCCACTGGCGTTTGGTGACTTCTACATCGCTGTCGCGTTTACCGAGTGAGACCGGGTACGTCCACCAGTTGTCCGGCAGCGCATGCGCCGGGGCCTGAGCATCAACTGGCTGCTTTAGCGCTTCGGCGAAATCAGTGGACCAGCCGACGCGCACCATGACGACAGGCGCACCGCTGGCCCGGCATTTTTCCGCCAGACGCGCAGCACGGCTTACAACATCGTCAGCGGTGTGTGGACCACCGGCAAAAGGCAGGATCCCTTCCTGTAAATCAATGACCACAAGGGCGGTTTTGGTGGCATCAAGCGTTAACATTGTCACTCCAGTAAAATTAATTGCTTTTTTACACCTTACGACGGGATGGCCTGTTATCGGTCGGATAATTTTGTTAATTTTTGTGAGAATAGACAATAAGAGCACAGCAAACACGCGTCAGGCCGTGCTTCGCTCTTATCGTGCGGCAGAATTTCCAGTATAATAGCCGCCTTTTTTCATCCAGTTGTGACATACAGAAAGCTGCGACATCGTAGCCTGTAAGACAGGCGACAATCAGCCTGCGGCTAATTAAGGGATATCTCATGCGTACAGAATATTGCGGGCAGCTGCGTCAGTCCCACGTCGGGCAGCAGGTCACCCTGTGTGGTTGGGTCAATCGTCGTCGCGATCTTGGTAGCCTTATCTTTATTGATATGCGTGACCGCGAAGGTATCGTTCAGGTGTTCTTCGATCCGGATCGCGCTGATGCGTTGAAGCTGGCCTCTGAGCTGCGTAATGAGTTCTGCATTCAGGTGACGGGCACCGTGCGTGCGCGTGACGAGAAAAACATCAACGCCGACATGGCGACCGGTGCTATCGAAGTGCTGGCGTCCGATCTGGTGATTATCAATCGCGCAGAAGCGTTGCCGCTGGACTCCAACCACGTCAACACCGAAGAAGCGCGTCTTAAATACCGCTACCTGGATCTGCGTCGCCCGGAGATGGCTCAGCGCCTGAAAACCCGTGCGAAAATCACCAGCCTGGTGCGTCGCTTTATGGATGACCACGGTTTCCTCGATATCGAAACCCCGATGCTGACCAAAGCCACGCCGGAAGGCGCGCGCGACTACCTGGTGCCATCCCGCGTCCATAAGGGCAAATTCTACGCGCTGCCACAGTCACCACAGCTGTTCAAGCAGTTGCTGATGATGTCAGGCTTCGACCGCTACTATCAGATCGTGAAATGCTTCCGCGATGAAGATCTGCGTGCAGACCGTCAGCCAGAATTTACCCAGATCGATGTGGAAACCTCCTTCATGACCGCCGAGCAGGTGCGTGAGGTGATGGAAGCCCTGGTGCGTAGCCTGTGGAACGACGTGAAAGGCGTTGAGCTGGGCGATTTCCCAATCATGACCTTCGCGGAAGCCGAGCGTCGCTACGGCTCCGACAAACCAGACCTGCGTAACCCAATGGAGCTGGTGGACGTGGCAGACCTGGTGAAAGCCGTTGAGTTTGCGGTCTTTGCTGGTCCGGCTAACGATCCGAAAGGCCGCGTGGCTGCCCTGCGCGTACCGGGCGGTGCTGCGCTGAGCCGTAAGCAGATTGACGACTACGGCAACTTCATCAAGATCTACGGTGCGAAAGGTCTGGCCTATATTAAAGTAACCGAGCGTGCTAAAGGTCTGGAAGGCATTACCAGCCCTGTTGCGAAATTCCTGAATGCGGACATCGTGGAAGCTATTCTGGAGCGCACCGGCGCGCAGGACGGCGACATGATCTTCTTCGGCGCAGACAACAAGAAAGTCGTTGCGGATGCGATGGGCGCGCTGCGTCTGAAGCTCGGCAAAGACCTGAACCTGACCGATGAAAGCAAATGGGCGCCGCTGTGGGTGATCGACTTCCCGATGTTTGAAGACGACGGTGAAGGCGGCCTGACCGCGATGCACCACCCGTTCACCTCGCCAAAAGACATGACGGCGGCGGAACTGAAGGCTGCACCGGAAGATGCGGTAGCGAATGCCTACGATATGGTTATCAACGGCTACGAAGTGGGCGGCGGCTCCGTGCGTATTCACAGCGGTGAAATGCAGCAGACCGTGTTCGGCATTCTGGGCATTAACGAGCAGGAGCAGCGCGAGAAGTTTGGCTTCCTGCTGGACGCCCTGAAATACGGTACGCCTCCGCACGCGGGTCTGGCCTTTGGTCTTGACCGTCTGACCATGCTGCTGACCGGCACCGACAACATCCGTGATGTTATCGCCTTCCCGAAAACCACCGCAGCGGCGTGTCTGATGACTGAAGCGCCAAGCTTTGCCAACCCGGCCGCGCTGGCTGAGCTGGGCATTGAGGTGGTGAAGAAGGAAGAGAAAAACTGATATGGCATATAAGCGTCCCGTTTCGGTTCTGGTGGTCATTTATGCAGAAGACTCGAAGCGGGTGCTGATGTTGCAGCGGCGCGACGATCCTGATTTCTGGCAGTCGGTTACCGGCAGTCTGGAAGAGGGAGAGTCCGCGCCGCAGGCCGCCGCGCGTGAAGTAAAGGAAGAGGTCGCCATTGACGTTGCTCGCGAGCAACTGACCCTGAAGGACTGTCAGCGCACGGTGGAGTTTGAAATTTTTAGCCATTTACGTCATCGCTATGCACCGGGAATTGAGCGCAATACGGAATCGTGGTTCTGCCTTGCGCTTCCCCATGAGCGGGAGATCGTGTTCACGGAACACCTGACCTACCGCTGGGTGGATGCGGCGGATGCCGCCGCACTGACCAAGTCATGGAGCAACCGGCAGGCGATAGAAGAATTTGTAATTAACGCTGCCTGAGAAGGCGCGATTTTTGGAGAACTTTTTATGGCAGGTCATAGTAAGTGGGCCAACACCAAACACCGTAAAGCGGCACAGGATGCCAAACGCGGTAAAATCTTTACCAAAATCATTCGTGAGCTGGTAACAGCGGCGCGTCTGGGTGGCGGCGATCCGGCCTCTAACCCACGTCTGCGCGCGGCGGTGGATAAAGCCCTGTCCAACAACATGACGCGAGACACCCTGAACCGTGCAATCGCACGTGGCGTGGGCGGTGATGAAGACGCGAACATGGAAACCATCATTTATGAAGGTTACGGTCCTGGTGGTACGGCGGTGATGGTTGAGTGCCTGTCCGACAACCGTAACCGTACCGTTGCGGAAGTGCGCCACGCGTTCACCAAAACCGGTGGTAACCTGGGCACTGACGGTTCTGTAGCGTACCTGTTCAGCAAAAAAGGCGTCATCTCCTTCGAGAAAGGCGACGAAGATGCGATCATGGAAGCGGCGCTGGAAGCCGGTGCGGAAGACGTAGTGACCTACGACGACGGCGCTATCGATGTCTACACCGCATGGGAAGAGATGGGTGCCGTACGCGATACGCTGGAAGCGGCAGGTCTGAAAGCGGATAACGCTGAAGTGTCCATGATCCCTTCCACAAAAGCAGACATGGATGCAGAAACCGCACCGAAACTGCTGCGTCTGATCGACATGCTCGAAGACTGCGACGACGTGCAGGAAGTGTATCACAACGGTGAAATCTCTGATGAGGTTGCAGCGACTCTCTGATGAGAGCCTGTAAACCGTTTACGGGAGACGCGTGATGTCGATTATCCTCGGGATTGACCCCGGCTCACGCGTCACCGGGTATGGCGTTATCCGTCAGGTGGGACGCCAGCTAACCTACCTCGGCAGCGGCTGTATTCGTACCAAAGTGGACGATCTGCCGTCGCGCCTGAAGCTCATTTATGCGGGCGTGTCGGAGATCATCACCCAGTTTCAGCCGGACTTTTTCGCCATCGAGCAGGTCTTTATGGCGAAGAACGCTGACTCGGCGTTAAAGCTCGGGCAGGCGCGCGGCGTGGCGATAGTTGCCGCCGTGAACCAGGACCTGCCAGTGTTTGAATACGCGGCCCGTCAGGTTAAGCAGACGGTGGTGGGCATAGGTAGCGCGGAGAAAAGCCAGGTGCAGCACATGGTGCGTACCCTGCTGAAGCTCCCGGCGAACCCGCAGGCCGACGCCGCCGATGCGCTGGCCATTGCGATTACCCACTGCCACGTCAGCCAGAACGCGATGCAAATGAGCGAGTCGCGGCTCAATCTGGCGCGAGGCAGATTACGATAATGACAAATCAGGCTGGATGTTTATCCAGCCTTTTTTTATTATGTCGGCAGTTAATTTCATCCAGAACGCAGGAGCGTCACGTGATAGGCAGACTCAGAGGCATCATCATTGAAAAACAACCCCCGTTAGTGCTGCTGGAAGTGGGTGGCGTGGGCTATGAAGTCCATATGCCGATGACCTGCTTCTACGAGTTGCCGGAGGCGGGCAAAGAGGCGGTTGTCTTTACCCAGTTTGTGGTGCGTGAAGACGCTCAGCTGCTGTACGGATTCAATAACAAACAGGAACGCACCCTGTTCCGCGAATTAATCAAAACCAACGGCGTCGGGCCCAAGCTGGCGCTGGCGATTCTGTCCGGTATGTCAGCGCCACAGTTTGTGAATGCCGTTGAGCGCGAAGATCCGGCTGCGTTAATTAAACTTCCGGGCATCGGCAAGAAAACCGCCGAGCGCCTGATTGTCGAGATGAAGGACCGCTTTAAAGGTTTGCATGGCGATCTGTTCACTCCGGCGGCCGATCTGGTGCTGACTTCACCGGGCGGGCCAGCGACGGATGATGATGCCGAGCAGGAAGCGGTTGCCGCGCTGGTGGCGCTGGGCTATAAACCTCAGGAGGCCAGCCGTATGGTGAGTAAAGTTGCCAAACCGGATGCCAGCAGTGAAACTCTGATTCGTGAAGCGCTGCGCGCTGCATTGTGAGGTAAAGGATGATTGAAGCAGACCGCCTGGTATCGGCAGGCACCATTCAGCCAGATGACGTGGTGGATCGCGCGATCCGTCCAAAACTGCTGGATGAGTACATTGGCCAGCCGCAGGTTCGTTCTCAGATGGAGATTTTCATCCAGGCGGCAAAGCTGCGCGGCGATGCGCTCGATCACCTGTTGATTTTTGGTCCGCCGGGGTTAGGTAAAACCACTCTGGCGAATATCGTCGCCAACGAAATGGGCGTTAACCTGCGTACCACCTCCGGCCCGGTGCTGGAGAAAGCAGGGGACCTGGCGGCGATGCTGACCAACCTCGAACCGCATGACGTGCTGTTTATCGATGAAATCCACCGCCTGTCCCCGGTGGTGGAGGAAGTGCTCTATCCGGCGATGGAGGATTACCAGCTGGATATCATGATCGGCGAAGGCCCGGCCGCGCGCTCGATCAAAATCGATCTGCCACCGTTTACCCTGATTGGTGCCACGACCCGCGCCGGCTCGCTGACCTCACCGCTACGCGACCGTTTTGGTATCGTGCAGCGTCTGGAGTTTTATCAGGTGCCCGACCTTCAGCATATTGTGGGGCGCAGCGCGCGCTACATGGGGCTGGATATGAGCGAAGAGGGAGCGTTTGAAGTGGCAAAACGTTCCCGCGGTACGCCGCGTATCGCCAACCGCCTGCTGCGTCGCGTGCGTGATTTTGCCGAGGTGAAGCACGATGGCACCATTTCGGCTGACATTGCTGCGCAGGCGCTGGATATGCTGAACGTTGATGCCGAAGGCTTTGACTATATGGACCGTAAGCTGCTGCTGGCGGTGCTGGATAAGTTCTTTGGCGGGCCGGTGGGGTTGGATAACCTGGCGGCGGCAATTGGCGAAGAGCGTGAGACTATCGAGGACGTGCTGGAGCCGTATCTGATCCAGCAGGGCTTCTTGCAGCGTACCCCGCGTGGTCGTATGGCGACGGTGCGGGCGTGGAATCATTTCGGCATTACGCCGCCCGCGATGCCGTAAGTAGCGATTAATGGTAGCCCCGGTAAGCGAAGCGCCACCGGGGACATGCTGACTACTGCGCGGTTTTTTTCATCATACTGAAAATAAACAACACCGCCGCGCACAATACCACCGACGGCCCCGCTGGCGTGTCATAAAACGCCGAGAAGGTTAATCCGCCCGTCACTGCGATCATCCCGATTATCACCGCGATACCGGCCATTTGCTCCGGCGTACGCGCAAAACGACGCGCCGTGGCGGCAGGGATTATCAACAGCGACGTGATGATCAGCGCGCCAACAAATTTCATCGCCACCCCGATGGTTAACGCCGTCACCAGCATCAAGAGCAGCTTCACGCGCTGAAGCTTCACGCCGTCGACAAAGGCCAGATCGGGGCTGACGGTCATTGCCAGTAAATTCCGCCACTGCCACAGCAGGATCCCGAGCACCACCACCACGCCAATGGCAATCGAAATCAGATCTTCGGGCGTGACGGCCAGCAGATCGCCGAACAGATAGGCCATCAGGTCCACGCGGATGTTGGACATCAGGCTCACCACCACCAGGCCCAGCGACAGGGCGCTGTGCGCCATAATGCCGAGCAGGGTATCAATGGCCAGATGAGGGCGTTTTTCCAGCCAGACCAGACCGGCGGCCAGCAGCAGCGTGACGACAATCACCGCATAAAAAGGGTTCACGTCCAGCAACAAACCAAACGCGACACCCAGCAATGACGCATGGGCCAGCGTATCGCCGAAATAGGACATTCTGCGCCAGACGACAAACGAGCCGAGTGGACCCGCGGCGCAGGCAAGCATAATCCCGGCCAGCCAGCCGGGCAGTAACAGTTCAATCATGAGTGTCCATTTCCCCGACGCAGGACAATTCGTCCCTGTAAATCATGGCGGTGATTGTGATTATGGCGATAGATGCCCAGCTGTTCGGCGCCACGATGGCCAAACATGGAGATAAATTCGGGATGCATTGACACCACTTCCGGCGTGCCGGAACAACAGATGTGATGGTTCAGGCACAGCACTTCGTCGGTTTTGGCCATTACCAGATGCAGATCATGGGAGACCATCAGCACCGCGCAGTTAAGCTCCCGACGGAGCTGGTCGATAAGATCGTACAGCGCAACCTGACCGTTGACGTCGACACCCTGCGTCGGCTCGTCCAGGACCAGCAGCTGAGGGCTGCTGAGCAGGGCGCGGGCAAGCAATACGCGCTGGGTTTCACCGCCCGACAGCTTTTGCAAAGGCGCCTCAACAAGATGTCCCGCCTGAACGCGTTTTAGCGCCGGTAGGATATCCGCTTTACGCGTACCGGGACGGAGACGCAGGAAGCGGCTCACCGTCAGGGGCAGGGTGGCATCAAGATGTAATTTTTGCGGCACATAGCCGATACGCAATTTGTCCTCGCGGACGATAACACCTGCGTCAGGGGCTACCAGGCCTAATACGACGCGCACCAGCGTCGATTTGCCTGCACCGTTAGGGCCGAGCAGCGTGAGTATTTTGCCGGGCTTCAGATTCAGCGACACGTCAGAAAGGACGCGGCGCTGGCCGAATGAGACCGAAACATTTTCAAGAGAAACTAAAGTCGTCATGTCAATTTAAGCTTGCAGAAGTCATCGAATGTTATAATATCACATTCCACGCATTCATTACGATGATTAGTCGCATTATGTTACAGAAAAATACGCTTCTTTTCGCAGCTTTATCCGCTGCTCTTTGGGGGACAACAGCACAAGATGTTAACGCTGCCGTTGTCGCTTCGCTTAAACCACTTGGCTTTATCGCCGCTGCCATCGCCGACGGTGTGACGGACACAGAGGTTCTTCTGCCTGACGGGGCCTCCGAGCATGATTATTCTCTGCGTCCGTCTGATGTAAAACGCTTACAGAACGCGGACTTAGTCGTCTGGATTGGTCCTGAGATGGAAGCGTTCATGCAGAAATCCGCTAAACAGGTTCCTGCAGAGAAACAGGTGACGATTGGTGAGCTGTCCGCTATGAAACCGTTGCTGATGAAAGGGGCTGAGGACGAGGGCGACGAACACGACCACGACCATGCTCATGGCGAAAAAGGTGACGACCATCACCATCACGGTGAATACAACATGCATCTCTGGCTCTCCCCAGAGATAGCGCGGCTTACAGCGGTTGCAATCCACGACAAATTAGTGGAACTTATGCCGCAAAGTCGAATCAAACTCGACGCCAACCTGAAGGATTTTGAGGCTCAATTAGCCGCAACCGACAAACAGGTGGGTAACGAGCTCGCACCGCTTAAAGGAAAAGGGTACTTCGTTTTTCATGATGCCTACGGGTATTACGAGAAACATTACGGTCTGACCCCATTGGGGCATTTTACCGTCAACCCTGAAATTCAGCCTGGTGCGCAGCGTTTACATGAAATCAGAACACAGTTGGTTGAGCAAAAAGCGACATGCGTTTTTGCTGAGCCACAGTTCAGGCCAGCGGTCGTAGAAGCCGTGGCCAGGGGAACATCCGTGCGCATGGGAACCCTTGACCCGCTAGGTACGAACATCCAGTTGAGCAAAGCGAGCTATTCGCAGTTCCTCAGCCAACTGGCGAATCAGTATGCGAGCTGCCTGAAAGGAGATTAACGAGGAAGTGAATACGTGCAACAGATAGCCCGCTCTGTCGCCCTGGCATTTAACAATCTGCCTCGACCCCACCGCGTTATGCTGGGGTCGCTTACAGTTCTCACGTTAGCGGTCGCCGTCTGGCGGCCCTATGTTTACCACCCGAGTTCTGCCCCTATTATTAAAACCATCGAACTGGAGAAGAGCGAGATCCGCTCTCTGCTGCCTGAGGCCAGCGAGCCTATCGATCAGGCCGCACAGGAAGATGAAGCTATTCCCCAGGATGAGCTGGATGACAAGATCCAGAATGAAACCGGCATTCATGAATATGTTGTTTCTACTGGCGATACGCTGAGCAGCGTCCTGAACCAGTACGGTATCGACATGGGCAACATTAGCCAGCTTGCCGCATCCGATAAAGAGCTGCGTAACCTGAAAATTGGTCAGCAGCTTTCCTGGACCTTAACGCCCGACGGCGATCTGCAACGTCTGACCTGGGAGATGTCCCGTCGCGAAACCCGCACCTACGATCGCACCGCAAACGGTTTCAAAATGACCAGTGAAATGCAGCAGGGCGACTGGGTTAACAGCGTGATGAAAGGGACCGTCGGCGGCAGCTTTGTTTCCAGTGCCCGCGATGCTGGCCTGACCAGCGCTGAAATCAGCTCGGTGATCAAAGCCATGCAGTGGCAGATGGATTTCCGCAAACTGAAAAAAGGCGATCAGTTCTCTGTCCTGATGTCCCGCGAAATGCTGGACGGTAAGCGCGAGCAGAGCCAGCTTGTGGGTGTTCGTCTGCGTTCAGACGGCAAAGACTACTACGCCATTCGCGCGGAAGACGGTAAGTTCTATGACCGCAGCGGTACGGGCCTGGCAAAAGGCTTCCTGCGTTTCCCAACGGCGAAACAGTTCCGTGTCTCCTCCAACTTTAACCCGCGTCGTCTGAACCCGGTAACGGGTCGCGTAGCGCCGCACCGTGGCGTTGACTTCGCCATGCCGCAGGGCACGCCAGTGCTGGCGGTAGGGGATGGTGAAGTGGTCATGGCGAAACGCAGCGGTGCTGCTGGCTATTACGTTGCTATTCGTCACGGTCGCACTTACACCACCCGCTACATGCACCTGCGTAAACTGCTGGTCAAACCGGGCCAGAAGGTGAAACGTGGCGATCGCATCGCGCTGTCTGGTAACACCGGCCGGTCGACGGGCCCGCACCTGCACTACGAAGTGTGGATCAACCAGCAGGCTGTTAACCCGCTGACGGCGAAACTGCCGCGCACCGAAGGGCTGACCGGGAAAGATCGCAAAGATTACCTGGCGCAGGTGAAAGAGGTGATGCCACAGCTGCGCTTCGACTAAGCTAACACCCTCAAAAATAAGCCGGCGTCAGTGTGCGCCGGCTTTTTCTTTTGTACGCGGACGGCTGCCTCGCTACACTATCTGAATATATTTTTGCGTCACCAGACCCTGGAACCCGCATGGAAACCAAAAAAAACAATATTGAGTACATTCCCGAGTTTGAAAAATCCTTTCGCCACCCGCGTAACTGGGGCGCCTGGCTTGGCGTATACGCGTTTGCTGGCATGGCGTTACTACCTGCTTCCCTCCGCGATCCGGTGCTCGGCAATGTGGGGCGCCTGGCAGGGCGCTTAGGTAAAAGCGCACGCCGCCGCGCGCAAATAAACCTTCTGTACTGTTTTCCGGATAAAAGCGACGCTGAACGCGAAGCAATCATTGATGACATGTATACCACCGCGCCACAGGCCATGGCGATGATGGCGGAACTGGCGCTGAAAGGGCCGGAAAAGATCGTCGACCGCGTTGACTGGAAAGGGCTGGAAATCATCGACGAGATGCGTCGCAATGATGAAAAAGTGATTTTCCTGGTGCCGCACGGTTGGGGGGTCGACATTCCGGCAATGTTAATGGCGTCGCAGGGCCAGAAAATGGCGGCGATGTTCCATAATCAGGGAAACAAAATCTACGATTTCGTCTGGAATACCGTGCGCCGTCGCTTTGGCGGACGTCTGCACGCCCGAAACGATGGCATTAAGCCTTTCATTCAGTCGGTACGTCAGGGTTACTGGGGCTACTACCTGCCCGATCAGGATCACGGTCCTGAGCACAGCGAGTTTGTCGATTTCTTCGCGACCTATAAAGCTACGCTACCCGCGATTGGTCGCCTGATGAAAGTCTGCCGCGCCCGCGTGATCCCGCTGTTCCCGGTTTATGACGGTAAAACGCATCGCCTGAGCATTGAGGTACGTCCGCCGATGGACGATCTGCTGACCGCGGACGATCGCACCATTGCACGCCGCATGAATGAAGAGGTGGAAGTGCTGGTGGGGCCACATAAGGAGCAATATACGTGGATCCTGAAGTTGCTCAAAACGCGTAAACCTGGCGAAACAGAGCCGTACAAGCGTAAAGAGCTTTTCCCGAAGAAATAGGAAACCTTCACCCCTCTCCCCTTAGGGGAGAGGGGATCGGAGCTTACTCTACGGTTAGTACGCGGGTGGTATTGGTTGAGCCGATGGTGCTCATCACGTCACCCTGCGTCACGATAACGATATCACCGGATACCAGATAACCTTTGTCGCGCAGCAGGTTCACAGCATCGTGCGCGGCGGCCACGCCATCGTTGGTGCTGTCGAAGTATACTGGCGTCACGCCGCGATACAGCGCCGTCAGGTTCAGCGTACGCTCGTGACGGGACATGGCGAAGATCGGCAGACCGGAGCTGATGCGAGACGTCATTAGCGCGGTACGGCCAGATTCGGTCATGGTGATGATCGCCGTGACCCCTTTCAGGTGGTTGGCTGCGTACATCGCGGACATCGCAATCGCTTCTTCCACATTGTCGAACTGGATATCCAGGCGGTGCTTGGAGACGTTAATGCTTGGGATCTTCTCCGCACCCAGGCAGACGCGCGCCATGGCGGCCACGGTTTCCGCCGGATACTGACCCGCAGCGGTTTCGGCTGACAGCATCACCGCGTCAGTACCATCCAGCACGGCGTTCGCCACGTCCATGACTTCCGCACGGGTTGGCATTGGGTTGGTGATCATGGATTCCATCATCTGGGTGGCGGTGATCACCGCGCGGTTCAGCTGACGCGCGCGACGGATCAGCGCTTTCTGGATACCGACCAGTTCAGGGTCGCCAATTTCCACGCCCAGATCACCACGGGCAACCATCACCACGTCAGACGCCAGGATCACGTCGTCCATCGCGTCCTGATCGCAGACCGCTTCAGCGCGTTCCACTTTCGCAACGATTTTCGCATCGCAGCCTGCATCACGCGCCAGGCGGCGAGCATAGTTCAGATCTTCGCCGCAGCGGGGGAAGGAGACGGCCAGATAATCCACGCCGATCTGCGCTGCGGTCACGATATCCGCTTTGTCTTTATCGGTCAGCGCTTCGGCAGACAGGCCACCGCCGAGTTTGTTGATGCCTTTGTTGTTGGAGAGCGGGCCGCCGACGGTCACTTCGGTGAACACCTTCATACCCTGAACTTCCAGCACTTTCAGCTGTACGCGTCCGTCGTCCAGCAGCAGGATGTCGCCAGGCACAACGTCAGCAGGCAGACCTTTGTAGTCGATACCCACTTTTTCCTTATCGCCTTCGCCTTTGCTCAGGTTGGCATCCAGCAGGAATTTATCGCCGATGTTGAGGAAGACTTTGCCTTCTTTAAAGGTCGATACGCGGATTTTTGGACCTTGCAGGTCACCGAGGATAGCAACATGGCGGCCCAGTTTAGCTGCGATTTCACGCACTTTGTCGGCACGTAATTTATGGTCTTCTGGCGTACCGTGAGAGAAGTTCATGCGCACCACGTTGGCACCCGCGGCGATAATCTTTTCGAGGTTATTATCGCGGTCGGTGGCCGGGCCTAGGGTGGTGACGATCTTGGTTCTGCGAAGCCTTCTGGACATGTAATACTCCGTTGACTGAAACAACTTTGGTGTTGCGTGAACATAGAATCGGCCTTCATCTATCGCAAGGCAGTAGCGAGGGGACCGAATGCCGTAAATCGTACATCGTCGTTATTAGGGAACATCGCTCTTTATAAGCAATTCTTTATCAAAACGCGATTCTTTCAGGGCTTCCTTGACCCGCTTCAAGTTATCCCGGAATTTTGCGCCCCGGCGTAAAGTAAAACCGGTCGCCAGCACGTCGATGACCGTCAGCTGCGCCAGGCGGGAGACCATCGGCATGTACATGTCGGTGTCTTCCGGTACGTCCAGGGTAATGGCGAGCGTTGCTTCCCGGGCCAGCGGCGTACCTGCCGTCGTCAGGGCGATGACCATCGCATCGTTGTCACGCGCGAGTTGCGCCAGCTCCACCTGGCTCTTGGTGCGGCCCGTATGGGAGATGAGTACCACGACATCATCTTCGCTACAATTCATACAGCTCATGCGTTGCAGCACAATGTCATCGGAGTAAATCACCGGCACGTTAAAGCGAAAGAACTTATTCATGGCGTCATGCGCCACGGCGGCGGACGAGCCAAGGCCAAAGAAGGCAATCCGTTTGGCCTGCGTAAGAAGATCGACCGCGCGATTCACTGAACTCATGTCCAGAGACTGGCGAACATGGTCGAGCGTGGCCATTGCCGATTCAAATATTTTTGCGGTGTAAGCATCAACGCTGTCGTCTTCATCTACATTGCGATTAACATACGGGGTACCGTTTGCCAGACTTTGTGCCAGATGCAGTTTAAAATCAGGAAAGCCGCGGGTGTCCAGACTACGACAGAATCGATTGACCGTCGGTTCGCTGACGCCCGATTCCTGTGCCAGAGCGGCGATGCTTGAATGAATCGCCTGAGCGGGCGCGGCGAGAATAACTTCGGCCACTTTGCGCTCGGATTTGCTAAGGTGTTCCAGTTGAAACTGGATTTTTTCCAGCATGTTCATTGTTAACAAGACGCTCATGAGGGCATAAACGATTTCATAGAGATGAAACCTTGATTCGATTTAGCCGATATTACCCCCGGGACACCCGAAAGGGTAATCGTCGACAAGAAATGTTGTTGTTTTTTTTCATTACTTGATCGACGTCGGGTTTTGCTCTGCCCCTGTTGCGCAAAGAATCGACGTTTGTTGCGTCACCAGACGGGCGTAATGGCCCGCGCGACGAAAAATCACCGTATCGCACGCGTCGTTAAGCGCTAATGGTTTCAGGAAACGCGTAAAAGCAGTACAGTGCATTGTAATAAAATTACAACGATACCTGGCAGAGTACCAGGAGATCTAACTGAGGAGAATGACATGGCGGTAACGCAAACAGCCCAGGCATGTGACCTGGTCATTTTCGGCGCGAAAGGCGATCTTGCACGCCGAAAATTGCTGCCTTCCCTGTATCAGCTCGAAAAAGCGGGCCAGATCCATCCCGATACCCGAATTCTTGGGGTAGGGCGCGCCGACTGGGATAAGGAGGCTTATACCAAAGTCGTGCGCGAGGCGCTCGAAACGTTCATGAAAGAGAAAATCGATGAAAGCCTTTGGGATAAGCTGAGCGGGCGTCTCGATTTCTGCAATCTGGACGTCAACGATGTAAGCGCCTTTACCCGTCTGGGTGAAATGCTGGACCAGGAAAATCGCGTCACCATTAACTATTTCGCCATGCCGCCAAGCACCTTCGGCGCCATCTGCAAAGGTTTGGGCGAAGCGAAGCTGAACGCCAAACCGGCGCGCGTGGTGATGGAGAAGCCGCTGGGTACGTCGCTTGCAACCTCGCGTGAAATCAACGACCAGGTGGGCGAGTTCTTTGAGGAGTGTCAGGTTTACCGTATTGACCACTATCTGGGTAAAGAGACGGTTCTGAACCTGCTGGCGCTGCGTTTTGCCAACTCCTTGTTTGTGAACAACTGGGACAACCGCACTATCGACCACGTGGAAATTACCGTGGCGGAAGAAGTGGGCATCGAAGGCCGCTGGGGCTACTTCGACCAGGCCGGCCAGATGCGTGACATGATCCAGAACCACCTGCTGCAAATTCTGTGCATGATTGCCATGTCTCCACCGTCAGATCTGACGGCCGACAGCATTCGTGACGCCAAAGTGAAAGTGCTGAAATCACTGCGCCGTATTGACCGCTCCAACGTGCGTGAGAAAACCGTGCGCGGCCAGTACACCGCAGGTTTTGCCCAGGGGAAAAAAGTCCCTGGCTATCTGGAAGAAGAGGGCGCGAACAAGTCCAGCAACACCGAAACGTTTGTGGCGATCCGCGTGGATATCGACGACTGGCGCTGGGCCGGCGTGCCGTTCTACCTGCGTACCGGGAAACGTCTGCCGGCAAAATGCTCCGAAGTGGTGGTCTACTTCAAAAATCCGGAACTGAACCTGTTCAAAGAATCCTGGCAGGAACTGCCGCAGAACAAACTGACTATTCGTCTGCAACCGGATGAGGGTGTGGATATTCAGATCCTGAACAAAGTGCCGGGTCTTGATCACAAACACAACCTGCAAACCACCAAGCTCGACCTGAGCTACTCTGAAACTTTCAACCAGACGCATCTGGCCGATGCTTACGAGCGTCTGCTGCTGGAAACCATGCGTGGTATCCAGGCGCTGTTCGTCCGCCGCGATGAAGTGGAAGAGGCGTGGAAGTGGGTGGACTCAATCACCGAAGCGTGGGCAGCCGACCAGGACGCGCCAAAACCGTATCAGGCGGGAACATGGGGACCTGTCGCCTCCGTTGCGATGATCACCCGTGATGGCCGCTCCTGGAACGAGTTTGAATAACCCCATCTCTAGCCCAAAGGTGTTATTTTACCGGTAACATGATCTAACACAGCAAGTGGCATAATTTTTAATCTTTTAAGCTCCGCGTGGATTCACCCGCGGAGCTTTTTTTATTACACTCCCTTCAGACATTTTGCCCCTGTGCTCCGGATATCAGGCGTTTCAGCGTTGTTAACAACCGTCAGAAACTGTGTAAACTCCCGAGCCTGGACAGAAAAATTAGAGGAGCTTTTATGAATCCGACATTGTTACGCGTAACACAACGCATCGTTGAACGCTCGAAAGAGACCCGTGCTGCCTACCTTGCCCGCATCGAACAGGCGAAGAGTGAAACGGTCCATCGCTCACAGCTGGCCTGCGGGAATCTGGCCCACGGCTTTGCCGCCTGCCAGCCTGGTGATAAAGACGCGCTGAAAAGCATGCTGCGTAACAATATCGCCATCATTACCTCCTATAACGACATGCTTTCAGCCCACCAGCCGTATGAGGTTTACCCGTCTATCATCCGCAATGCGCTGCACAGCGTGAACGCGGTGGGCCAGGTTGCAGGCGGCGTGCCGGCCATGTGTGATGGCGTGACTCAGGGACAGGACGGTATGGAGTTGTCCCTGCTGAGCCGCGAAGTGATCGCCATGTCGGCGGCAGTGGGCCTCTCTCACAATATGTTTGATGGCGCGCTCTACCTGGGCGTATGCGACAAAATCGTCCCGGGGCTGGTGATGGCCGCGCTGTCGTTTGGCCATCTGCCAGCGATTTTTGTGCCGTCAGGCCCGATGGCAAGCGGTCTGCCAAACAAGGAAAAAGTCCGTATCCGCCAGCTGTATGCCGAAGGAAAAGCGGACCGTCAGGCGCTGTTGGAAGCGGAAGCCGCGTCCTATCACGCGCCGGGCACCTGTACGTTCTACGGTACGGCTAACACCAACCAGATGGTGGTGGAGTTTATGGGGATGCAGCTACCGGGCTCGTCGTTCATCCAGCCGGATGCGCCACTGCGTAAAGCGCTGACCGAAGCCGCAGCCCGTCAGGTGACGCGCCTGACCGGTAACGGCAACGAGTGGATGCCAATGGGCAAAATGGTGGATGAAAAAGTCATCGTCAACGGGATTGTCGCCCTGCTGGCGACCGGCGGTTCAACCAACCATACCATGCACCTTGTCGCGATGGCGCGCGCGGCGGGCATTCTGATCAACTGGGATGACTTCTCCGAGATCTCCTCCGTGGTACCGCTGATGGCGCGTCTGTACCCGAACGGTCCGGCGGACATTAACCACTTCCAGGCCGCGGGCGGCGTGCCGGTGCTGATGCGCGAGCTGCTGAAAGGCGGCCTGCTGCATGAGGATGTCAACACGGTGGCGGGCTTTGGCCTGCATCGCTATACCCTTGAGCCGTGGCTGAACAACGGTGAGCTGGACTGGCGCGAGGGGGCGAGCAACTCGCTCGATCCTCAGGTTATCGCGACCTTCGAACAGCCGTTCTCTCCTCACGGCGGCACCAAAGTGCTGAGCGGTAACCTTGGGCGTGCCGTAATGAAAACTTCTGCCGTGCCGGAAGAGAATCAGGTTATCGAAGCCCCGGCGGTGGTGTTTGAAAGCCAGCACGACGTTTTACCTGCCTTCGACGCGGGTCTGCTTGATAAAGACTGCGTAGTCGTGGTGCGCCATCAGGGACCAAAAGCGAACGGGATGCCAGAATTACATAAACTTATGCCGCCGCTTGGTGTATTATTGGACCGCCGTTTCAAAATTGCGCTGGTGACCGATGGACGCCTCTCGGGGGCATCCGGTAAAGTGCCTTCAGCGATTCATGTCACCCCGGAAGCCTACGACGGCGGCCTGCTGGCGAAAGTCCATGATGGAGACATGATCCGCGTTAACGGTCAGACAGGCGAGTTAAGCCTGCTGGTGGACGAAGCAGAGCTGGCGGCGCGTCAGCCACATATTCCTGACCTGAGCGCATCCCGCGTGGGTACCGGACGCGAAATGTTTGGTGCGTTGCGTGAGAAACTCTCCGGTGCGGAGCAGGGCGCAACCTGTATTACGTTTTAAGACGACTTGATTTTAACGATCTGGCGAGAGAAAACTCTGATGAAAAACTGGAAAACAAGTGCAGAAGCAATCCTGACTACTGGCCCTGTCGTGCCGGTTATTGTGGTAAACAAACTGGAGCACGCTGTCCCAATGGCGAAGGCGCTGGTTGCGGGTGGCGTTCGTGTTCTGGAAGTGACCCTGCGTACTGCCTGTGCGATGGATGCGATTCGCGCTATCGCCAAAGAAGTGCCGGAAGCGATCATCGGTGCTGGTACGGTTCTGAATGCGCAGCAGCTGGCGGAAGTGACCGAAGCGGGCGCACAGTTTGCCATCAGCCCGGGCCTGACCGAGCCGCTGCTGAAAGCCGCAACCGAAGGTACTATTCCGCTGATCCCGGGTATCAGCACCGTTTCTGAACTGATGCTGGGCATGGACTACGGCCTGAAAGAGTTTAAATTCTTCCCGGCTGAAGCGAACGGCGGCACCAAAGCGTTGCAGGCGATTGCAGGCCCATTCTCCCAGGTGCGTTTCTGCCCAACGGGTGGCATCTCTCCGGCCAACTACCGCGACTACCTGGCGCTGAAAAGCGTGCTGTGCATCGGTGGCTCCTGGCTGGTTCCGGCGGATGCGCTGGAAGCAGGCGACTGGGATCGCATTACTAAACTGGCTCGCGAAGCGGTAGAAGGCGCGAAACAGTAACAAATGCTCAATGCATAAAGCAGGCCCTCTGGCCTGATGCTGGTCACTTTATGTGACCAGCATGTATAAGTTCTTCTTCTTCTTCTCCCCACAAACATTTTTAATATCCCTAACCCCAGGCGTATCATTCTTCATTATTAAATAATCCCTCACTTATATATTTGATGAATAATTCATTCTTAATTTATCTGTGATGAGATTGCCTGGGCTCTTTTTATTTATTCTGTGAATAATATTACTTCCTTTGAGTCAATTCAACTTGAGGTTGGGTATTTTAATAGGAAAGCGATAGGTGTATTGTTTTTAATAAACGGAATGCTTGTTAAAAGGATAGATAATAATGTCAGGGGAATCTGAGGTGGCTCAACGGTGGGACACGTTAAACAGATATTTATTGTATTTCCCGCGTAGCAAAAATGTTATTTCTGATGTTCATTCTTTTACAGGAAAAGAGATATTAAGCGAGCCTTATCGCTATACCATTCGCTTTACCAGTCCGGATCAAAACATTGCCATTAATGCTGTTCTTAATCAAAGGGCTGAGTTTATTCTGCGTGCACCCAATCTGGAAGCCTCATGGCATGGGCAAACCTCCTGGCTGCCGGTTCGCCAGATTAATGGCACGATCACCCAATTTTCCCGGCTGATGTCTTCAGGTGACGAAGCACTGTATGAATGCGTGCTGGAGCATGAGCTGGCGCTACTGGATCAAAATTACCGTTCTGCGGTTTACATGAACATGACAGTCCCGGAGCTCGTTACAAAGCTGATGAAGGACAGTGGTCACTTTGACGGCTACAACATTGATTTTGAGCAACTGAGCCACAGCTATCCACGACGGGAAATGATCATTCAGTGGAAAGAAACCGATTTGCGGTTCATCCGTCGGCTGCTGGCAGAGATAGGGATCTGGTTCCGTTTTGAGAATCACAACAAAGTGAAAACGGAAACCGTCGTTATTTTTGGGGATTCTGCGCGTCGTTACAACTTCAGCGACAAACAGATGCCTTATGTCCGACATTCAGGCATGACCAGTTATAACGAATACATCACCGATCTGGAGGAGCAGCACGGCCTGATCCCAAAAAATGTGTTGGTTCGTACCTATAACTACCGTGACCCGCAATCGCCGCAGACGGATAAGACCGTTAAAACGAGCGATATTCCCGAAGGTGTAACGACAGGCCAACACTATCACTATGCCGATCACTATCTTGCTGCGGGGGATTTTCACGGTGAAGAGGCGGAAACCGCCGCATTTTACGCCCGTCTGCGTTATGAACGCCTGTTGAACGGACAGAGTGTTCTGGGGGCGACAACCAGCGATCCCGAGCTTCAGCCAGGCATTATGTTTTATCCTGCAGGGCCTGTACCTGACGGGTTTAAGTCCGGGTTTGTGATAACTGCGATGATTATCCGCGGCAGCCGTGCTGAACACTATCGCGCCGTACTTTCTGGGATCCCCTATATACAAAAAACAGCCAGACCCGGATTCCACTGTGCCAGTCGTCATGATTGTTTTCCTCTATGTGATAGCCGTCGCAATGGGCCTCGCGATCCGGGCTCTAACCTGGCCTGAACAGGAACACGTTACGGCCCTCTTTTTTGTGCCTTCAGTTATTCTGCCCATCTGTGTTGTGTCGTTGTTAGTTTTTACAAGTTTCATATTTCATGACGCCAACATTCATTATGCTGAAACCCGAAAATTCATAGCAAAAGAGCAGGAGATTAATTTAAAGGCGTATGCGCGGAAAAATATGGCTATCGCAGCATGGTCTTCAATAACCCCCCTGGAGCAACCCGCGCTGAATATGTTGAAACTGGAAGGCGAATTTCCGCTGGCACCGAAAACGCCGGTTAACATTCAGCTGGAAGATCGCTTCGACCAGACCAGGAATGAACAGATGTTTTACCGCTTACTGGACCCGATGGCAGAAAAATTGAAGGGCTATAACTACCGTATTTTTGAAACCGTTGTCTGGGTTCGTGGAGGGAGTGGATCCTGCATTGATGAACTGAGACGCACTCTGGAGCGGTTGGGTATTGAAACGGCCAGCACGTGTAAAATTGAGTACAGCACAGAATGCCCTGACTACGCGATCGTTAGCCAATGGATGAACTTATCTGATTACAGAGTTGAAAACCGACTGATTGTTATCGTTCATTTACATGAAGAAAGCGGCGAATCAAAGAGCATGGAAAATGCATGTGCATTCCTGCTGACCAGTCATTATGTCCGGGAGGAGGACGAAAAACCGGTATATTTATATCAGCCTATGTCTGATGTGACCGATGTAGAGGACAACATGGCGGTCTTCCTTGAGACGGGTTCGGTACTTACGCCGAAAAATCTCTGGTATACCGGGCTGTCCCGTATCGAAAAATATCCATTAATGCAGGCACTGGACAAAAAAGCGCTCAAGGTGGAACGGCTGGATATCGATGCCTCTCTGGGCGCAAAGAGTGCCGGGTATCGGTGGCTGGCTCTGGCATTTGCGGCGGATGCGGTAAAATATGCCCAGGGGGAGCAACTGGTAGCTTATTCAGACAAAAACAAATTTTGTATTACTGCGCTTTCCTCCATGAAGACAGCTATCCCAAAAAAACTTACCTGGTGTAACTGGAGTAATCCCCTTTATCCTGCGGGGATGGCGGCTTTATTCTGCGTGTTATCCCTCATTGCCTATCGTATCAGTTTCCTGGCGCAAAACGATCCGCCAGCAATCTGGGAACTGATTGCGAGCATAATCATTCCCTTCGTTATTTTTATAGGCCTCGGTAGTTTTGTTTTCATCTCGAAAACGAATGAAGCCTACGAGGACATGGAATACGAATGGAAACGATAGAAACGAAACAACGTTAATCATGCTATGTGGCTGGTCGCTTACTTGACCAGCCTTTAGTTATTTACCCTGCCACTTTCACCGCAGTGGCCGCTTTTTTCGCTCTCGCGACGGCTTCGTCCACGTTTTCCCCGGTCGCTAATGCCACGCCCAGACGACGGGCTCCGTCGATCTCCGGTTTGCCGAACAGCCGAACCTGCAAGCCTGCGCCTACCGCACCTTCGACGTTGTCAAAGGTGACATTCTGGCTGGTCAGTTGCGGCAGGATCACCGCCGAGGCTGCAGGGCCGTACTGACGGATGCCGCCAACCGGCAGGCCGAGGAAAGCAAGTACGTGCAGCGCGAACTCAGAGAGATCCTGCGAAATCAGCGTGACCATCCCGGTATCGTGCGGGCGAGGGGAGACTTCACTAAAGATCACCTCGTCGCCGCAAACAAATAACTCCACGCCGAACAGGCCGTAGCCGCCCAGCGCCAGCACCGTTTTGCGGGCGATCTCCTGCGCGCGTGCCAGCGCCAGCGCGCTCATTCGCTGCGGCTGCCAGGATTCGCGATAATCGCCGTCTTCCTGGCGATGACCAATCGGGTCGCAGAAATAAACACCGTCCACGGCGCTGACGGTGAGCAGGGTAATTTCAAAATCAAACTTCACCACGCCTTCTACGATGACGCGCCCGGCACCGGCACGGCCGCCCTGCTGGGCATAGTCCCAGGACTTGTCCAGCGTGCTGCTGTCGCGGATAAAGCTCTGCCCTTTGCCAGAGGAGCTCATTACCGGCTTAATGATGCACGGGTAGCCAATCTCCTCTACGGCCTGGAGAAACGCAGCTTTATCCCCGGCAAAACGGTAGCTGGAGGTCGGGAGCTGTAATTCTTCTGCCGCAAGGCGACGAATGCCTTCCCGGTTCATGGTCAGTTTTGCCGCTGTGGCACAGGGCACCACGCGCTGGCCTTCCTGTTCAAGGGCAACCAACATCTCAGTGGCAATGGCCTCAATTTCAGGTACCACGAAATCCGGTTTTTCGTCGGCAATTAACGCCCGCAGGGCATTACCGTCAAGCATATCGATGACGTGCGAGCGATGCGCGACGTGCATGGCGGGCGCATTCGCGTAACGGTCCACCGCAATCACTTCCACACCCAAACGCTGGCATTCAATGGCCACTTCTTTACCCAGTTCACCCGATCCCAACAGCATGACGCGCGTCGCGGCAGGACGCAGAGCGGTTCCTAAACGAGTCATAAAAATCCCCCTGAAAAAGATGCGGGCAGTATAAACGAAAACGTTTGCGTATGTCTTGTATGGCAATAACCGGACACGGGGGAAATTTGCGCTTCTTTAGCACTGACAGACATTTCCTGACACCCGCTCGCTTAGGCTGTGAAGGTTACGCACTGTTACGTGAGGAAAAATATGTCAGGTTGGATGAATCAACTGCAATCCCTGTTGGGACAAAAAGGCTCGTCGTCCGGCGAACAGGGTCTGAGCAAGCTGCTTGTGCCGGGTGCGCTCGGCGGGCTGGCCGGTTTGCTGGTTGCCAATAAATCATCGCGGAAACTGCTTACCAAATACGGTACCGGCGCGCTGCTGGCGGGCGGAGGGGCTATTGCAGGCTCCGTCTTATGGAACAAATACAAAGACAAGGTGCGCAACGCGCATCAGGATGAACCGCAGTACGGGAAGCAGGCATCGCCGTTAGATTTACGCACCGAGCGTCTGATCCTCGCCCTGGTCTTTGCAGCCAAGAGCGACGGGCATATTGATGCCAGTGAACGTGCCGCGATTGAACAGCAGATGCGCGAAGCGGGTGTTGAGGAGCAGGGCAGGGCGCTGGTGGCGCAGGCCATCGAACAGCCGCTCGATCCGCAGCGGCTGGCGCAAAGTGTGAAAAACGAAGAAGAGGCGCTGGAACTCTATTTTCTGAGCTGTGCTGCCATCGATATCGATCACTTTATGGAGCGCAGCTACCTGAACGCCCTGGGTGATGCGCTGAAGATCCCACAGGACGTTCGTGAGGGAATTGAGCAGGATATTCAGCAGCAGAAGCAGACCCTCGCGGGCTAGAAGGCCATGTTTCGCTTGCATCATACGCGTGTTTTGCCAACCTTATAGGATGTAAAACGAAAAAGTAAGAATGCCATGCCTCCAAAAGCCCGACGTACTCCTTATGCGATCACCACGCATGGCGATACGCGTATCGATAACTACTACTGGCTGCGGGACGATTCCCGTTCCCGGCCAGAGGTGCTCGACTATCTGCACGAGGAAAACGACTATGGCCGCCAGGTCATGGCCAGCCAGCAGGCGCTTCAGGATCAGCTCCTGAACGAAATGGTGCAGCGTATCCCCCAGCGTGATGTCTCTGCCCCGTGGTGCAAAAACGGTTATCGCTATCGCCATATTTATGAGCCGGGAAACGAATATCCCATCTACCAGCGCCAGTCTGTGCTGAGCGCCGAGTGGGACGAATGGGAGATCCTGCTGGATGCTAACAAACGTGCTGCCCACAGTGAGTTTTATACGCTGGGCGGCATGTCCATTTCCCCCGATAACGCCATTATGGCGCTGGCTGAGGATTACCTCTCCCGCCGCCAGTACGGTTTGCGTTTCCGCAATCTTGAAACGGGAAACTGGTATCCCGAAATGCTGGATAATGTCTCCCCCGATTTCGTCTGGGGTAACGATTCAGAAACGGTCTACTACGTTAAAAAGCATGCCTCAACGCTGCTACCTTATCAGGTCTGGCGTCATACGGTGGGGACCGATTCCGCCGATGATGAGCTTGTGTATGAAGAAAAAGACGAGACGTTCTACGTCAGCCTGCATAAAACCTCGTCTCGCCACTACGTGATTATCTTCCTTGCCAGCGCCACCACCTCTGAGGTGCTGCTGCTGGATGCCGAACTGCCGGATGCCCAGCCGTTATGCTTCCTGCCGCGCCGTAAAGATCATGAGTACAGTCTGGATCACTTCCAGCACAGCTTTTACCTGCGTTCGAACCGCGAGGGCAAAAACTTTGGCCTTTATAAAACCAAAGTGCGCGATGAACGGAAGTGGGAAGTGTTAATTCCTGCGCGCGATCAGGTGATGCTGGAGGGGTTCACCCTGTTTACCGACTGGCTGGTGGTGGAAGAGCGTCAGCGCGGACTGACCAGTATCCGCCAAATCAACCGCAAAACCCGCGAAGTGGTGGGCATTGCGTTCGATGACCCTGCTTACGTGACGTGGATCGGCTTTAACCCGGAACCGGAATCGTCCCGCCTGCGGTACGGCTATTCGTCAATGACTACCCCGGACACGTTGTTTGAGCTAGATATGGACACCGGGCAGCGTCAGGTGATTAAACAGGCTGAGGTCCGGGGATTTGAGTCGGAAAATTATCGCAGTGAACACCTGTGGGTGACCGCGCGCGACGGCGTTGAAGTCCCCGTGTCTCTCGTCTACCACAAGGATCACTTCAACAAAGGTAAAAACCCCATCCTCGTCTACGGTTACGGCTCCTACGGATCCAGCATGGACGCCGATTTCAGCAGCAGCAGGCTGAGCCTGCTCGACCGCGGTTTTGTTTATGCGATTGCCCATATTCGCGGTGGCGGCGAACTGGGTCAGCACTGGTATGAAGACGGAAAATTTCTCAAAAAGAAAAATACCTTTAACGACTACCTTGATGTCTGCGATGCGCTGATCGCGCAGGGTTATGGCGATCCGCAGCTCTGCTTTGGCATGGGGGGCAGCGCCGGGGGCATGCTAATGGGCGCCGTCATCAACCAGCGGCCTGAACTGTTTAAAGGCGTTATCGCCCAGGTGCCGTTTGTGGACGTGGTGACGACCATGCTGGATGAGTCCATTCCACTGACCACCGGGGAGTTTGAGGAGTGGGGGAATCCGCAGGATGAAACCTATTATCGCTACATGAAAGAGTACAGCCCGTACGATAACGTCGAGGCGAAAGCCTATCCGCATATGCTGGTGACCACCGGCCTGCACGATTCCCAGGTGCAGTACTGGGAGCCCGCGAAATGGGTGGCGAAGCTGCGTGAGCTGAAAACTGACGATAATCTGCTGCTGCTGTGTACCGATATGGACTCGGGGCACGGAGGGAAATCAGGGCGATTTAAATCCTATGAAGGGGTGGCGCTGGAGTACGCCTTTTTGATTGGCCTGGCGCAGGATACGCTGCCAGGCCGCGCGGGAACTCAGGCTTCGCCTAAATAATGCTTCAGCGTCAGGCGCAGTTCCGGGCTCATTCTGTCGAGGTTGTTGTACAGCCAGCGCAGATAGCCCGGATCGTTGTCCGCCACTTCCGATACCGGTTTTCCACGATATTTACCGAACGTGAAGGTGGTCAGTAGGGCGGGGCGGCCGGTAATGGTCGCCATATCGTCCGGCGTCCAGCCGGAAGTATTCATGATATCAATCAGGAGCGCTGCGGTGATGTAGCAGTCATAGAGGGCGCGGTGATGATGCAGCCCTTCCGGCGTCCGCACGCTTAGTTTGCGCGACTTATACAGCGCCATATTGCTGTATTTGATCCCCGGCCACAGACGGCGCGCCAGCTTCATGGTGCAAATCCATTCACCGGGCATCTCCGGCAGCACGCGGCGGTCAAAGCTGGCGTTATGGGCGACATACCACTGGCTACCGTGGTAAAGAGGGATGATCTCTTCAATCCACGGCTTATCCGCCACCATCGATTCCGTAATGCGATGAATTGCCATCGCCTGCGCACTGATGGGACGGTCCGGGCGCACCAGGTGGCTCATTGGATTGACTATCTTTCCGTCAACCACGTCGACAGAGGCGACTTCCACAATTCCACCCTGCAAATCGCAGGTTTCGGTATCGATAACGCGCAGCATTGATCGCTCCTGATCCTAAAATGCCTAGCCTAATGGAATGATATCCCCTTGCCAACCCTGTCGGCCCAAAGAACCGGTTAACAGCAACTCTCCCTTATCGGCACGCACGATCAGCTGACCTTTTTCATCCCATAACGCGCTACCGCTGCGCGCGTTCGCCATTAATACCGCGATGGCGTACTTATGCGCGAAGCGTTGTAACGAACTGATGGATTGCCGCCAGCGTTGCTCACCCACCGCCAGGCTGCTGGTGAACAGCGTTGCCTCTGGGTCCAGTTCCGGGGCGTCAGCCTGATTATCAACGATGGTTAACCGTTTATTGCCAGGAATAACACCCGCACCGTTACCCTGCGGATAACGCCGGATGGTCGACAGGTTAGGGGTGAATAGCGCGAGTCCTTTCTGTTGCTGGAGCGTAATACCGGCAATCACCGTGATGAAACGTGACTGCGCCGCGTGAAGGAGGGGGGCAAGCTGCAAATCGTCAGGGGGTGGGGGTAAGGTTGTTCCGCCAGGGCCAGTAAGCGAAAGCTCCGGAAAGACGACTAAATCGCACCCATGTGAGGCAGCCTCGTCAATAAAGTGCAGGTGATGTTTTACGTGCTCATCAACACAGTTGTGCCGCGGAGCATACTGAGCCGCGGCAATAGTCCATCGTGACATCGTGACTTCCTTATACACTAAGTCGCTGGGATTTTAAGATTACACCTAAATTTATCAGGGTTTTCTTATCCTGCCACATAACGCGTAAGGAAGTGTAACGGGACGTTAAGCTTATTTAACTTTAGGTTCGTACGGCAGGCGCGAGAGATTAACGGAGGCGAGGCGATGCGCAATAAGACGTTCGCGAAACCAGTCGCGCAGATGCGCGGGTTGTTCACGCTCTACCACTTCAGCCACGACGGGCATGTTGTAACGCTCTTTAAATGCGACCCCCGCGGCGGCGAGATCGACATTCACTTTGTCCATCTCGTCCTGAGGAAGGGCGGCCAGGTTAACGTTCATTTCCTTCTCCTTTTTCTGCGGCGGCAACGTTACCGCGATTGTTCAACGATGACAAGGGAGCAAAGGATGTTCCTCGACTCGTTAATTATACAGAGTTATTCTTTAGCATTCAGGCATAACGAAAAGGAATGATTGTGATGCACTTTACCCCTTCCCGCGTCGCGTGTGCGCTGGTGTTTCTGCTCTCTTCGGCAATCGCGCCATCAGCTCTGGCCCATGCGCACCTTAAGCAACAATCCCCGCAGGAAAATACCGTCGCGACGGCACCCGACGTCATTACCCTGAATTTCTCGGAAGGCATTGAACCTGCCTTCAGCGGCGTCGTGGTGACGGACGCGCAGCAGCACAAAATCCAGACCGGCGCGGTGAAGCGTGACGAGAAGGATAACGCAAAGCTGATTGTTCCTCTTGAGAAACCGTTGACGACCGGCACCTATACGGTGGACTGGCATGTGGTCTCCGTGGACGGCCACAAAACCAAGGGCAGCTATCACTTTAGCGTGAAATAGTATGCTGGCCCTGAGCTACGTAGCGTTTCGCTTTATCCATTTTGTTGCGCTGATACTACTTTTCGGCAACGCGCTATACAGTGTCTGGTTTGCACCGTCTTCGTTGCAGCGCCTCATGACGCAGCGTTTCCAGCGCCAGCAGAATATCGCGGCCTTAATCAGCCTGATGGCTGCTCTGCTGATGTTCGGCCTGCAAAGTGGGTTAATGGGTAACGGCTGGGGGGATGTCATTCGCCCGGCGGTCTGGCGCAGCGTGCTGGGCACGCAGTTTGGTGGCGTCTGGCTGTGGCAAATGGTGCTGGCCGCTGTGACCGCGGGCGCTGCATGGCTTACCCCGCAAAAGGGCTCACGTCTATTACTGCTCGCGATGGGGCAACTGGTGCTGCTGGCGGGTGTGGGACATGCCGCGATGAACGGTGGCGCGCCGGGTGCGTTGCATCGTCTGAACCATGCGCTTCACCTGCTCTGCGCCGCCACCTGGGTGGGCGGTTTACTGCCGCTGCTGTTCTGTATGCGGCTGGCGAAAGGCCGCTGGCAGCCAGCCGCTATCTTTACCATGATGCGCTTCTCCCGCGTGGGGCATTATGCCGTGGCGGGCGTGCTGCTGACCGGGATAATCAATACGCTCTTTATTGTGGGCATAGACGTGCCGTGGGAAGCGCCTTATGTACGGCTGTTGTTGTTCAAATGTGCGCTGGTCATCATGATGGTGGCAATTGCGCTGGCGAATCGGTATTTTCTTGTGCCACGCTTTCGTCCTGATGCCGGGCGGGAACAACAGATTTTTATCAGGATGACACAGGCAGAAGTGGTGCTGGGCGCGCTGGTACTGGCGGCCGTCAGCCTGTTCGCGACCTGGGAACCCTTCTGACAAGGTTTAATAACTTATGAAAAAGACACTGCTTTCTCTTTTACTTCTCACCTGTGCCAGCAGTGCGCTGGCCGCGCCGCAGGTCATCACCGTCAGCCGGTTTGAAGTGGGTAAGGACAACTGGGCATTTAATCGTGAAGAGGTCATGCTCACCTGCCGTCCCGGTAACGCGCTGTATGTCATCAATCCCAGTACGCTCGTGCAGTATCCGTTAAATGACGTAGCGGAGCAGCAGGTTGCCAGCGGGAAAAGTAACGGACAGCCTGTCAGCGTGATCCAGGTGGATGACCCGGCAAACCCCGGGCAGAAGAAGAGTCTGGCACCGTTTATTGAGCGCGCTAAAAAGCTCTGCTAGCCGTCAGGTTTCCAGTAAAAAAAAACCGCAGGTGCTTGTAAAAGCTCTGCGGTTTTTCACATTTAGTGATGTTCTGACGCTTTTTTTCAGACCACTTTTACTGTGGACTGGAAAACCTGACGTCGTCATCTATTCTTAAAGGGCAAGGCGATTGAGCCTGCATTAATGCCAACTTTTAGCGCACGGCTCTCTCCCAAGAGCCATTTCCCTGGACCGAATACAGGAATCGTATTCGGTCTCTTTTTATCTGCATGAAAATAAACGATAAAATCCGGTTTTCGTCTCAGCAGAAGGTTCACTTCCTGTGCGCCTGCTTCAAACATACCACAACCCGGCAGGCGTAAGTCCAGTCCTTTTTGGCTGTTTTGTTAAATTTTTGTTTGTATTTTGCCTGAGACGACTGCGGGATTAATGCGCGCATGTACGGAAGCCGCAATATCATCAAGTAACGCAAAGCGGCGACGGTATTCGGCGCGTTTTTTGCTGGCAATCTCCTCCAGTGCTTTACGCTCCATCTGGAGCGGCAACTGCCAGCAGAAGGGGGAGAGTTTCTTTCCGTTCAGGCCTTCCCAGAACTCGTCGTAGCTGGCGTGAAAATGACGCCCTTTGCTCAGACGGTAGCGCAACGCGCGGAAAACATGGCCTTCATCGCTGACGGCAAAAATCGCGCTGATGTTCGAGCGTGAGGCAAGCTGGAAGATCACCTCCATCAGCACGCGTTTCGGGAAAAGCCCATGGCAGGCACGGGTTGCCTGCTTAATCACCTCCCGTGAAACATGACGACGTGGACCCTGGAGGCCGCCGATCACCAGCACCATACGGCCGTTACTGCGTGCGACACAGAACGTCAGGCTGGCAAGCAGCGTGTTGTCATTGTCATGCAGCCAAAGCGTGCTTTCGCCTTCACGTTCAGCCTTACCTGCGGACGAGGCGTGGACGGTATAGATTTCGCCGTTTTTTGCCTCGAACCGGACAACCGGCACCTCTTGCGGATTGGTCAGCGCGTGGGCGAGGGCGGTATTTGTCAGACTATCAATCCACTGATAGTGGCTGACGATAGCATCGGCCCGGTCGTTTGAGTTCAGGCCACGCATCAGATACTGGCGGTGAGTTTTGCTCGGCAAGGTAATTTGAGAGGTGAGCAGCCTGTCGAAATCATCGCGCCCGGATAGCGCCTCCAGCATGCGATGGGTGGAGGACCAGAATAAAAGCGAGCGCAGAAGGAACTTTAACCGGTAATCACGTTTGTGCCAGATTGGGCCGGGAACGCGTTTCCCTCTCACCAGTTCCGAAATAATATTTGTGCGATGCGGATAAAAAACATCGTTTTGCAGGTGTATGTTTGACACGTGAAAATCCCTCTTTTTATTCCGCACTATTTTAAAGGCCAGGGAATAAGGGATTAATAGCGCAGCGATCTTTATTTCCGGCTGGTTTATGGTTTGTTTGGATTCGCGATATCCAACGTCGGCTCATGACATTTTCTGTGGCAGCTATACTTCTTACAGGAGGCGTTATGTATCAGAAAATAGAGGGAGAACACTGGCGTCATGTCTGGGTTGTCAGCGATATTCATGGTTGCTATCAGTGGCTTATGGATGAGCTGAAACGACGGCATTTTAATCCTGCTTCGGATCTGCTTATCTCGGTGGGGGATATTATCGACCGCGGTCCCGACAGCGTGAAATGTTTACAGCTGATGCAGGAAAAGTGGTTTTATGCGGTACGCGGTAATCACGAGCAAATGGCGTTAGATGCGCTTGAAAATAATGATTTTAGTCTCTGGAAGATAAATGGCGGTAACTGGTTTACCGGGCTTACGGTCGCTCAACAAAAGCAGGCGAAGGATTTACTCGACGCGTGTCGGGACTTACCGCACATTATTGAAATAACCTGCAAAAACGGTCTGAACGTGATTGCTCATGCGGATTATCCCGCCGCCGAATATGCCTGGCATAAGCCGGTAGATGCCCAGCGGGTGCTGTGGGATCGCGACCGGTTAATGGGCTTTATGGTGGGTAGAGGGCAGGGCATTAGCGGTGCGGATCACTTCTGGTTCGGACATACGCCTGTGGACAAGCGCTACGATTTCAACAATCTGCACTACATTGATACGGGAGCGGTGTTCGGGGGCTTTCTGACGCTGACGCAGCTTCAGTAATAAATAACCCGCCTTCGGGCGGGTTCTCTTTGGGTTATGCAAGACGCAAGACCCAGGCATCGGTTTTACTGTCGTAATGTTCACGGTACAGAACGGAATGTTCCCCATCAAGGATCGCCGGGACGCTGGTATCTGCATCCCAGGCGTCCAGTTGCATGCACAAATCCGGATCGGATTTGCAGGGAATACTTAACGTTCGTTCGCCTTGTGCTTCGCCGCGCAATTCAGCGTCGTCGATTTCAAAAGCGCCAATGCGTACGCTGGTTTTCGTCATAATGCTCTCCGGTTTGTTGCCCAAAATCTGGTATGACCAGTGCAGTCATCCATTTTTGATCCTAGTCAAGGAGAGCGAAATCGCCAGTAAAAAAATGCGTTTTTTCAGTCAGTGCGGCTGTTACCGGTAAACAGGCGACCATCGCGTACCAGTTCACGCGGATAGCTGTTTTTCAGCCGCGAGCCGACTTTTTTCGCCAGCCCGAGCGGATAGCCCTGATACGTCACGATGACTTCATCCTGTGACGGGCCGTCTTCCGGGTAAACGTCACGACCGCGATACCACTCTTCCGCTTCATGATGCGTCAGGGCGAAGGAGTTCTCATTGCCGGCCAGCGCAATGACCGCTTCGTGCTGCCAGCGATAGCCTTTGTTGTGGATCTCCGCCAGGCGAATACCGAGGCGGGAGAAACGCACCTTACCAATCAGCGGTTCGATGTTGACCGGGAACAGCCACAGCTCTTTGTCCCGCATCCAGAGGCGCAGGCTCTCATCCCAGTGCAGTCCCACTTTGCTGGCAGCCGCTTGCGCCTGTGTCGCCTCACGGCCTTTGACCGGTGCGAACGGGAAGTTGCCGACCTTAAACTTAGGGACAGGCAGCGGATCGACGGCGCGGGTTTTACGCAGTCGTGCGACAAAGAACCCCTCGCAATCGTAAATCTGCGGGAAGACGTGCAGGAAGCCTTCAGGGGTGGCCGCGTGACTGGCCGAATCGAAGAGGGTGTCCAGCGGCAGAAACTCGACGGCATCCGCATAGCGTTGCCTGAGCCACAGGCAGACGTCCTCGTTTTCATCACGATTCAGCGTGCAGGTGGAGTAAACCAGCGTTCCACCGGGGCGCAGGGCATGAAACGCACTGTCGATCAGTTCACGCTGCGTGGCGGCGATCTCCAGGTTGCTTTCAACGGACCAGTTTTTTAACGCATCAGGATCTTTACGCACTACGCCTTCGCCGGAGCAGGGCGCGTCAAGCAGGATGGCATCAAAAGCTTCCGGCAAGGCAGCGCCAAACACGCGACCGTCGAAGTGTGTTAACGCGACGTTGTGGATCCCGCAGCGGCTGATATTGGCGTGCAGGACTTTGACGCGGCTGGCGGAAAATTCGTTGGCGAGGATCGCGCCGCGGTTGTTCATCCGGGCGGCAATTTGCGTGGTTTTGGAGCCCGGCGCCGCCGCGACATCCATCACCCGCTCAGGCTGGTTTCCGTCGGCAAACAGCGCGGCAACCGGCAGCATGGAGCTGGCTTCCTGAATATAAAACAGCCCGCTCAGGTGCTCGGCGGTGCTGCCGAGCGGCAGGCTCTCCTCGTCATCCCGCTCGATCCAGAACCCTTCCTCACACCACGGCACCGGCGTCAGCTGCCAGCCGTAGGAGGAGACGAGATCCAGAAACGCTCCGACGCTGATTTTCAGCGTATTGACGCGAATACTTCGACGCAAAGGGCGCTGGCAGGCGGCGACGAAATCGTCGAAAGAGAGATGAGCAGGAAGCGCCTCGCGCATCTGTGCGAGGAATTGTTCAGGAAGAAATACGGAGTTTTGAGCCACGGGCACACCACAGGGAAACATTCAGGCGCGCAGTGTAACATAAAGGCTCCGGCGCGTTGACACCGGAGCCTGCGAGATTAACGCGGCAGTGCCGTTCCCCATTCGCGCCACTCTTTCGGTTCACTTTCCAGCAGCAGGAAGTGTTTTCCTGCCTGCGCCTTAGGCGCCAGAGGCGTGCCAGGCGGCGTCGCGAAGGCAATGCCGCCGCGAATGAACTGGTTAAAGGTCCCCGTTTTGACCACGCCACCGGTCAGGCCGAAGTCCAGCGAGTAGCCTGAAGCGAGCCAGAACACTGAGTTGTTGCGAACCAGATGCTGATAACGCTGGCTGATGCGCAGGCCGACCATCACGCGGTCGGACAGATTACCCAGCGTCAGGCTTGTTACTGTCCCCACTTCAATACCGCGGAACAGGACCGGCGTACCGATGCCCAGCGAACCGGCTTCCGGTACTTCAACCACAATGCTCAGACCGTCCAGATAACGGGAATCGGTGATGGTCGCCTCCTGCAACTCAAACTCACGACGCGCGTTGCCCCGACCCGGTTCAACGTTAATGTACGGCTGAAGTATGGTGTCGAGATGCTCAACCCCTGCGGCAGAAATTTGCGGCGTAACCACCGAGAAGCGCGAGCCTGCCCGGGCGAACGTCTGTACATATTCCGGATAAAGCACGGCGGTAGCCTGAACTTCATTGCGCGCGGTGATCAGCGTCAGCTTCTGAACCTGCCCGATATCAATTCCGAGATAGCGGATAGGCATGCCTTCTGCCAGTTTACCGGCATCAAAGGTGTGCAGGGTAATCTGTCCCCCGACGGCGCGCGCCGCGGTTTCAGACGGGAAGAGGATCCGCTTGTCACCTTTACGCATGTTGCCGCCCGCGCCGCTCAGGTTATCGAAGCTGATCGCACCGCGCAGGGCACGGGAGAGGGGAGACGCCTGTACGGTCAGCCCGTTGCCATTGAGCTGCACTTTCGCGCCGCCTTCAGCCCAGAACACGCTGTTTGGCGTGAGCAGCTTGCGATACTCCGGCTTGATATGCAGTTCGATATCAAACGCGTCCGCACGAGGACGAACGGTGATCACTTCTCCGACCTCAAACTTACGATAAAGCACGACGGAGCCTGCCTGGACATCCGGCAGCGTTTCAGCGCTTAAGGTCAGCGTGGTGGTCGGCAGGTCGCCGAGGCTGTTTTCAATGGCTTTGTCCAGATTGGCGAACAGTGGATAGCTCTCACGCAGCGCGCCTTTGCTGCCCGGCAGAATGCGGATCCCGCCGTTAACCCACTCGCTGGCGCTGGCGCCGAGGAACTCAACGCCGTCCAGACCCACCTTCACGTCGACCCGGCTGTTCACCACAAATTTACTGTCGCCGTGCACAAGGTTGCCGTACTGCGGATCGATGGCGGCGGAGAAGGAGACCCCTTTTTCCGTCAGCTTTCGTTCCAGAACCTGACCCACCTGCACACCGTGCAGGATTAGCGGTTGACCGGCTTCGATACCATAGCTTTCCGGCGCATTCAGCTTAACCGTCAACACGCCCGGTTTTTGCAGCAGAGCTTTATCCGCCGGCGCGATGACAAAGTTTTTATTCGGCGCACCTTCACCGGGGATCAGCTCAAAGGTGCTTCCCGTCAGCAGGGAACTGATGCTGGCGTCGCTGAGGGAGAGCTTCGGATTACGCAGCTCGATGCGTGTTTTTTCCCGCAGGAGGTCCACAACGCTCGGATCCACCGTCATTTCGCCGGTAACGGAGCCGCCCGCGTTGAGGGTTAATTTTGTCAGTTGCCCGACCTCTAAACCCTGGTACATCAGCGGGGTCGAACCGGCTTTCAGGCCTTTGGCATCCGGCAAGGTCAACTTGACGATGACACCGCGCTGGCTGTGTGCCAGGTCGGCGTACAGACCAAAGGTATCCTCTGCGGCGGCAGGGCTGGAGTCAGCAGGTGAGTCGAAGGCGATAGCGCCATTCACCAGCGCCGCCAGGCTCTCAAGCTTCACTTTCGCACCGCTTAAGCTCAGGTCAGCATCGACGCCGGAGACGTTCCAGAAGCGGCTGCCTTTTTTTACCAGGTTGGTAAAACGGCGATCGATCAGTACATCAATGGTCACGCCATCTTTGTTCGGGTTAATGGCGTAGTCGTAAACGCGGCCAACCGGAATTTTGCGGAAATAGACCAGAGAACCACTGTTCAGCGAGCCCAAATCCGGCGCGCGGAGGTGGATCATCAGATCGCCGTTATTCAGCCGATATTTCGGCTGGTTATCCAGCGCAACAAAGTGATCCTGTGGCTCACCTTTGCCAGGCATCATGCCGATATAGTTACCGCCCACAAGCGCATCCAGCCCGGAAACGCCGGCCAGGGAGGCTTTAGGCGTGACCAGCCAGAACTGCGTTTCGGCGCGCAGGGCATCCTGCATGTCAGACTTAATGCTCGCCCGGACCTGGATTTTGTTCAGCCCTTTGCCGAGGGAAATATCCTGCACGGTACCCACTTCCACCCCCTGGAAGCGAACGGGGGTACGTCCGGCGACAATGCCGTCCGCAGACTGGAAATCAATCGTGATGGTACTTCCGCGATCTTCATAGCTCGTCCAGATAAGCCAGCCTGCGATCATCAGCGCGATGACAGGCAGCAACCAGAATGGCGAAATGCGGCGTTTTGTTTTAATTCTCGCTTCAGTCGGCGAAGCGGGCGTTTCCTGACTCATGTGCGTCCCAAAGTAAGCGGCTGTCCAGCCATTCCACTGCAAGAATAGTCAATATCACCGCAGAGCCGAAATAAAAAGCTGCGGGTCCCATGGTAAAAGCAAGTAACTGATCGCGATTGATGAGCGACATCATCAGCGAAATCACGAACAGATCCAACATCGACCAGCGACCAATCCAGGTCACGAATCGCAGAAGCAGGATGCGGGTGCGTAGTCCTTGTTCGCATTTAAAGTGAATGCTGATAAGTAGCGTAAACATCACCACCACTTTGGTAAAGGGCACCAGAATACTGGCGATGAACACAATGGCGGCAACCCCCACGTTACTGTGCGCCAGAGAGATAATCCCCGAAAGGATAGTATCTTCCTGTCGGGCGCCGTTCACATAAATTACGGAGATCGGCAGCATATTGGCCGGGAATAAAAATATCAGTGAGGCGATAAGCGCCGCCCAGCATTTTTGCAGGCTGTTGTTGCGCCGCAATCTTAACGGAATGTGGCAGCGAGGACACCTCCCGCGTTTATCCGGAAAACCGGTGTAATGGCACCCCAGGCAGACGCGCAGGTTTTCATCAGGCCGGGTCGCGGGACGCTGAGGGTAAAATCGCTCCCAAAGCTGTTCAACATTCAGATGAATCAGGGTCAAAATACTCAGCAGGACCAGTGAAATAAACGCAAAAAGGCCAATGCCGGGTTGTAAAAACGCATAATCCTGCACCTTAATGGAGGCCACGCCGACGCCCACCAGATAGATGTCCAGCATCACCCACTCCTTGAGCTTTTCCAGCATGAGCAGGACAGGGCGCAGGTTCATCCCCAGAATGTTGCCAAACCACAGGTAGGCAATTGCCGCGACCAGCACCAGCGGTGCGCCGACGACGCAGAACAGCACCATAGCGCCGGTGAGCGGATCGCCCTCGCGCGTCATCTGCCAGATCCCCTGCAATACGTTAGCGTCAATACGCACGCCAAGCAGGTAGAGCTTTAACAGCGGCTCGGTCCAGGCGAACGGCATCAGCAGCAGCATAGTAACCGCCATTGCCGCCAGACGCGTCAATGACCAGTCCCGGCCATCGCGAATTTTGGCATCGCAGCAAGGGCAAAAAGCACTTTGGTGCGATTTCATCTTCGGCAACATAAAAAGCGTATCGCACTGGGGACAACGCTGATAATGTGCACGAGGCAGAGCCTGGCTTACCGTACGGACAACGATCTTTCTTGTCGGCGTAATTTGGGGTGTTTTTAGGGCCATCAGTCGCACACAGATAAGTATTGTTGAAAGTTATAATAACTCATGAACGGATTCATCTTGAGCATGAGCGCATTTAATGCTTATTTTAATAGGCTATGCGGTAATTATGTAAGATAACTAAGTGATTGAATAATGAACAAAACAGAATTCTACGCGGATCTGAATCGCGATTTTAAGGCATTAATGGCAGGGGAAACCAGTTTCTTAGCCACTCTGGCAAATACCAGTGCGTTACTGTTCGAACGCCTTTCTGACGTGAACTGGGCGGGCTTTTATCTGCTGGAAGGCGACACGCTGGTGCTGGGGCCTTTCCAGGGGAAACTCGCCTGCGTACGCATCCCGGTAGGGCGCGGCGTGTGCGGTACCGCAGTGGCGACCCGTCAGGTTCAGCGTGTCGAAGATGTACATGCGTTTGACGGCCACATTGCCTGCGATGCCAGCAGCAATTCTGAAATCGTACTGCCGCTGGTGGTTAAAAATCAGATTATTGGCGTTCTGGATATCGACAGCACGGTCTTCAGCCGCTTTACTGCCGAGGATGAGCAGGGGCTGCGCGCGTTGGCCGCAAACCTGGAAAATGTTCTGGCAGAGACCGATTATCATAAATTCTTTGCGAGCGTCGCAGGATAATCAACGGATAACGTAGCATTTACTGATAGCGTCATTATAATGTCGCCTGTTCATGCCTGCGCTTGTTGGCAACGTCCGTTGTAATCAGGAAATTTCATGGAAAATCAACCTAAGTTGAATAGCAGTAAAGAAGTTATCGCATTTCTGGCCGAGCGTTTCCCGCAGTGCTTCAGCGCTGAAGGTGAAGCGCGTCCTCTGAAAGTCGGTATCTTTCAGGATCTGGTCGCGCGCGTTGAGGGGGAGATGAACCTCAGCAAAACGCAGCTTCGTTCTGCCTTGCGCCTTTATACCTCGAGCTGGCGTTACCTGTACGGTATCAAGCCGGGTGCGACCCGTGTCGACCTTGACGGCAACCCGTGTGGTGAGCTGGACGAGCAGCACGTAGAACATGCGCGTAAGCAGCTTGAAGAAGCCAAAGCTCGCGTTCAGGCACAGCGTGCTGAACAGCAGGCCAAAAAACGCGAAGCCGCAGCGGCAAACGGTCAGGAAGACGCCCCTCGTCGCGAGCGTAAACCGCGTCCGGCACCGCGTCGTACTGAAAATAACGATCGCAAACCGCGTGCTGACAAACCAGCAGCTAAAGCCCCACGTGCGCCGCGCGAAGAGCCGCGCCACACCCCAGTTTCGGACATCAACGCCCTGAGCGTAGGTCAGTCTCTGAAGGTTAAAGCGGGTAACAATGCGATGGATGCCACCGTACTGGAAATCACCAAAGATGGCGTTCGTGTACAGCTGACTTCTGGTATGTCAATGATTGTACGCGCAGAACACTTGTTGTTCTGAAACGGAGGCCGAGCCTGGCATGAACACTTTTTTTAAGCTCACCGCGCTGGCTGGCCTGTTTGCTATAACAGGCCACGCTTTCGCTGTGGACGATATTACGCGTGTTGATCAAATTCCGGTTCTTAAGGAAGAAACTCAGCACGCGACGGTGAGTGAGCGCGTGACGTCGCGCTTTACTCGTTCGCACTATCGTCAGTTCGATCTCGATCAGGCCTTTTCGGCCAAAATCTTTGACCGTTATCTGAACTTGCTGGATTACAGCCATAACGTACTGCTGGCCAGCGATGTCGAACAGTTCGCTAAACGCAAATCCGAAGTGGGTGATGAGCTGCGCTCCGGAAAGCTGGATCTTTTCTACGATCTGTACAACTTATCGCAAAAGCGCCGTTTTGAGCGTTATCAATACGCGCTGAAAGTGCTGGAACGTCCGATGGACTTCACCGGCAACGACACCTTTAATCTGGACCGCAGCAAAGCGCCATGGCCGAAAGATGAGGCTGAACTGAATGCGCTGTGGGACGGAAAAGTCAAATATGACGAACTGAGCCTCAAGCTCACAGGCAAAGACGAGAAAGAGATCCGTGAGACGTTAAACCGTCGCTACAAATTCGCAATTCGTCGTCTGGCGCAGACCAACAGTGAAGATGTTTTCTCGCTGGCGATGACCGCGTTTGCGCACGAAATTGATCCGCACACTAATTATCTCTCTCCACGTAACACCGAACAGTTCAATACCGAAATGAGCCTGTCTCTGGAAGGTATCGGTGCTGTGCTTCAGATGGATGATGACTACACCGTTATCAACTCCATGGTGGCCGGTGGCCCTGCGTCGAAAAGCAAAGCGATCAGCGTAGGCGACCGTATTGTCGGTGTAGGTCAAACCGGAAAGAGCATGGTGGACGTGATTGGCTGGCGACTTGATGACGTAGTTGCGTTGATCAAAGGGCCGAAGGGCAGCAAAGTTCGCCTGGAGATCCTGCCAGCCGGAAAGGGGACCAAAACCCGTATCGTTACTCTGACCCGTGAGCGTATCCGTCTGGAAGATCGCGCGGTGAAAATGTCGGTGAAAACCGTGGGTAAAGAGAAGGTTGGCGTTCTGGATATCCCTGGCTTCTACGTTGGCCTGACCGATGATGTAAAAGTGCAGCTCCAGAAGCTTGAAAAGCAGAATGTCAGCAGTGTGATCATCGACCTGCGCAGCAACGGCGGCGGGGCATTGACCGAGGCCGTCTCGCTCTCCGGGCTGTTTATCCCGTCTGGCCCGGTGGTTCAGGTGCGCGATAACAACGGTAAAGTGCGTGAAGATGCCGATACCGATGGCGTGGTCTACTATAAGGGGCCGCTGGTGGTGCTGGTCGATCGCTTCAGCGCCTCTGCATCGGAAATCTTCGCTGCTGCCATGCAGGATTACGGCCGGGCGTTAATCGTCGGCGAACCGACGTTTGGCAAGGGCACCGTTCAGCAGTACCGCTCTCTGAACCGTATTTACGACCAGATGCTGCGCCCTGAATGGCCGGCGCTGGGCTCAGTACAGTACACCATTCAGAAGTTTTACCGTGTTAACGGCGGCAGTACGCAGCGCAAAGGCGTGACGCCGGACATCATGATGCCGACAGGTACCGAAGAGACGGAAACGGGCGAGAAGTTTGAAGATAACGCGCTGCCGTGGGATAGCATTGATGCCGCGACATTCGTGAAATCGGGTGATATGAAACAGTTCGGTCCGGAACTGCTGAAAAATCACAACGACCGCATCGGGAAGGATCCGGAATTCCAGTACATCATGAAGGACATCGCGCGTTTCAACGCTCTGAAAGCGAAACGGAGCATTGTCTCTCTGAACTACGCCCAGCGTGAGAAAGAGAATAATGAAGATGACGCGACACGTCTGGCGCGTATCAACGATCGCTTCAAACGTGAAGGCAAGCCTCTGCTCAAAAAACTGGACGATCTGCCTAAGGATTACCAGGAGCCCGATCCGTATCTGGACGAGACGGTGCATATCGCGCTTGATCTCGCGAAGCTGGAAAAAGAGAAACCTGCCGTACAACCTGCTCCGACAAAATAATCCCCCAACAGGCACAAGAAATTGTGCCTGTTTCTTTTTGTTCCTCATCCTTCCGTCAGGCAGATTTCCAATTGTGTAAAGTTGTGTCTTTCTGGTGACTTACGCCGTCTGGATGCTTGAAAATAGCCGCAATACCCATACGATGTGGGTAATCGCATAGTGCGTTTTGTTAAACTGAGGTTAAAAGAATATTATGATGCGAATCGCGCTCTTCCTGCTCACCAACCTGGCGGTGATGGTGGTATTCGGGCTGGTGCTAAGCCTGACGGGAATTCAGTCGAGCAGCGTTCAGGGTCTGTTGATTATGGCGCTGCTGTTTGGTTTCGGTGGCTCTTTCATTTCACTGCTGATGTCGAAGTGGATGGCACTGAAATCCGTGGGCGGTGAAGTTATTGAGCAGCCGCGTAACGATATGGAACAGTGGTTGATGAGCACGGTTGCTCAGCAGTCAAAGCAGGCGGGCATAGCCATGCCGCAGGTGGCGATCTACCACGCGCCGGATATCAACGCGTTTGCTACCGGTGCGCGTCGTGACGCGTCCCTGGTGGCCGTCAGTACCGGTCTGCTGCAAAACATGAGCCGTGACGAAGCGGAAGCGGTTATTGCTCACGAGATCAGCCACATCGCTAACGGCGATATGGTCACCATGACCTTGATCCAGGGCGTGGTGAACACCTTCGTTATCTTTATTTCCCGTATTCTGGCGCAGATTGCTGCCGGATTTATGGGTGGCAACCGTGATGAGGGTGAAGAGAGCAACGGTAACCCGCTGATCTATTTTGCTGTTTCAATGGTGCTGGAGCTGGTGTTCGGTATCCTGGCAAGCATCATTACCATGTGGTTCTCCCGTCATCGTGAGTTCCACGCGGATGCCGGTTCTGCGAAACTGGTGGGTCGTGAGAAGATGATTGCTGCGCTGCAACGTCTGAAAACCAGCTACGAGCCGCAGGAAGCAAACAGCATGATGGCCTTCTGCATCAATGGTAAATCAAAGTCGCTGAGCGAGCTGTTTATGTCACACCCGCCGCTGGATAAACGTATTGAAGCGCTGCGAAGCGGCGAATACCTAAAGTAATCCCGCCGGATGAAAAAAACCGGGCAGGAGACAATCTCCGCCCGGTTTTTTTATGCCTGCGCCTTTGGCTGGGTCACACGAAGGCCGCTAATGATAGCCGCGAGGGTCGCCAGTGTCCCTGCGGTAATCAGCGCAACGTGTGTCGCATTTTGCCCGGCAAGGTTAAACATCAACGCCACCATTGCGGCCCCGGTGCTCTGCCCTAACAGTCTTGCCGTACCCAGCATCCCGCTGGCACCACCGCTGCGATGACGTGGGGCAGAGGTGATAATTGTGTGGTTGTTAGGTGACTGGAACAGACCAAAACCTGCCCCGCACAGGATCATGCGCCAGATAATATCCAGATCCCCCGGCGAGGAGGGCAGGAGCGACAGCGCAAACAGTCCTGCTGCCATGACGATCAGCCCGATAGCCCCCAGCAGTCCGGCATGAACGCGCTCAATAAGGTACCCGGCCAGCGGGGCCATCACCATGGTTGCCAAAGGCCAGGGCGTGAGCAGCAAGCCTGTTTCCACTTCCGAACGGCCAAGCACGCTCTGCAAAAAGAATGGCAGCGCAACCAGCGCCAGCATCTGGGCGCAGAACGAGCAAATGGAGGTACAAATTGATAGCGAAAACAGCGGAATACGCAGCAAATCGACCGGCAGTAACGGCACGGGCAGCGCCAGCTGGCGTCGTACAAAGAAAAAGCCGATGATAAGCAGGGCAACGATTTCTGCGGCAATGAGCGACAAAGACTGTCCCTGCGCAAATCCGCTCAGCGCAGTAATCAGCAGGCCAAAGGTCAGCGCGTTCATCACAGCGCTGGGCAGGTCAAAACGTGGCATGATGTTTTTCGGACCATTTTCCGGAAGATAGCGCAGGGCGAAGAAGATCGCCACAATGCCCAGCGGCACGTTAATGGCAAACAGCCACTGCCACGAGGCTACGGACAGAATGGCGGCGGCGATCGTCGGCCCGGCGGCGGACGACACGGCCACAATAAAGGAGTTAATGCCCATGCCGCGCCCCAGATGGCGATGAGGATAGATAAGCCGTATCAGGGCCGTGTTCACGCTCATTAGCGCCGCACCGCCAAAACCCTGTGCGATACGTGCAAGCGTAAGGGTGTGCAGTGAATCGGAAAGGGCACAGAAGAGCGAGGTGAGAGTAAAGACCACCAGCCCGCACTGATAAACCCGGCGATAACCAAACATATCGCCCAGGAAAGAGAGTGACAAAAGGGAAATCACAATCGCTATCTGGTACGCGTTCACAATCCAGATGGAGCTTGCCGGAGAAGCATTAAGGTCTTTGGCAATGGTAGGAAGAGCCACATTGGCAATCGCACCGTCAAGGACAGCCATCGAAATGCCGATGACAATAGTGGCAATTGCCCCGTACCGCTGGGGTAAGGGCAGGCCATCAGAAACGTTTTTTTGCATGGGAAAAGAATGACTCAGTGTGAAATTATTTTCAGAGTAACTATTTTAGCATCGTTATTTCGGTTTTATGTCGCAGATTTGTAACGAAGTAAACCCAGATAGATTGCAGCGCGCATCACACGAATTTATAATAAAAACCGGTTCTGATTTTTATAAAACACTCTCCATGAGGTGATAAATGGCAATCGCAGATTTGGATAAGCAGCCAGATTCTGTTTCTTCCGTGCTGAAGGTGTTTGGCATCTTGCAGGCGCTCGGAGAAGAGCGTGAAATTGGTATTACAGAGTTGTCGCAGCGTGTGATGATGTCGAAAAGCACCGTTTATCGCTTTTTGCAGACGATGAAATCATTGGGTTATGTCGCGCAGGAAGGAGAATCAGAAAAATATTCTCTGACCCTGAAATTGTTTGAATTGGGCGCCCGCGCCTTGCAGAACGTGGATCTGATCCGCAGCGCTGACATTCAGATGCGTGAACTTTCGCGGTTGACGAAAGAGACCATTCACCTCGGCGCACTGGATGAAGACAGCATCGTTTACATCCACAAAATTGACTCCATGTACAACCTGCGCATGTATTCACGCATCGGTCGTCGTAACCCGCTGTACAGTACCGCAATTGGTAAAGTCCTGCTGGCCTGGCGCGATCGTGAAGAGGTTAAGCAAATCCTTGACGGTGTGGAATACAAACGCAGCACCGATCGCACGATTACCAGTACGGATGAACTGCTGAGCGTGCTGGATAAAGTGCGTGAGCAGGGTTATGGGGAAGATAACGAAGAGCAGGAAGAAGGGTTGCGCTGCATCGGTGTGCCGGTGTTTGACCGCTTCGGCGTTGTCATTGCGGGACTGAGCATCTCTTTCCCAACGCTGCGTTTCTCCGAAGAGCGTCTTCATGAGTATGTGGCAATTCTGCATACCGCAGCGCGCAAAATTTCAGAGCAGATGGGCTATAACGAATACCCGTTCTGATCAATGCCTCCAATAAAAACGCCGCACTCTTGCGGCGTTTTTGTAAGCGAAATTTAGCTCTGATTAGCCGTTATCCACCACAACAGATGATTTACGCAGCACAGGACAGTTGGTTAACCCGATGATCCCGCTGTCGGAATGGATGTACTGAGCCGTGCTTACCCCCTGGGCGGTGAGATATTTACACTGAATACCCAAACCCGCGGCATTCTCTTTGCTTCCCATTAATACGCCATACCCACTTAACAGCAGGCCGATCCACACAAGTGCCAGTACAATTATCGTACGAACGAGTAAACGCATCGATGCCTCTTTTTTCTTTGTTGTCATGGAGTAAGCGTAACGGGTTTACGCAGTGAAACAAGTGCACGATTCCGAAAAGCGTCTGTTGAAGGTACAGTTAGCCCCTGTTTAAGATAGCCGTGATAACCTGGCTACATCAGGTCATAAGACGGAGTGTGGAGTGAAAAAAATACGCTGGGTAATTCTGATTATAGTGCTGATAGCATGCGTGGTGCTGTGGACGCAGACTATCAATGTGATGTGCGATCAGGATGTACAGTTCTTTAGCGGCATTTGTTCAATCAATAAGTTTATCCCCTGGTAGTGGCTATTTTTGCACTGAGCGATGTCCTTACGTGGCTGCAGTGGTAAAATGACTGTTTTTACTGAGGTGGTGAAATGGGTGAGTTAATGAATTCGGGGCTGCTGAGCATTGCATCCCTGGTAATGTCTTTAGTGGTGCTGGTTGTTGGACTGGTGCTGTGGTTCTTCGTTAATCGCGCCAGCTCCCGCACAAACGAGCAGATTGAGCTGCTGGAAGCATTGCTCGATCAGCAGAAACGGCAGACTGCGTTGCTGCGTCGTCTGTGCGAAGCCAACGAGCCGGAGGAGAAAGCGGTGCCGAAGGAAGCTGATGCTCAAAAACAAGACGAGGAAGAGTTCATTCGCCTGGTGGCCGAACGATAGTCTGCCCGGAACGGGGAGGTGGCCTGACGTACGGCGTAAATCTCCTCCCTTATCAAATGTAACCCATAACATCCCAACATATAATTAAGCAGCAGTTAACTACTGTTTCAGTATACTGAAAACTGGCGAATATTTATCCTTATACAAGTCATACCGTTTCGTTGAATAAATTGTGAGCTTTAACTTTCCTGAAGTGTTTTATTTTTATCGAAACGTTTTGCTTGCCTTGTTTTGAGGCAGAGTCATAAAAATTTCATTATTTTGGTGCAGAATAACGCTTATTAAATGGTGGATTTTAATACAGTTAGCAAAATGTATTTAACATCGTTTATTCACTGTCACACTCTGGTGCATTGCGATGTTTTCAGCATAACTTTTCACAAAATGTTCTAACTCAGTCATTCCTTTAAAGAAATTCAGGGATTGGGATGGACGCTTTGAAATGATTGAGCTATGTTTAAAAAGTCTTTGATTACAGGGCGCGTCAGCGCACTCTGTGGGCGGTGAGGTCAGGTGGCGCTTCATTTGACAATTCGCATAACTGTGCAGATTGTTATGGAGTAACCCCTGAATTTGTGCGGCGGATCGAGACACGTTTAAAAATGGCTTGCCATATTAAACGTTGTGTGTAATAACACGTTTTGGGTCAAACGAGGTACAGTTCTGTTTATGTGTGGCATTTTCAGTAAAGAAGTCCTGAGTAAACACGTTGTCGTTGAATACCGCTTCTCTGCCGAACCTTATATTAGTGCCTCAAGCAGTAATGTCTCAGTTTTATCTATGTTAAAGCCTGCGGGCTAAGAAAACACTCTAAGGAATTTTGCAAATGGCAAAGATTAAAGGTCAAGTTAAGTGGTTCAACGAGTCTAAAGGTTTTGGTTTCATTACTCCTGCTGACGGCAGCAAAGACGTGTTCGTACACTTCTCTGCAATCCAGGGTAACGGCTTCAAAACTCTGGCTGAAGGCCAGAACGTTGAGTTCGAAATTCAGGACGGCCAGAAAGGCCCAGCTGCGGTTAACGTAACTGCTATCTGATCGAATCACTGCTGACTGAAGCGCTTGGCGCTTCGATCTCAGACATAAGCCTCGCCGATGCGGGGCTTTTTTATTCACTTATTTTTCAAAATGTTACGTATTCCTCCTCTGTTATTATCTTGTTGCAAACCCGCGAGATTATTAGCATTGTTTTCCCGCCTTATTATCCCTTTTTCCCGTTAAATCAGGGCGTTGATTAACAGCCCTGGGGTTAAAGTGAAAAAAAAGACAATAACGGCCAACGGAAACTTTACACCGGCACGTTTTGCACTTCTGTGTCTCGCCATCTTTTGTAGCCTTGCTTTTCTGTTAGGCCGCGTGGCATGGCTACAAATTATCAAACCGGATAATCTGGTGAAGCAGGAGGATATGCGTTCCCTGCGCGAAGTGGCGATAGACGCCCCACGTGGGATGATTGTTGACCGTGAAGGGCGTCCCCTTGCGGTAAGCGTACCTGTCCAGGCCGTCTGGGCCGATCCCAAAACTGTGCTTGATAAAGGGGGGATCGGCTTTGATTCGCGCTGGCAGGCCCTGGCAAATGCTTTACACCTTTCTCTGAGCACGCTCGCATCGCGAATAAACAGCAATCCGCACGGGCGATTCATTTATCTAGCTCGTCAGGTTGATCCCTCCCAGGCAAAGTGGATTGATAAGCTGCGTCTTCCCGGTATCAACCTACGCGATGAGTCCCGTCGCTTTTATCCTGCCGGACACGTGGCGGCAAACCTGATTGGCTTCACTAATATTGATGGTCAGGGTATTGAGGGCGTCGAGAAAAGCTTTAACACGCAGCTCACCGGGAAGGCAGGCGTGCGGCTGGTCAGGAAAGATCGATACGGGCATGTGGTTGAGAACCTCACGGAGGTGGCGCCCGTACCGGCACATAATATCCAGCTTAGTATCGATGAACGCCTGCAAACTATCACCGAAGACGCGCTGGATAATGCCGTGGCGTGGAATAAAGCCGAGTCAGGCGCGTCGGTGCTGATTAATATCCAGACGGGCGAAATTCTGGCGATGGCGAGCTTCCCTGACTTCAACCCCAACAATCGGGAAGGGGCAACGCTGGATGACTTTCGTAATCGCGCGATCAGCGACACCTTTGAACCGGGTTCGACCGTTAAGCCTCTGGTGCTGATGACGGCGCTACAGCAGGGGCTGGTGCAGCCTGACAGCGTGATAGACACGCATCCCTACACCATTGATGGTCATCGTATTCGCGATGTGGGTTACTACCCCGAGCTGACCATGACCGGGATCCTGCAAAAATCCAGCGACACGGGCGTATCCCGTCTTTCTCTCGCGATGCCCGTGCAACGGTTACTTGATACCTATAAAAACTTTGGTTTTGGCGAGAGTACCGGGCTTGGCTTAACGGGAGAAAGCTCAGGTTTACTGCCGCAGCGAAAATTCTGGAGTCAGTTAGACAGGGCGACCTTTGCCTTTGGGTATGGCCTGATGGTTACCCCCCTCCAGCTGGCGCATGTGTATGCCACCATCGGTAGCTATGGCATTGAACGGCCTCTGTCCATCACCCGTATCGATCCCCCCGTGATTGGCAAACGGGTGATGCCCGGGGAGATTGTTCACGAGGTGGAACACATGATGGAGAGCGTCGCGTTACCCGGCGGTGGCGGGATCAAAGCGGCGGTGCGTAACTATCGTGTGGCGATTAAAACCGGGACGGCCAAAAAAATCGATGAACACGGTAAGTATGTGGATAAATACGTCGCCTACACAGCAGGCGTTGCGCCCGCCAGCGATCCCCGTTTTGCACTGGTGGTGGTGATCAACGATCCGAAAAACGGAGCCTACTACGGCGGGGCCGTTTCCGCGCCCGTGTTCAGCGAAATTATGGGTAACGTCTTGCGCCTGGAAAACGTGAAGCCAGACGGGCTGCCAGCAGATTCTGACCATCTGATCGTGATGCGTCACCCAGCCGTTTATAACCCTGGCGAATAGCGGTACACTTCGCCTTTTGGTTTTCGCCCTGGAGCTGTCATGTCTTTCAGTTGTCCCCTTTGCCACGCGCCGCTGACGCGCGCGGAGAAAACGTTTATCTGTCCACTGGGACATCAGTTTGACCGGGCTAAAGAGGGCTATGTCAATCTTCTGCCGGTACAGCACAAGCGCTCCCGGGATCCGGGTGACAGCGCGGAGATGATGCAGGCGCGCCGGGCGTTTCTTGACGCCGGACACTATCAACCGCTCAGGGATGCCGTTGTCGACTTACTCCGTCAATATCTGACAGAAGGCGCATCCGCCATGCTGGATATCGGCTGCGGTGAGGGCTACTACACCGCCACGTTTGCTGACGTCGCGGCTGGGAAGGGCGCCGAAACTTACGGGCTGGACGTGTCGAAAGTGGCTATCCGTGCAGCAGCAAAACGCTACTCAGCGGTAACGTTCTGCGTGGCCTCCAGCCACCGCCTGCCGTTTGAGGAAGCGAGTATGGACGCCGTAGTGCGTATCTATGCCCCGTGCAAGGCAGAGGAGCTGGCGCGCGTCGTTAAGCCCGGCGGGTGGGTTATCACCGTTACGCCGGGACCGCGTCATCTGCTGGAGCTAAAAGGGCTGATCTATGATGAAGTTCACCTGCATGCGCCGCACTCTGAACAGCTGGCGGGCTTCGCGTTAAAGCAGGCGCAGTCAGTGGCGTATGAGATGACGTTGCAGGGAAGTGAAGCGGTGGCGTTACTGCAAATGACGCCGTTTGCGTGGCGGGCAAAACCAGAGGTGTGGGAAACGCTGGCAGCACAGACAGAATTTCGCTGCCAGACGGATTTCAGCATCCATTGCTGGCAGCGCGAAGATTAACCCGCGAAGTGTGCCCAGAGTATTTGGGCACCAATTCCGATCAACACGATACCGCCCAGAATTTCGGCGCGTTTGCCTAACAGCGGGCCAATGAACCGCCCCACCATCATCCCCAGCGTTGACATAATCAGCGTGGCGCAGCCAATCGCCAGCGCGGTGGCGATAATATTGACCTGCAAAAACGCCAGACCGACACCGACGGCCATTGCGTCCAGGCTGGTTGCGATAGCGGTTGTCACCAGAAGCCAGAAGCCGTGGCGTTGCAGCGGCGCATCATCTTCATCGCTGTTGCCACGAAAACCTTCAATTACCATGCGTCCGCCGAGGAACACCAGCAGCACGAAGGCGATCCAGTGGTTCCACTCCAGCACAAACTGGCTGGCGAGCATCCCCAGACCCCAGCCAATAAGCGGCGTCAGCGTTTCGATTGCGCCAAAGATGAGACCGGTGCGCAGGGCTTCGGAAAATTTAGGTTTATGGAGGGTGGCACCTTTACCGATAGAGGCGGCAAATGCGTCCATGGACATGCCAAAAGCCAGAAGGATCGTAGCGGAGATATTCATAAGTGCGTCCAGACCGGGGATATCCATATGACACATCACTGCCCCCAGTAAACAGCAGTTGATGTATCTATGGTCTCGCCTGATCGCTTTTGGCACAGTAAGTGTGCTGAAAACGATCCGTACGCGCCACGTTTTGCAACGAGTATGTTGACACGTACATTTCCCGCAGGCAGGAAATCGGCTACTCCCCAACGACGGGCGCAACCTTAACATATTTTGAGAATATAAAACAACAACGAAGATGGCTTTATATAGCCACTATATTGATAACGATTTTCATTTAGGTTTATGCGTGAAAGTATCGTTAATAAATATAAGTTAATTCGCAGGGGAGATATAGCATCGGCTATATTGCTGGTTTGAGAATAATACAATACATAGCCGATGCTATAAAATTAATTCATTGAGTTTTAAGGAGTAATTTGTAGATTTTTTCCAGGTCGTCAATATTTTTGACCCGAATGAGCAGGCGGCGTTGTTCTAATTGCATCACCAGAACTCCGTCTTCGGATAAATTCATCTCTTTAATGCGGTTATATTCTATCCAGACATTGGCGAAGAAGAATCCGTGTTTTTTAAAAATGAGTTTTGGCGAGCGGATCCAGAACAGGTAAATCGCCATTAATGCCAGCGCACATAATAACCATGTGGTTAATATTGCGCCGTGGCTGGTCACATTATTGTAAATCAGGATGACTACCAGACCGGCGAAGATAAACGCATCAATGCGCCCACGGCGTAAGAGGGGAAGGGTCAGCAGCGTCTCGCCGTGGCGGCGAGGCATAATGAACTCGTCATAGATCGCGTAAGCCAGAAGGGCAACAATAAATAAAACCAGTACGGTGTCCGTGACAGTCATTCATCCTCCAGATAAAAAGACCGGGGGCAAGCCCCCGGTCGGTAACGCATTTTATTACAGACCCAGCAGGCCGACGGCGTAGCCCGCGATACCGATGACGAAGAAGCCAACGATGATCCAAAGCGGGTTCACTTTCTTACGCAGCAGCCACATACAGGCGAAGGTTAACAGCAGCGGTACCAGGCCAGGCATCAGCTGGTCCAGAATGGTCTGCACGGTGGTGACGCGCGTCTGACCATCCTGACCGGTGATCGTCGATACCACCAGCGGGATGTTCACGTGCGTCCACTTGTTAACCAAAGCCCCCATTACAAACAGGCCGAGGATTGACGCCCCCTCAGTCAGTTTTTGCAGGAAGCCGCCGCCCATATCCTTAACGATATCCACCCCTTTACGGTAACCGTATGCCACGCCGTAGTAGCGGGTCAGCAGACGCACCGCGTTGAACAGGATAAAGAACAGCAGGGGACCAAGCAGACTGCCGCTCATGGCGATCCCGGCGCCCAGTGCCGCAAAGACCGGACGCACGGTACCCCAGAAGATCGGGTCGCCCACGCCTGCCAGCGGCCCCATCAGACCGACTTTAATACCGTTGATAGCACCATCGTCGATCTCAGCCCCGTTTGCACGCTGCTCTTCCATCGCCAGCGTTACGCCCAGAACAGGCGCCGCTACGTAAGGGTGAGTGTTGAAGAATTCCAGGTGACGCTTAATTGCCTGACGGCGTGCTTCGTTGTTTTCCGGATACAGGCGTTTGATTGCCGGCACCATGGAGAAGCAGAAGCCGAGCGCCTGCATACGTTCGAAGTTCCATGAACCCTGAAACAGGTTAGAACGGATGAACACGCCACGAATATCACCCGGAGTGAGTTTTTTCTCAGTGGTAGTTTTTGTCATATCAACCATTTCGCTCACCTGTTAGTCCAGTTCGTTATCGAGATCGTTGTTACCAGCAGCCTGCGCAGGGGCACCCGCGACACGGTGGTATTTCGGGCTGAGCTGGATATAAAGAATCGCCATCACCGCACCAATCACACCCAGCGCAACCAGGTTGAAGTTGGTGAATGCAGCGGTAACGAAGCCAAGGTAGAAGAACGGCATCAGATAGCCTGCGCGCATCATGTTGATGACCATCGCGTAACCTACGACCACAATCATACCGCCCGCGATATTCAGGCCGCCGGTGACCACTTCTGGTATGGCGTTCAGCATACTTTGAACTTCACTGGTCCCAACGGAAATCGCCACGATAACGGCCGGAATAGCGATACGCATCGCCTGCAGGAACAAGGACGAGACGTGGATCCAGGAGAGCGCTGTCAGGTTGCCGTTATCGGCCGCCTTATCCGCCGCGTGCTGGAAGGCAACGGTGATGGTACGAACAATGATGGTCAGCACCTGGCCTGCCGCGGCCAGTGGAATGGCCAGCGCGATACCGGCACCGATACTCTGATGACCGGCGATGACCAGAACGGTCGAAATAATGGACGCCAGCGCGGCATCTGGCGCAACTGCCGCACCGATGTTCATCCAGCCGAGGGCGATCATTTCCAGGGTACCACCGATGATGATACCGGTTTTCATGTCACCGAGAACGGCGCCAATCAACGTACAGGCCACCAGAGGGCGGTGGAACTGAAATTCATCAAGTACGGACTCCATACCCGCAATACACGCGACGATGAACACCAGCACAATCTGAAGAGTAGTAATCTCCATTGCACTTCTCCTATTACATAAGCTCTATATGAAAAACCGGCCCGGGCTTATTTCCCCACTTTGCCGATCAAATCCATCATTTTCAGTTTCTGATCCGTGGAAACCTTACGGGCTTCCAGCTCGATACCGCGTGCATTCAGCTTGTTGAAGGCCTCGATATCTTTCGCATCCACTGAAATCGCGTTGTTGACCTGCGTTTTGCCCTGACGGAAAGCCATACCGCCAATGTTAACGGAGGTGATTTTCACGCCGCCTTCAACAATGCGTTCAACGTCTGTCGGGTTGGTGAACAGAAGCATCACGCGTTCGCCCGCATATTTCGGGTTGTTGTAAACGCGGATCATTTTGGCGACATCCACGACGTGCGCGGTGACGCCCGGCGGTGCAACCTGGGTAAGAAGGGTTTTACGGACAGTGTCGGCGGCCACTTCGTCACTGACCACGATGATGCGTTGTACGTTGGTCTCTTTGGTCCAGCGCGTCGCCACCTGGCCGTGGATCAGACGGTCATCAATACGCGCAAGGCCGATAACCATGTAATCGTTCGGACCCATTGGCTTCGCCGGTGCCGCGGCTTTTGGTGCAGCAGGGGCAGGGGCAGGTTTTTCAACCGGCTGTGCTTTCAGCGCCTTCACGCCTTCGCGACCGGTTTCCACCGCCAGCGCCACCAGCTCGTCAAAGCCTGGGTTGTCGTCACGCGCCATGAAGGTTTCCACCAACATTGGGATATTTACCCCGGCGACGACTTCATAATGCTCTTTATCGACGACAATGCGGCTGGCAGCGTTGAACGGGCTGCCGCCCCATGTATCCACGAGAAACAGCACGCCTTTGCTGGTATCCAGCTTCTCAAGCTGAGCAGTGTACTTTTCAATCAGCGTCTCGGCGTTTTCACCGGGAACGAAATCGATCCAGCCGACGTTTTCCTGCTCGCCCAACAGCATTTCTGCCGTTTTGAGTAACTGCTCCGCAGCCCAACCATGTGTGCCTATGACAATAGCAATGGTCACTTGCTACCTCCTATTATTATCATTTATACGTCTGCCAGGCAGGCGTACTGAGAATCGTATTGGCGAACCGAATCGATTCAGATAAGGGTTAGAGTTCTAAAAAACCAAGACTTCCGCGAATTATTTTAGATAGTGAAAAAATAATTTATGTGATGAAGATCCGTAATTTAGCTACGCCTTACAGATTTTTCTGTAAGATAAACCACGTGTGTTACAGAAGTTTGCAAAGGAACGTAAATCTTTGCTAAAAACCCATTGTCTCTGATATGTTTAGCGTCCGTTTAATTATTCAGGAGTATAGGGCTACAGCCCACTATATGGACCGTCACCGACGTCAGTCATCTTCCAGGCCATCCCGCGCCTTATTCACCGGCGACCTTCGCCACGCATCGACCCCCATTCCCTTTGAAATGCCCGAAATTAGCGGGGCACCGTTTTGTCATTCCTTTAGCAGGAGCGTGTCATGGAATTCTTAATGGACCCGTCAATCTGGGTAGGCTTGCTTACGCTGGTCGTGCTGGAGATCGTTCTCGGTATTGATAACCTGGTGTTTATTGCCATCCTTGCGGATAAGCTGCCGCCGAAACAGCGTGATAAAGCCCGTCTGATCGGCCTCTCGCTGGCGCTGATCATGCGACTGGGCCTGCTGTCCGTGATCTCGTGGATGGTTACGCTGACTAAGCCTCTGTTCACCGTCATGGATTTCACCTTCTCCGGCCGTGATTTAATCATGCTGGTGGGGGGGCTTTTCCTGCTGTTCAAAGCTACAACAGAGCTGCATGAACGGCTGGAGAACCGGCAGCATGATGATGGTCACGGTAAGGGGTATGCCAGCTTCTGGGTGGTGGTCCTGCAGATTGTGGTGCTTGATGCGGTCTTCTCACTGGATGCGGTGATTACAGCGGTTGGCATGGTGAACCATCTGCCAGTGATGATGGCGGCGGTTGTGATTGCGATGGCGGTAATGCTGCTGGCGTCGAAACCGCTGACGCGTTTCGTCAACCAACATCCGACGGTCGTCGTGCTGTGTCTGAGTTTCCTGTTGATGATTGGTCTGAGCCTGGTGGCAGAAGGTTTTGGTTTCCATATACCGAAAGGCTACCTGTACGCCGCGATTGGCTTCTCGATTCTGATCGAGCTGTTTAACCAGATTGCGCGCCGTAACTTCATTAAGCAGCAGTCGAATCAGCCGCTGCGCGCGCGTACCGCCGATGCGATCCTGCGCCTGATGGGCGGGCGTCGTCAGGTGAACGTGCAGGCGGATAACGAGAACCGTAACCCGGTTCCGGTGCCGGAAGGCGCGTTTGTGGAAGAAGAACGCTACATGATCAACGGCGTGCTTTCGCTGGCCTCCCGCTCCCTGCGCGGCATTATGACGCCGCGCGGTGAAATCAGCTGGGTGGACGCCAACCTGAGCGTCGACGAAATTCGCCAGCAGCTGCTCTCCTCGCCGCACAGCCTGTTCCCGGTCTGTCGGGGCGAGCTGGATGAGATCATCGGTGTGGTGCGCGCGAAAGAGATGCTCGTGGCGCTGGAAGAGGGCGTCAACGTCGAGGCCGTAGCGGCCGCGTCGCCTGCCATCGTGGTGCCGGAGACGCTGGATCCGATTAACCTGCTGGGCGTGTTGCGTCGTGCTCGCGGGAGCTTTGTTATCGTCACCAACGAATTTGGTGTGGTACAAGGTCTGGTAACGCCGCTGGACGTGCTGGAAGCCATTGCCGGTGAATTCCCTGATGCGGATGAAACGCCAGAAATCGTTGCCGACGGTGACGGCTGGCTGGTGAAAGGCACCACCGACCTGCATGCGCTCTCGCACACGCTGGGCGTCGAAAACGTGGTCAATGACGATGAAGACATCGCCACGGTAGCGGGGCTGGTGATTGCCGTTAACGGGCAGATCCCGCGTATCGGTGATGTGCTTGAGCTGCCGCCGCTGCAAATTACCATCGTTGAAGCCAACGACTATCGCGTTGATATGGTTCGTATTGTTAAAGAGCACTCTGTACACGACGAAGAAGAGTAACGCTATCTAGCGTAACGGCAATAAAGGCACGATGTGTCCGTTGTGACGGGCTGGCGGAGGGTTACTTTCCGCCAGCCATTTCGGAAACTCCCGCAGCGGCATCGGCCGCGCATACAAGTACCCCTGCAAAATATGTACGCTGTGGCGGCGCAAATAGCGTGACTGCTCCTCGGTTTCAACCCCTTCTGCAACCAGTTCAATATTCAACCTCTGGCCCAGCGCAATAATAATATCCGTTACCGTTGAGTTCACGGCGTCGGTGCCGATCGCGGTGGTGAAGGATTTATCAATTTTCAGCACGTCCGGGTGAAGTTTTTCAAGCCACGAAAGAGAACTATTGCCCGTACCAAAATCATCAATCGCAAGCTTCACCCCTTTGCGATGCAGCTCCCGCACGATGCGGTAATCCACATCGAGCAACGCATCGCGTTCGGTTAACTCTACAATCAACTTTTGAACAGGGTTCGCCTTAAACCAGATGCGGTTAAGATCCCGGATCAGCGCAGCGCGGCGAAAATGGCTGGCGGCCACGTTGATGCCAATATGGAAATCCCGTGAGGCCGGGAAAAAGCCTATCTGCCGCACCGTTTCGCTGATGACGTAGCGGGTAAGCGGAACAATCAGGCTATGTTCTTCAGCCAGGGGGATAAAGACATCGGGAGAAATCCAGCCCTGATGCGGGTTGTTCCAGCGCAGGAGGATCTCGACGCCAACGCATTCCCGGGTGCGGGCGTTTACCAGCGGCTGGCAGAAGAGTTCAAACTCCCGGGCAGCAATCCCCATATTAATTTCCCAGGTGAAACTTATGCGTCGCGCCGTGGCAAGCCAGGCGATATAGCCCATCAGTAAACTGAGCATCAACGCCAGCGGTAGCTGGGTGGGCAGATTTTTCAATGCCATTTGGCCTGCCCCCGGGCCGCTGACCGTGACGCTGAAAGGGTAGTGCTGTGAAGACTGTTCCAGCAGGGAGGCGTGTTCATCGAAGGTCGGCGTATTCGTCACCTGCTGCCCGTCGCGGAGAAAATTATCGCCTACTCTCAGGACCACGTCGGTGATTTGTGGCCGCTGTGGCTCCAGAATCATTTTGGTGATGAGATCGATATTCACTACCTCCATCAACCCGTCACTGCCGTCGCCCGCAAGGGGTGACCACTGAATCAGTACCGGACTGCCCTTTAACAGCCACCGATCGGTCAACAAGATCAGCCTGGGTTCACTGGACGGAAGCATCGGCTCAATGTCACTGACGGGCATATTTCGGCTGCCAAATACGCTCGAGCAATACAGTATTCCGTCTTTGACGAGGGCGATGGAGCGCACGGTCTGGAGGATCGCCGCCTGTTTTCGCAGAATCGGATTCGCTTCAGCGCAGGGCATATCAACCAGAAAACGTAGAGTTTCACGCTGGGTTTCTAACGCAAGAAGCACCTTATCAAGCGCACGCACGGTGTGGTGAGTAAAGTCGTGGATCCGATCCTGATTAATGTTGCGCTGTGAAATAAAGCGAATGCCCAGCGTCAGGACGAGCGTAACGAGCGCAACCGTAACACAGACGATAACGCGTTTTCGGCGATAGTCTTTAATGATCGTTTGTGCAGTTTGCATGAACGGTCGCCTGATAAGCACCGGCCGGAAAAGCCAGACGCAACAGTGACAGTGTAGTGGGGAAAACGTGAAGCGACGAGAGGCGGTGGGAAAATTCGCCCATCTGTTGCAGATGGGCGAAAAGGAAGGTTTAGTCGCACTGCACCTTAATGGCCAGACCGCCGCGCGAAGTCTCACGGTACTTCGCGTTCATGTCCTTGCCGGTTTCGTACATGGTTTCAATAACCTTATCCAGTGACACGCGTGGCTCGCTGGTACGGCGCATCGCCATACGCGAGGCGTTGATCGCTTTGACGGAGGCGATGGCGTTACGCTCAATGCACGGTACCTGCACCTGGCCGGCAACCGGGTCACAGGTCAGACCGAGGTTGTGCTCCATGCCGATTTCCGCCGCCACGCACACCTGCTCAGGGCTTGCGCCCAGCAGTTCCGCCAGACCGGCCGCCGCCATAGAGCAGGCCACGCCCACTTCACCCTGACAGCCTACTTCGGCACCGGAGATGGAGGCATTCATCTTGTACAGCGCGCCGATAGCGCCTGCCGCGAGGAAATAACGGATATAGATCTCCGGTGTCACGGGCTCAATAAAGTGATCGTAGTAGGCCAATACCGCCGGAACGATACCGCACGCGCCGTTGGTTGGCGCCGTCACCACGCGACCACCCGCTGCGTTCTCTTCGTTAACCGCCAGCGCAAACATGTTCACCCAGTCAACCACATTCATAGGGTCATTGGAGAACTTGTCGGTGGTGACCAGCATACGGCGAAGCGCAGAGGCACGACGCGGCACACGCAGTGGCCCAGGCAGAACCCCCTCGGTGTTCATCCCGCGGTCAATACAGGCGCGCATGGTTTGCCACACGTTAGCAAAATAGTCTTCGATCTCTTTCTTGCTGTGCAGCGCCAGTTCGTTCTGCATCACCATGCCGGAGAGGGAGAGACCGGTCTCTTTGCAATAGGCCAACATCTCGGTGGCAGATTTAAACGGATAGGGCACATTCACATCGCCCGCGCTCTCTTTGCCAAAGTGTTCTTCGTCAACGATAAAGCCGCCGCCGATGGAGTAGTAGGTTTTACTGTAGATCTCTTTTTCGCCGCTCCAGGCGTGGATGGTCATACCGTTTTCATGCAGCGGCAGGTTGTCGCTACGAAAACGCATCCCGTCATCCTGCGGGAAGTCCACTTCGTGCTGACCGTTAGCCAGCAGCAGACGACCGCGCGTTTCCACGTCGCGGATAAATGCCGGAATGGCATCAATATCAACTGTGTCCGGCATATTACCCGCCAGACCCATAATAATGGCGATATCGGTGTGGTGGCCTTTACCCGTTAATGACAGTGAACCGTAAACGTCTACGGCGACACGGGTAACGCTTTCCAGTAATCCTTTTTCGACCAGATCATCGACGAACTGTTTACCGGCCTTCATCGGCCCTACAGTGTGGGAAGAAGATGGACCAATCCCCACTTTGAACATGTCGAATATACTAATCACTTTCACACTCCTGACAGGGTTACTGGGGTTCCAGTAACGATGTTATAACTGCGCATAGTGTAAGAGGGAACACTAACCTCGGCTTAACTATTCACATGAATTAAACTAATGGTTAACGATGGTTTAGCTAATAGCGCGACGCCGATCGCAAACCTGCCAGAAAAGGGTGGAATGTAAAGTATAGTCAAGGCTTCAGGCCGATTTGTAGCGCAAGCTCACGAATGATGCCTGCCGTCATGCCCCAGACAAAATAATGCTGATACCACGACAGCCAGACCCGATGATCGTGCCCGCGGCGGTGAATATCCAGAGGATGATAGCGGCCCAGACGAAGGGCCTCTTCAAGCGGCATTTCGAACACCGCTGAAACTTCATCGACGCTGGCGTGATACTGAAGATCGGGCGGAATAATGCCGACGACCGGCGTGACCTGAAAACCGGTTACGCTGTCCACTGGCGGCAGCACGCCAATTACCTCGACCGCCTCCGGGGGGATCGCCACCTCCTCATGCGCTTCGCGCAGCGCGGCGGCAATCAGGGAAGCATCGGTGCTGTCCACCGCGCCGCCCGGAAACGCAACCTGACCGGCGTGTTTTCGCATATGCGGTGAGCGCTGGGTAAGCAACAGACCCGGCTGTTCACGACGCACGAGCGGGATCAGTACCGCCGCCTGACGTTGATTCAGCGCGGCGCGGTTAACCTGGGGCCGCAGAAGCTGAAAGCGCGACAGAAAATCATCCAGCGTCAGGTTGTCTTTCTTCACCGTGAGTTCTCCAGTTGTTTCAGGATACGATTCACTTTATCAAAGGTTTCCTGATATTCCGCCCCGGCCTGGCTGTCGGCTACAATGCCGCCGCCTGCGGAACAGTAAAGGTTACCGTCGCAGGCCGTCAGGGTGCGAATAGTGATGCTGGTATCCATGGTTCCGCACAGGCTCACATAGCCGATGCTGCCGCACCAGGCGTTGCGGCGATGCGGTTCCAGTTCGTCGATGATCTCCATCGCGCGGACCTTCGGCGCGCCGGTGATGGAGCCGCCCGGAAACGCGGCGCGGAGCAGATCGCAGGCGGTCCGCGAGGCCGGCAGGCGTGCAGTGATAGTACTGACCAGATGATGTACCGCCGGGAAAGGCTCCACAACGAACAGCTCCGGCACGCGCACGCTGCCCGGCTCGGCGACGCGGCCAATATCATTGCGCATCAGATCGACAATCATCAGGTTTTCAGCGCGATCTTTCGGCGAGGCCGCCAGCGTCTCCGCCTGCTGGCGGTCGGCGTTAGCATCGGCAAGGCGCGGCAGGGTGCCCTTGATCGGGCGGGTCTGAATAATACCGTCAGCCAGATGAATAAAACGCTCAGGCGAAAGGCTGAGGATGGCGCCGTGTTCAAGGCGTAAAAATGCGCTAAACGGGGCCTTATTGCTGGCATTGAGGCGGGTAAATGCCTGCCATTCGTCTCCCCGGTACGCCGCCTGGAAACGCTGGGCAAGGTTGACCTGATAACAGTCGCCGCTGTGAAGATACGCCTGCACGCGAGAGAATTTTTCCGCATATTCCGCCGCGCTCATGTTCGAGTGCCAGCCGGAGGTCAGCATAAAGTGTTCCGCTGTGGCGGGCCGTTGCGCCTCAAGCCAGGCCAGACGCGCCTGCACGTCTCGGTGGCTAAGCAGGGAAACCGTCTGCTTACGGTGATCCACGATTAGCGCCCAGTCATACAGCCCCACCGCCATATCCGGCAGGGAAATATCCGCCTGCGCATGCTCGGGCAGCTTTTCGAAACGGCGACCCAGATCGTAACCAAACAGGCCCAGCGCGCCCCCCTGGAAAGGCAGATCCGGATCCGGTGTGGCAGATAAGCCCAGAGCATGGATCTCGTTCTGAAGCCGCATCAGCGGATCGTCCATGGGTGACAGCGCATCGGTCGTCAGCGTTTTAACCGGGTCGGCCACCAGAATATCAAAGCGGCTGTAGGGGTGATCCGCATGCCCGGAGTGCAGCAGCATGGCAAAAGGAAGGTGGTTCAGACGGGCAAACCAGAACTCGGCGGCGTCTGCACGCCAGGGTAAGGTCATAACAGTGGGGAAGCGCATGTTCATGTATGGCATACTACCGGGTAGCGTGAAATAATTAGCGCGAATAATTTAGCAGGAGTTAACGATGTTTGCAGGTTTACCTTCTCTCAGTCATGACCAACAGCAGAAAGCGGTAGAGCGGATTCAGGAACTGATGGGCCAGGGTATGAGCAGCGGAGAAGCGATCACCGTCGTCGCTCAGGAAATTCGCGCCAGTCATACCGGCGAGCGGATAGTGGCGCGATTTGAAGATGAAGATGAATAACCGGGCTTAAACTGCCGCGATAATCTTAATCTCCACCTTATACTCCGGTTTCATCAGCGTGGCCTGTACGGTGCAGCGTACAGGCGCGTGACCCGCCACTACCCACGCATCCCAGGCTTTATTCATCTCCGCGAAGTCGTCTTTATTCGCCAGGAAAATCGTCGCGTCCAGAATGCGGGATTTATTGCTGCCCTGTTTTTCCAGTACGGCGTCGATCTGCGCCAGGGTGTTAGCGGTTTGCTCGAAGGCGTCGGCGTCCAGATTGGCAGGGACACCGGTGTAGTACAGCGTCTGGTTGTGGATCACCACATCAGACCAGCGGGCTTCGGCATCAATGCGCGTAATTGTCATAAACGTATCCTCGTTATCTTTCATCGTCAGGCGGCAAGACTGCCATATTGTTCCGCCGTCGTCACTATTTGGGGTGGCACCGGAGAGAAGGGGCTGACATAATCCCTGTGCAAAAATACAGTGAGAGAACACCGTGGCAGACGATTTTTCCCCTGAAGGTCAGTTAGCACAGGCAATTCCCGGTTTTAAACCGCGCGAACCCCAACGTCAGATGGCGCATGCCGTCGCGCACGCCATCGACAAGGCGCAGCCGCTGGTTGTGGAGGCCGGCACCGGTACGGGGAAAACCTACGCTTACCTCGCTCCTGCGTTGCGGGCGAAAAAAAAGGTGATCATCTCTACGGGATCAAAAGCGCTCCAGGATCAGCTCTACAGCCGCGACTTACCCACGGTGGCGAAAGCGCTGAAATACAAAGGTCGTCTGGCCTTGCTGAAAGGGCGTTCTAACTATCTGTGTCTGGAGCGTCTCGAACAGCAGGCACTGGCGGGCGGTGACCTGCCGGTACAAACACTCAGCGATGTGATCGTCCTGCGCGCCTGGGCCAACCAGACGGAGGAGGGGGACATCAGCACCTGCGCGAGCGTGCCGGAAGACTCCCCGGCCTGGCCGCTGGTGACCAGCACCAACGACAACTGCCTCGGCAGCGACTGCCCGCTGTATAAAGACTGCTTTGTGGTGAAAGCGCGTAAAACGGCGATGGAAGCCGACGTGGTGGTGGTGAACCATCACCTGTTTCTTGCGGATATGGTGGTCAAGGACAGTGGTTTCGGCGAGCTAATCCCCGAGGCGGAGGTGATGATCTTCGATGAAGCCCATCAGCTACCGGACATCGCCAGCCAGTATTTTGGCCAGTCGCTCTCCAGCCGTCAGCTTCAGGATCTGGCGAAAGATATTACCATTGCCTATCGCACCGAGCTCAAAGATACCCAGCAGTTGCAGAAGTGCGCGGACCGCCTGGCGCAATGCGCACAGGATTTCCGCTTACAGCTTGGCGAGCCGGGCTATCGCGGCAACCTGCGCGAACTGCTCGCGGACAAAAATATCCAGCGCGCGCTGCTGCTGCTCGATGATGCCCTTGAACTCTGTTACGACGTGGCGAAGCTGTCCCTCGGACGTTCAGCGCTGCTGGACGCCGCCTTCGAGCGGGCCACGCTCTACCGTGGGCGGCTGAAGCGGCTGAAAGAGATCAACCAGCCGGGCTACAGCTACTGGTATGAATGTACCTCGCGCCACTTTACCCTGGCGCTCACGCCGCTGACCGTTGCCGATAAATTCAAAGAGGTGATGGCGCAAAAGCCCGGCACCTGGGTCTTTACCTCGGCCACGCTGTCGGTCAACGACGATCTGCACCACTTTACCGAGCGTCTCGGCATTGAGCAGGCTGAATCCTTACTCCTCCCAAGCCCGTTCGACTATGAGAAACAGGCGCTGCTGTGCGTGCCACGCAATCTGCCGCTGCCTAACCAGCCAGGGGCGGCGCGCCATCTGGCGGCCATGCTAAAGCCGATGATTGAGGCCAACAACGGACGCTGCTTTATGCTCTGCACCTCTCACGCCATGATGCGCGATCTGGCCGAGCAGTTCCGCGCGACCATGACGTTGCCGGTGCTGTTGCAGGGGGAAACCAGCAAAGGCCAGCTGCTCCAGCAGTTTGTCAGCGCCGGTAATGCCCTGCTGGTGGCGACCAGCAGCTTCTGGGAAGGGGTGGACGTGCGCGGCGATACGCTCTCGCTGGTGATTATCGATAAGCTGCCATTCACATCGCCGGACGATCCGCTCCTGAAAGCACGCATGGAGGACTGCCGTCTGCGCGGGGGCGATCCGTTCGACGACGTCCAGTTGCCGGACGCGGTTATCACGCTTAAACAGGGGGTAGGGCGACTGATACGCGACGTCACCGACCGCGGAGTGCTGGTGATCTGCGACAATCGCCTGGTGATGCGCCCCTACGGCGCCACCTTCCTCGCCAGCCTGCCGCCTGCGCCGCGCACACGGGATATTAAACGCGCGGTCCGCTTCCTGGCGAACCCGACGGCGGAGTAATTCTTCCCGGAGTGTGTTAAGATGCGCGCCATTTTGTGACTGACCATTGCGAGAGCGCGACGACTGATGCGAATTCTGGCTATTGATACCGCGACAGAGGCCTGTTCCGTTGCCCTGTGGAACGACGGTACGACTTTTGCTCATTTCGAAGAGTGCCCACGGGAACACACCCAACGTATTCTGCCCCTGGTAAAAACCATTTTAACCGAGGGCAACACCGCCCTGACTGACCTCGACGCGCTGGCCTACGGCCGTGGCCCGGGCAGCTTTACGGGCGTACGTATCGGGATTGGCATTGCGCAGGGGCTGGCGCTGGGCGCTGACCTGCCGATGATCGGCGTTTCAACGCTTGCGACCATGGCTCAGGGTGCCTGGCGCATGACCGGCGCCAGCCGCGTGCTGGCCGCGATTGATGCCCGCATGGGTGAAGTCTACTGGGCGGAGTACACCCGTGACGAAAACGGCGTCTGGCACGGCGAAGAGTCGGAAGCCGTGCTTAAACCTGAAGCCGTCACCGAGCGCCTGAAACAGCTCACCGGAGAGTGGGCGACGGTCGGAACCGGCTGGCCGGCATGGCCTGAGATGGCGAAGGACACCGGCCTTACGCTGGTGGACGGTAACATGCTCCTGCCTGCCGCCGAAGATATGTTGCCTGTTGCCTGTCAGCAGCTTGCCGCAGGAAAAACCGTGGCCGTTGAACACGCCGAGCCGGTTTATTTACGAAACACCGTCGCGTGGAAGAAACTTCCTGGCCGCGAGTGAATCTCAGTAACAGGAACTGAGAAAAAGGAGTCGCATCATGGCGGTTCAGACTAAAGTTGTACGCTTTTTTATGGCAGGCGCGGTTGCCATAGCACTGAGCGGGTGCGTCACCGTTCCTGATGCGATCAAGGGCACCAGCCCGACGCCACAGCAGGATCTGGTACGCGTGATGAATGCTCCGGAGCTGTATGTCGGGCAGGAAGCGCGCTTTGGCGGCAAGGTGGTTGAAGTGCTAAACCAGCAGGGGAAAACCCGGCTGGAGATTGCCACCGTTCCACTGGACAGCGGCGCACGGCCTGTTCTGGGTGAAGCCTCGCGCGGGCGGATCTACGCTGACGTCAGCGGCTTCCTCGATCCGGTAGATTTCCGCGGGCAGCTGGTGACCGTCGTCGGGCCGATTACCGGTTCGGTGGCGGGGAAAATCGGCAATACGCCATACAAATTTATGACCATGCAGGTGAACGGCTATAAACGCTGGCGTATCGCCCAGCAGGTGGTGATGCCGCCACAGCCAATCGATCCGTGGATGTGGGGTCCGCATCCGTATCGTTACGGCTACGGTGGCTGGGGTTGGTACAATCCAGGCCCTGCACAGGTTCAAACAATTGTAACTGAGTAAGTTACTGTTATTGTTAGGAAAGAGACAGCGGCTCAGCCGCTGTCTCTGTTTTTTTACGGATAAAACGAAAAAAAAGAGTGACGCGCTTCGCAACCTGCAATCTGAACAATTAATAAACTGGTACGCTGAGTTAATATAATGTTAACAAACTGTTTATTATCGGGGCTGTGATGACGACGAACACTCATTTCAGAGGTGATGCATTGAAAAAGGTTTGGCTTAACCGTTATCCCGCGGATGTCCCTGCGGAGATCAATCCTGACCGTTATCAATCCCTGATTGAATTATTTGAACACTCGGTACGGCGCTACGCTGACCAGCCCGCATTTGTGAATATGGGCGAAGTGATGACTTTCCGTAAGCTGGAAGAGCGCAGCCGGGCGTTTGCGGCCTATTTACAGGAAGGGTTGGGCTTGCAGAAAGGGGATCGCGTCGCGCTGATGATGCCAAACCTGCTGCAATACCCGGTGGCGCTGTTCGGGATCCTCAGGGCGGGGATGATCGTGGTTAACGTTAACCCGCTCTATACCCCGCGCGAGCTGGAACATCAGTTGAATGACAGCGGTGCGGCGGCGATTGTGATTGTCTCCAACTTTGCCCACACGCTGGAAAAAGTCGCTGAAAGAACCCAGGTTAAGCACGTCATCCTGACGCGCATGGGCGACCAGCTCTCTACCGCGAAAGGTACGCTGGTCAACTTTGTCGTGAAATACGTTAAGCGGCTGGTGCCGAAATACCACCTGCCGGATGCCATCTCCTTCCGCCGCGCGCTGCATGCGGGCTACCGGATGCAGTACGTTAAGCCGGAGATCGTGTCAGAAGATCTGGCGTTCCTGCAATACACCGGCGGTACCACCGGCGTGGCTAAAGGGGCGATGCTGACCCATCGTAATATGCTGGCGAACCTTGAACAGGTGAACGCCACCTACGGGCCACTGCTGCACCCGGGCAAGGAGCTTGTGATCACCGCGCTTCCGCTGTATCACATTTTTGCGCTGACCATGAACTGCCTGCTGTTTATCGAGCTTGGCGGTCAAAACGTATTGATCACCAACCCGCGCGACATTCCGGGGCTGGTTAAAGAGCTGGCGAAATACCCGTTCACCGCCATGACCGGCGTGAACACCCTGTTTAACGCGCTGCTTAACAATAAAGAGTTCCAGCAGCTCGATTTCTCCACGCTGCATCTTTCTGCGGGCGGCGGGATGCCGGTTCAGCAGGCGGTTGCCGAGCGCTGGGTAAAACTCACCGGACAGTATCTGCTGGAAGGCTATGGTCTGACGGAGTGCGCCCCGCTGGTCAGCGTCAACCCGCATGACATCGACTACCACAGCGGCAGTATCGGTCTGCCGGTCCCGTCGACGGAAGCTAAACTGGTGGACGATGAGGGTAACGAAGTGCCTCACGGCGAACCGGGCGAGCTGTGCGTCAGAGGGCCGCAGGTGATGCTGGGCTACTGGCAGCGCCCAGATGCCACGGATGAGATCATCAAAGACGGCTGGCTGTACACCGGCGACATCGCGGTGATGGATGACGAAGGTTTTCTGCGTATCGTCGATCGCAAGAAAGACATGATCCTCGTTTCCGGTTTCAACGTCTATCCGAACGAAATCGAAGACGTGGTGATGCAGCACAGCGGCGTGCTGGAGGTGGCAGCGGTGGGGGTTCCTTCCGGCAGCAGTGGTGAAGCGGTGAAGATATTTGTGGTCAAGAAAGATCCTTCTCTTACCGAGGAAGCGCTGATAACGTTTTGTCGCCGGCAGCTGACGGGCTATAAAGTGCCGAAGCTGGTGGAATTCCGCGATGAGCTGCCGAAATCCAACGTCGGGAAGATATTACGACGAGAATTACGTGACGAAGCCCGTGCCAAAGTGGACAATAAGGCCTGAGCTTCACGTTAATCGCCCAGACGCCGGTTAAGCCGGCGTTTTTTATGGGCGCAAACAAAAGAGAGTCCGATTTGAATTACCAGATGATCACTACCAACGACGAGCTGGCTTCGCTGTGCGAGGTGACGCGTGATTTCCCCGCTATCGCCCTGGATACGGAATTTGTCCGTACCCGCACGTACTACCCGCAACTGGGCCTGATCCAGATGTATGACGGCAAACACGTGTCGTTGATTGACCCCCTCGGCATTACCGACTGGGCGCCAATGCGCGAGCTGTTGCTTGATACCGCCGTGACCAAATATCTGCACGCCGGCAGTGAAGATCTGGAAGTCTTTCTCAACACCTTTGGCATCATGCCGCAGCCGCTGATTGATACCCAGATCCTCGCGGCGTTCAGCGGTCGTCCGCTCTCCTGGGGCTTCGCGGCGATGGTGGAAGAGTACACCGGTCTGACGCTGGATAAGAGCGAATCGCGTACCGACTGGCTCGCGCGCCCGCTGACGGCGCGTCAGCTTGAATACGCCGCGGCAGATGTATTCTACCTGCTGCCGATTGCTGGCCAGCTTATGAAAGAGGCTGAGGCGTCCGGTTGGCTGTCTGCCGCCCTGGACGAGTGCCGCATGACGCAGCAGCGTCGTCAGGAAGTGGTTGATCCGAAAGAGGCCTGGCGTGACATCACTAACGCCTGGCAGCTGCGCACCCGTCAACTGGCCTGTCTGCAACTGCTGGCTGACTGGCGGCTGCGTAAAGCACGTGAGCGCGATCTGGCGGTTAACTTCGTGGTGCGTGAAGAACACCTGTGGGCGGTAGCGCGCTATATGCCGGGTAGCCTTGGCGAACTGGACAGCATTGGCCTTTCCGGGAGTGAGATCCGTTTCCACGGTAAAACGCTGCTCGCGCTGGTAGAGAAAGCTCAGCAGCTGCCGGAGGACGCACTGCCAGAACCACTGCTTAACCTGATGGATATGCCGGGCTACCGCAAGGCGTTCAAAGATATCAAAGCGCTGGTGCAGACGGTGGCGGGGGAAAGCAAACTGAGCGCCGAGCTGCTGGCTTCACGTCGTCAGATTAACCAGCTGCTGAACTGGCACTGGAAGTTGAAACCGCAAAATGGCTTACCGGAACTGGTCGCCGGATGGCGGGGGGAACTGATGGCTGAACGCCTGAACACCCTGCTGGAAGGGTATCCGCGCTAAAGAATTGTAGCCCCGGTAAGCGCCGCGCCACCGGGGAAATTGCCGGGCGGTACGATGCTTGCCCGGCCTACAAAACCACAAACGGATTAACGTGACTCTTCCGCTTCCGGAAGCGTCACGTTCAGCTCCAGAATCGAAATATCCCCGTCTTTTTGCTCCAACTGAACGGTGACCATTTCCGGGTCAATCTGCACGTATTTGCAGATCACTTCCAGAATGTCTTTGCGCAGCTGCGGCAGGTAGTGCGGTTCGGCGTCGCTACGACGACGTTCCGCCACAATGATTTGCAGACGTTCTTTTGCGATGTTGGCGGTGCTTTTTTTCCGCGAGAGAAAAAAGTCCAGTAATGCCATAACTTATCCTCCGAACAGGCGTTTGAGGAAACCTTTCTTCTCTTCTTCAATGAAGCGGAAAGGACGTTCTTCTCCCAGCAGACGGTCAACGGTATCCGCATACGCTTTACCCGCGTCTGCCTGTGTATCCAGGATCACGGGCTCGCCCTGGTTAGAGGCGCGCAATACGGACTGATCTTCCGGGATCACGCCAACCAGTTTGATGCGCAGGATCTCCAGCACGTCTTCCATGCTCAGCATGTCACCTTTGTTCACCCGACCCGGGTTGTAGCGGGTCAGCAGAAGGTGCTCTTTGATCGGCTCCTGGCCATTTTCCGCGCGACGAGATTTCGAGGCCAGAATGCCGAGAATACGGTCGGAGTCACGTACTGACGAGACTTCCGGGTTAGTAGTGATGATGGCTTCATCCGCGAAGTAGAGCGCCATCAGCGCGCCGGTTTCGATGCCGGCCGGGGAGTCGCAGACCACGAAGTCGAACTCCATCTTTTTCAGATCGTCGAGCACCTTTTCCACGCCTTCACGGGTCAGCGCGTCTTTATCACGGGTCTGGGACGCCGGGAGAATGTAGAGGTTCTCGGTACGCTTATCTTTAATTAGCGCCTGGTTAAGCGTGGCATCGCCCTGAATGACGTTCACGAAGTCATACACCACGCGACGCTCGCAACCCATGATCAGGTCCAGGTTACGCAGACCGATATCGAAGTCGATTACGACGGTTTTCTTTCCCTTCTGGGCCAAACCAGTAGCGATGGCCGCGCTGGAGGTGGTCTTGCCAACGCCTCCTTTACCCGAAGTCACAACAATAATGCGTGCCATAGAAATTCCTTGTTAAAAGGGATCAATTTAACGGTTGAACGGTCAAAGCGTTATCTGCCAGCTGCAGACGAGCCGCTTTGCCATAAAATTCGGCTGGGATTTTATCGCTCAGCCAATATTCACCTGCGATAGACACCAGTTCTGCCGTCAGGTGAGTACAAAAAATTTGTGCTTCTCGATCGCCGCTGGCGCCCGCAAGCGCACGCCCACGCATCATACCGTAAACGTGAATATTGCCGTCTGCAATCAGTTCTGCGCCCGCACTGACGTGGCTTGTAACAATCAGATCACAGTTTGGCGCATAAATGCGCTGACCGGAACGAACCGGCAGATCAATCAATCGCGTTTTTGTGACTGGGGCTACATTTTGCGCCGGAGGCGGGGGAGCGGGAACGGTTGCAGGCGTTGCACGCGGGGCTTTTTCTTTGCCCTCGTTCAACAAGGGCAAACCCGCGCGTTCAATTTCGGCTTTTAACTCTGCGTCTTTGCAGCCGCTAATACCCACGATGCGCAACCCCGTGGAGACGACGGCCTGCTGGAGTCGCTTCCAGTTAACCGGCCCCTCAAGGTCGCTTACATTAACGACAACAGGAGCATGCTTAAGAAAAGCGGGAGCCTGCGCGATTTTGTCTTCTAACGCCTGACGAATAACCTCGGGTTTTGCATCATGCAAATGAACCACTGATAAGGTGAAGCTACTGCCTTTAAGCTCGATGGGCGTATTTGACATCCTGGCCTTACTCAATTTGCTATTAACCGCAACACATCGCCGCGATATTCCGAAGAGTATCAGGCATGTTATAGTCAGGAGTATATTGAGGCAAGCAACCACCCATTAATTCAGAGTAAAAACATGTTTTGTGTGATCTACAGAAGTACCAGCCGCGACCAGACCTACCTTTATGTCGAAAAGAAAGACGATTTTTCCCGCGTGCCTGAGGAATTAATGAAAAGCTTTGGCCGACCGCAACTGGCGATGCTGCTGCCGCTGGACGGCCGTAAGAAGTTGGTGAACGCCGATCTGGAGAAAGTCAAAAAGGCGTTAACCGAGCAGGGCTATTATTTACAGCTTCCGCCGCCACCGGAGAATTTATTAAAACAGCATCTTGAGGTGAGCGGAAAGAAATAAGCCCGGGTCACTCCGGGAACAACTCATCAACCGATTAGGGGTCGACCATGTATCAACATCATAACTGGCAAGGTGCATTACTGGATTATCCCGTCAGCAAAGTGATCTGCGTGGGCAGCAACTATGCAAAACATATTCAGGAGATGGGCAGCGCCGTGCCGGATGAGCCGGTTCTGTTTATTAAGCCAGAAACCGCACTGTGCGATATTCGCCAGCCGCTGGTTCTGCCGCAGGGGCTGGGCTCGGTGCATCATGAAGTGGAGCTGGCGGTGCTGATCGGCGCGACGCTGCGCCAGGCGACCGAAGAGCATGTAGAGAAAGCGATTGCGGGTTACGCTGTCGCGCTCGACCTGACCCTGCGCGACGTCCAGAGCAAAATGAAGAAAGCGGGGCAGCCGTGGGAAAAAGCCAAGGGCTTTGACAATTCATGCCCGATTTCCGGTTTCGTTCCGGTGAGTGAATTTACCGACGACCCGCAGAATACGCCCCTCAGCCTGAAGGTCAACGGCGAGATCCGCCAGCAGGGGACGACCGCTGACATGATCCATAAGATCGTTCCGCTGATTGCCTACATGAGCCGCTTCTTCACCCTGAAACCCGGCGACGTGATCCTTACCGGCACTCCGGAAGGTGTGGGGCCGCTGCACAGTGGCGACGAGCTGGACGTCAGTTTTAACGGCCTGTCGCTGAAAACCCGCGTGCTGTAAAAGCACCTTGCCGCCTGAAAAGGGCGGCAAAACTTGCATCAACGTGCCAGACTCGTTATAAGGTGCGCTCTATTTTGACGTGTGGACATCCCGATGAACGACATTCCTTTCTGGCAAAGCAAAACTCTCGACGACATGACCGACGCGGAGTGGGAATCGTTGTGTGACGGCTGTGGGCAGTGCTGCCTGCATAAGCTGATGGATGAAGATTCGGATGAGATCTATTTCACCAACGTAGCCTGCAAGCAGTTAAACATCAAAACCTGCCAGTGCCGCAACTACGAGCGCCGTTTCGACTATGAGCCGGACTGCATCAAGTTAACCCGTGAAAATCTGCCGACCTTTGAGTGGCTGCCGCATACCTGCGCGTATCGCCTGCTGGCGGAAGGTAAAGATCTGCCCACATGGCATCCGCTGTTGACGGGGTCGAAAGCGGCGATGCACGGCGAGCGTATTTCCGTGCGCCACATTGCGGTGAAAGAGTCCGAGGTGCAGGACTGGGAAGACCACATTATGAATCACCCTAATCGGTGATAATAAAAAACCCGCCGAGGCGGGTTTTTTATTGTGCGCAATTTTGTCGGGTGGCGCTGCGCTTACCCGACCTACAAAACTGACGTTGCCGTTTTGCTTTTACCTTCCAAAAAGATCGCGTTTCTTTGGCTTGAACGGCTGGGCAATCAGCACCAGCAGCGCTACCACGAAGTAGGCGACAAAAATGCCCACCAGCCACTGCGGCATCTCCAGCGTCAGAAACTCCCACTGGCGTACAGAGCAGTCACCGGAGGCCACAAACACCTGCGGCAGCCATTTATCCAGCGGCAGCCAGCTCGGGAAGCGGGCGGCAAAGTCGCAGGTCATAAACGGCGACGGGTGAAGCTGCATCTGGGTGTGCTCCCAGGCAAGCGCAATCCCTTTCCCGGCGCTGTACAGCCAGATGGCAATTGCGGCATAGCGTAACGGTGTTTTAGGTGCAATCGCACCTACCAGACCTGCGCCCATAATGCCGAACAGCGCACAACGCTCATAAATACACAGGACGCAAGGTTTCAGCCCCATCACATGCTGAAACCACAGCGCGACCATTTCCAGCGCAAAGGCGGTCAGGGCCATCAACAACCACGCTCCGCGACCGCGTGAGCACTGGTTCAAAAATCGCAACATAATCATTTCCCTGGAACATGCTTAGACAGCGCAGTGTAAACGAATTTTAATGCGCCGCAAGTATACCTGCTTGCAACAACCATTGCGTACAGGGAACGAGAGTAATTTTGATGCACAGCAAACCAACAAGGGTAAGCACCAGCGTGTACGGCAGCGCCATCCAGACCATTCTTCCATAAGAAAGTCGTATGAGTGGCGCCAGCGCCGAGGTCAGCAGGAAGAGGAAGGCCGCCTGACCGTTCGGGGTTGCCACGGAGGGGAGGTTGGTTCCAGTGTTGATCGCCACCGCCAGCAGCTCGAACTGTTCACTGCTGACAATCCCTTGCTCCATCGCGGCTTTGGCCTCATTGATGTATACCGTCCCGACAAAGACGTTATCGGATATAGAAGACAACAGACCGTTAAACAAATAGAACAGCGTTAGCTGCGAATCTGGCGTGGCCTGAAGCACAAACGCGATGATTGGCGCGAACAGATGTTGGTCAATAATCACCGCCACGACGGCGAAAAACACCGCCAGCAGGGCGGTAAACGGCAGCGCTTCGGTAAAGGCTTTTCCGATAGCATGTTCGTCCGTGACGCCGCTCAGGCTGGTTGCCAGAATAATTACCGACAGACCAATCAGCCCCACCTCGGCAAGGTGGAAGGCCAGCGCAGCGATAAGCCACACGCCGATGATGCCCTGTGCAATCAGGCGCAGCGTCTCCTGGCGCGTGCGTTGTTTGCGGCTCTGCTCGTCAAACTTATGCAGCTCCTGACGGACCTGATCGGGCAACTTCGCGCCATACCCAAAAAGGTTGAATTTTTCGACCAGCACGCAGGTCGCTAAGCCGCAGATCAAAACGGGCACGCTGACCGGCGCCATGCGCAGGAAAAATTCGCCAAAATGCCACTCAGCCGCTTTGGCGATAATCAGGTTTTGCGGCTCTCCAACCATTGTCATCACGCCGCCCAGCGCCGTCCCCACGCCCGCATGCATCATCAGGCTGCGCAGAAACGCGCGGAACTGCTCGAGCACATCGCGGTTGTGCGCCTCAACGTGGCTGTCGTCCTGCAAGTTATCGCCAGGACGAGACGAGGCGACCCGGTGGTAAATACCGTAAAAGCCGACGGCGACGCTGATCACCACCGCCACAACCGTCAGCGCATCCAGGAAGGCAGAGAGGAAAGCCGCGGCGAGGCAAAACGCCAGCGAGAGCAGCGTTTTCGACGGAATGCTCAGCAGCAGACGGGTGAAGATAAACAGCAGAAGCTGCTTCATAAAGTAGATCCCCGCCACCATGAAGATCAGCAGTAGCAGGACTTCAAGATTCGACGCAATCTCGTTTTTAACATGCTCCGCGCTGGTCATTCCAATGACCACGGCTTCCAGCGCCAGCAGCCCGCCGGGCAGCAGCGGATAGCACTTCAATGCCATCGCCAGGGTAAAGATAAACTCGGCGACCAACATCCACCCGGCAACGAAGGGATCCAGCAAAAAGATAACGGGATTAACGACCAGGAATACCAGTAGAGTGAGTTTGTACCAGTCAGGTGACTGACCTAAAAAGTTGCGCCACAGCGCGCGCCCAAATGAAATTTCCACGACAGACGTCCTTTCCCCGTCAAATAAGACAAGACATCAGTATACGCAAAAACGGCGGCGGAGAGGGGGATAAAGCCATTTTGTAAATTTCATAAAAATGAAACGGCGATCCCTCTTTTCTGTCTCTGCTGCGCTATCTGCCTCTGCGCGCCTCTGGTATGATGAGTGCAATTTGCTAAAGCTGTGTAATGGAAATCTCACTATGGTCATTAAGGCGCAGAGCCCGGCGGGTTTCGCGGAAGAGTACATCATTGAAAGCATCTGGAATAATCGTTTCCCTGCGGGATCAATTCTACCTGCTGAACGCGAACTCTCTGAACTGATTGGCGTCACCCGTACCACGCTGCGAGAAGTGCTCCAGCGTCTGGCGCGCGATGGCTGGTTGACGATACAGCATGGCAAACCCACTAAGGTGAATAACTTCTGGGAAACGTCCGGGCTGAATATTCTGGAAACGCTGGCGCGTCTCGATCACGAAAGCGTACCGCAGCTGATTGACAATCTGCTTTCGGTGCGCACCAACATCGCTACCATTTTCATCCGCACCGCGTTTCGTCAGCATCCTGAAGATGCGCTGAAGGTGCTTGCCACCGCCAATGAGGTGGAAGACCACGCGGACGCCTTTGCGACCCTCGACTACAACGTGTTCCGCGGTCTGGCGTTTGCTTCCGGCAATCCGGTTTACGGTCTGATCCTGAATGGAATGAAAGGGTTATATACACGCATTGGTCGTCACTACTTTGCCAACCCTGAAGCCCGCAGCCTGGCGCTCGGCTTCTACCATAAACTGAGCAAGCTCTGCACCGAAGGGCTGCACGATCAGGTCTATGAAACGGTGCGTCGTTATGGCCACGACTCCGGTGAAATCTGGCACCGAATGCAGAAAACCCTGCCGGGTGATTTAGCGATTCAGAGTCGCTGAAATAAAAAACCTCTCGATTGAGAGGTTTTTTTCGCCCGGTGGCGCTTCGCTTACCGGGCCTACAAAACCCGTAGGCCGGGTAAGGCGTAGCCGCCACCCGGCTAAAACTCACTACAACGTATTCAACCGCGCCGGACACCGCTCCAGCAGCTCCACGCTGCCATCTTCATTCTGCTGCTCCAGCGACACGTCAAATCCCCACAGGCGATGCACATGCTTCAGCACTTCCTTACGCCCCTTATCCAGCGGCGCGCGGTTGTGAGGGATATAGCGCAGCGTCAAAGAGCGGTCACCGCGCAGATCCACATTCCAGACCTGAATGTTCGGTTCAAGATTGCTCAGGTTGTACTGAGACGACAGGCGCGAGCGGATCTCACGATAGCCCTCTTCGTTGTGGATCGCAGAGATCTCCAGGTAGTTGTTGCGGTCATCATCCAGTACGGTGAAGAAGCGGAAATCACGCATGATTTTCGGCGACATGAACTGGCTGATAAAGCTCTCATCCTTAAAATCACGCATCGCGAAGTGCAGCGTTTCCAGCCAGTCAGAACCGGCAATATCCGGGAACCAGTATTTGTCCTCTTCGGTGGGCGACTGGCAGATACGCTTGATATCCTGGAACATGGCAAAGCCGAGTGCGTACGGGTTAATGCCGCTGTACCACGGGCTGTTATACGCTGGCTGGAATACCACGTTGGTGTGGCTGTGCAGAAACTCCATCATAAACCGCTCGGTGACTTTTCCTTCGTCATACAGGTGGTTAAGAATGGTGTAGTGCCAGAAGGTCGCCCAGCCTTCGTTCATCACCTGGGTCTGCTTCTGAGGATAGAAATACTGGCTCACCTTGCGCACGATGCGCAAGATCTCACGCTGCCACGGCTCCAGCAGTGGGGCGTTCTTCTCCATAAAGTAGAGCAGGTTTTCCTGCGGCTCGGAAGGGTAACGACGCGCCTCGGCGACGGTTTTCTCCTCCTCACGTTTCGGCAGGGTGCGCCACAGCATATTCACCTGGCTTTGCAGATACTCCTCGCGGCTCTTCTGCCGGGCTTTCTCTTCCTGCAATGAGATCTTCTGCGGACGCTTATAGCGGTCAACGCCGTAATTCATCAGCGCGTGGCAGGAGTCCAGCAGCTTCTCTACCTCGTCCACGCCGTAGCGCTCTTCGCAGTCGGTAATGTATTTGCGGGCGAAGATAAGGTAATCGACGATGGAGCTGGCGTCCGTCCAGCTGCGGAACAGATAGTTATTTTTGAAGAACGAGTTATGTCCATAGCAGGCGTGCGCCATCACCAGCGCCTGCATGGTAATGGTGTTCTCCTCCATCAGATAGGCAATACACGGGTTAGAGTTAATAACGATTTCATACGCCAGCCCCTGCTGTCCGTGCTTATACAGTCGCTCCGTTTCAATGAATTTTTTACCAAACGACCAGTGCGGATAGTTAATCGGCATCCCGACGCTGGAGTAAGCGTCCATCATCTGTTCCGAGGTGATGACTTCAATCTGATGGGGATAGGTGTCCAGACGATAGAGTTTGGCCACCCGGTCGATCTCCGCCAGGTAGACATCCAGCAACTCGAAGGTCCAGTCGGGTCCATCGCTCAGACGGGTGCTGTCCCTTGACATGGAATCTAGTGTAGCCATTAGCGCGCCCTCGTTGTTGGTCGCTCTCTCTGACTGGAGAGCCTCCTTTCAAGCATAGATCACCCCATTCAAATACGCGGGGCGCAGAAATTTTTTCTTTGCGATTTCCCGTTTTCGATACGGCAAAAAAAGCGGTGCTAGCAGAATTTTCTACTGGTTAAAAATAACGCGCAGCAGGAGATCCCAAATAAGCGCCATCCCCTGATACAGCGGGATATGTGAGTTGAGTCACCATAAAAAAGTCATATGTTGAATAATATTTTCAGCTAGGTTATCAATCTGTAATTAGATGATTGTTCTTTTGCTCATAATGGAGTGGCTATGCGTGTTGTCATACTGGGAAGTGGTGTCGTTGGCGTAACCAGCGCCTGGTATTTAAGTCAGGCGGGACATGAGGTTACCGTTATCGATCGCGAATCCGGTCCGGCGCTGGAAACCAGTGCGGCGAATGCGGGGCAGATCTCCCCGGGCTACGCTGCGCCGTGGGCGGCCCCGGGCGTTCCGCTGAAGGCGATCAAATGGATGTTTCAGCGACATGCGCCGCTGGCGATAAGCCTTGACGGCACACAGTTCCAGCTTAAGTGGATGTGGCAGATGCTGCGCAACTGCGACACCCGCCACTACATGGAAAACAAAGGGCGCATGGTGCGCCTCGCAGAATACAGCCGCGATTGCCTGAAAGCGCTGCGTTCCTCAACGGGGATCGAATATGAAGGGCGCCAGGGCGGCACACTTCAGCTGTTCCGTACCGCGCAACAGTACGAAAACGCGACCCGCGATATCGCCGTGCTTGAAGATGCGGGCGTACCCTATCAGCTGCTGGAAGCCAGCCAACTTGCCCAGGTGGAGCCAGCACTTGCCGAGGTCGCGCACAAGCTGACGGGCGGCCTGCGTTTACCGAACGATGAAACCGGCGACTGCCAGCTTTTCACCCAGCGTCTGGCGCGCATGTGTGAGCAGGCCGGGGTGAAATTCCGCTTCAACACCTCTGTCGACAAGCTGCTGTCGGAAGGGGAGAAGATTTACGGCGTGAAGTGTGGAGAAGAGGTGATCAAAGCCGATGCTTACGTGATGGCGTTCGGATCCTATTCTACCGCGATGCTGAAAGGGATCCTGGATATCCCGGTCTATCCGCTGAAAGGCTACTCCCTGACCATTCCCGTGAAAGAGGACAGCGGCGCGCCAGTATCAACCATTCTTGATGAAACTTACAAAATCGCCATCACCCGTTTCGATAACCGGATCCGCGTCGGCGGCATGGCGGAAATCGTGGGCTTCAATACCGAACTGCTCAAACCACGTCGTGAAACGCTGGAGATGGTCGTCGGCGATCTCTTCCCGCGCGGCGGTTTCATTGAGCAGGCGACGTTCTGGACCGGCCTGCGTCCAATGACCCCGGACGGCACGCCGATTGTGGGCCGTACGCCTTACAAAAATCTGTGGACAAATACCGGCCACGGTACGCTTGGCTGGACCATGGCCTGCGGTTCGGGCCAGCTGCTTAGCGACCTGATTTCCGGGCGGACGCCGGCAATTCCGTTTGACGATTTGAGCGCCGCACGCTATCAATCAGGGTTTACCCCCTCGCGTCCACAACACCTGCACGGCGCGCATAATTAAGGAGTCGTCATGTCCCGTCCCATTCTGGCCCAGCTGGATTTGCAGGCGCTGAAGGATAACCTGCAAATTGTTCGTCGTGCTGCGCCGGGTTCTCGTGTCTGGTCGGTGGTGAAAGCCAACGCCTACGGTCATGGTATCGACCGTATCTGGAGTGCGCTCGGCGCCACAGACGGTTTTGCCTTGCTGAATCTGGAAGAGGCCATCCTGCTGCGTGAGCGCGGCTGGAAAGGACCGATCCTGCTGCTGGAAGGATTCTTCCATGCGCAAGATCTGCCTCTGCTGGATAAGTACCGCCTGACGACCAGCGTTCACAGTAACTGGCAAATCAAGGCCATTCAGGACGCGAAGCTGCATGCCCCGCTGGATATCTATCTCAAAGTGAACAGCGGTATGAATCGTCTGGGCTTCCAGCCTGAACGTGTGCACACGGTCTGGCAGCAGCTTCGTGCGCTGAAAAACGTCGGTGAGATGACGCTGATGGCGCATTTTGCCGATGCGGAAAAGCCGGACGGCATTGCCGATGCTATGGTCCGCATTGAGCAGGCGGCAGAAGGGCTGGACTGTCCGCGCTCGCTGTCGAACTCAGCGGCAACGCTCTGGCATCCCGAGGCGCATTACAACTGGGTGCGCCCGGGGATCGTTCTGTACGGCGCGTCACCCTCAGGTCAGTGGCAGGATATCGCCAACAGCGGCCTGAAGCCGGTGATGACGTTACGAAGCGAAATTATCGGCGTGCAAACCCTGAAAGCGGGCGATACGGTGGGCTATGGCAGCCGCTATCGGGCAGCGGGCGAACAGCGTATCGGTATCGTGGCGGGGGGCTATGCAGACGGTTATCCGCGCATCGCCCCGAGCGGCACGCCGGTGTGGGTCGATGGCGTGCGTACGGGCACGGTAGGCACCGTCTCAATGGACATGTTGGCTATTGATTTGACGCCATGTCCTCAGGCGGGGATCGGCTCACCGGTTGAGCTGTGGGGCAACGAGGTTAAAATTGATGATGTGGCCGCTGCGGCGGGCACTGTCGGGTATGAACTGATGTGCGCGCTGGCGTCAAGAGTGCCGGTTGTGACGGTGTAACATGTGTGTGTGCCGGGTGGCGGCTTCGCCTTACCCGGCCTACAAAAGCCCGAACGTAGGCCGGGTAAGCGTTAGCGCCACCCGGCAAGAAAGCAGCTACTCCGCCTCCTCCTCCATCGGCCTTACGCCGACTTTGCGCACCGCGTTATCCTCTTTCTCGGCCACCGTCCAGACCATCCCGGCAAACTCCACCTGGTCACCGACGACCGGTGCAGCCCCTAATAATTGCTGAATAATCTCGCCCAGTGTTTGCTGGTTATCGCGATTCTCCATTCCTCCCTCCAGCCCATAAATCAGCGCCACATCCGCAAAGCGGGCGCTGGCTTCGAGGATAAAATCGCCGAAGAAACGCTGATCCAGCGCCACCGGGGGCGACTGGCTGAACAGCTTGCCAAGGGCAGGCAGGTCGCGCTCGCGGCCAATCACGCAGAGGATATCGTTCTCTCGCAGCCGCGTGCTGCCGGTCGGGTGAAGCAGGGCGTTATCCCGGAACAGGGCGGCAATACGCGTTTCAGCGGGCATATGCAGATCGCGTAGCGAAGCACCCACGCACCACTTATCGGCGCTTAGCTGATAGACAAACTGTTCCCACGGGTTGTCTGGGTGAATATCCAGCCCCACGCGGGAGACCGGCCAGCCAACGGGCGGTACCACCACTTTGGCTTTTTTCGCCGCCCAGCCCAGCGACGTCCCCTGGAACAGCAGCGATACCAGCACCACAAAGAAGGCGACGTTGAAGAACAGACGAGCGTTGTCCAGCCCGGCCATCATCGGGAAAACCGCCAGGATAATCGGCACCGCGCCGCGCAGCCCCACCCAACTGATAAATATCCGCTCACGCAGGTTAAACCCGCGGAACGGCAGCAGCCCGGCAAACACCGACAGCGGACGGGCGATGAAGATCATCCAGGCCGACAAAAGCAGCGCTGGCACGACGATAGGCAGCAGGTCGGAAGGCGTCACCAGCAGGCCCAGCACCAGGAACATGGCGATCTGTGCCAGCCAGGCCAGCCCGTCAAAGTTTTGCAGTATCGCATAACGGTTACGAATCGGTCGGTTGCCCAGCAGGAATCCACAGAGGTAAACCGCCAGAATACCGCTGCCGTCCAGCGCGGTGGTGACGGCAAAGATCAGGATCCCGCCGCTCAGGGCCAGCAGCGGGTAAAGGCCGGAAGGCAGCGTAATACGGTTGATTGTCTGCTGTAACAGGTAACCGCCGCCGAGACCAATGATAATCCCGAGGCCAAACTGCTGGAGGATGTGCCAGGCGAACATCCAGCTCAGGCCAGTTTCGTGCTGCTGGATCATCTCAATCAGGGTGATGGTCAGGAACACCGCCATCGGATCGTTGCTGCCGGATTCAATCTCAAGCGTGGAGCCAACGCGCTCGTTCAGCCCCTTGCCGCCGAGCAGCGAGAACACCGCCGCCGCATCGGTAGAGCCGACAATCGCGCCAATAAGCAGGCCTTCCATCATATCGAGGTTAAACAGCCAGGCTGCCATCATACCGGTCAGGCCGGAGGTGATTAGCACGCCGACGGTAGCCAGAGACAGCGCCGGGCCTAAGGCAACGCGAAACGAACTTGCCTGGGTGCGCATGCCGCCGTCCAGCAAGATCACCGCCAGCGCGAGGTTACTTACCATATAGGCGAAAGGGTAATTATCGAAGGGGATACCGCCGATTCCGTCAACCCCCGCCAGCATGCCGATAGCCAGGAAAATGACAAGAATAGGTATGCCAAGGCGCGATGAAAATGAACTTAATAAAATGCTGAAGGTTACCAGGATGGAACCCAGAATGAAAAGACTGATTATCGCTGTGGCACTCAATGTCGTCTTACTCCCACCTCAATGTGAACGCTGTTATTAAAACCCTAACATATTAACAACTGTATCTGCGTTTTATTGAGGGGGAATAACGGCTTTTTTATGCCTTTAAGACCGGATGATCGCTGATTGTTAACCGACTGCCTGAATTACCGTGTACAAGGTGCGCCCGGGCACCCAGTGGCAAGGTAACGGTTTGCTGCTCATGGCCGAAATTCAGACCGGCAATCACCGGAATATCCAGCCGGGAACGAATGAAATCGACCATCGTCTCCAGCGTGTAGCCCGCGTCGTAATCGTTGGGGGCTGACCCGCTGAAACTGCCCAGCACAATGGCCGACTGCCGATCCAGGATCCCGGCGTGATAAAGCTGTAACAGCATGCGTTCGACGCGGAACGGGTGTTCGTTGATATCTTCCAGCACCAGAATGCCGTCCTCGATCTGCGGCAGCCACGGTGTCCCAATCAGCGATACCAGCATCGCGAGGTTTCCGCCCCACAGCTGCCCTTCACATTCCCAGTGCGGTCCGTTGCCTTGCCACTCGACGGTGAACGTCGGGTTTTGCAGGGCGCGCCAGAAATGGTCCTGCGTAAACGCATCCAGCTCCGGCGCACCAAAGTTGCCGGCCAGCATCGGACCGCTAAAGGTAATGACGTTATGCAACGCCAGCAGGCCGAGCTGGATCGCCGTGAAATCGCTGTGTCCGCAGATTAACAGCGGATCCTGCTGCTGGCGTGCGGCCAGCCCGGCCCAGTCGATGCTCTCCAGCAGCCGGCTTGCGCCATAGCCGCCGCGCACGGCCAGCACAATAGTGTTTTCACCTTCCAGCGTCGCCAGGCTGTTGATATCGTTCAGTCTCTGCGCCTCCGTACCGGCAAAACGCTGCATGCGGCGGGGGATAATTGTCTGATTTTCTACCTGATGGCCCATTTCCAGCAGGCGCTGAACGCCCCGCTGTGCCGCCTCCTGGTTGATGCAGTAGCCCGACGGTGCGATGAGATGAAACTGAGGCATGGCAATTCCTTGCTGAATGAGAATCTAATTGTCTATATCATGCCGCTTATACGCCGCCTGCTTCAAGGGGCGACGTACCGCGATGACCGGCTATAAGGATAGATGACGTGAAATTGAGATGGTTTGCTTTTTTGATTGTGTTGCTCGCTGGCTGTAGTTCAAAACATGATTATAAAAATCCCCCCTGGAATCCTGAAGTCCCGGTAAAGCGGGCCATGCAGTGGATGCCGATCAGCGAACAAGCCGGGAAGGCCTGGGGCGTGAGTCCGCGCCTGATCACCGCGATCATCGCCGTGGAGTCCGGCGGGAACCCGACGCTGGTGAGTAAATCGAATGCGGTGGGGCTGATGCAGTTAAAAGCCTCTACGGCGGGAAGAGAGGTCTATCGCTACATGGGCTGGAAGGGACAGCCATCCACCAGCGAGCTGAAAAACCCGGAACGTAATATCTCTATGGGAACCGCTTACCTGAGCATTCTGGAGCATGGCATTCTGAAGGGGATTGACGATCCGGAAGTGATGCAATATGCGCTGGTGGTGTCGTACGTTAACGGAGCTGGCGCGCTGCTCCGAACCTTCTCATCCGATCGCAAAGAGGCGATAGAAGAAATTAACGATATGGATAAAGATGAATTCTTCGAACACGTTGTGAAGAATCATCCGTCAGCACAGGCTCCACGTTATATCTGGAAAGTACAGAAAGCAATGGACGCCATGTAACGTCTTTGTCGGGCGGCAGCACGCTGCCCGACGCCTTTCAGCGCACTTTATTCGCGCGTTCCCGCGCTTCACGCTCCAGTGAAAAAATGATGCGCTGTAGTTCGCGCTCGGCGCCTGGCCCGACATTCAGAAAGCGAAAACTCAGTCGCGGCGTGGTAATGGTTTCGTTTTTGCCGTCCACCACCTTGCGCTCGCTGATGGCAATCAGCTGGGCGTCAAACCAGAAGCGTCCCCATCCGCCCATATCCAGCTCGATCTGACTAAAACGCATACCTTCCACCAGCCCTTCCGGCTTCGGCATATCCATCAACGCTCCCATGCCGCCCAGCGACAGGTCGAAGAGACGAAAGCGGATCTCTTTTTTGTCCGGCATTTTCGCCTTACAGAAGTAGGCCGGGTGAAGCGGGGCGCTGATGCGAAAATACTCGCGGCGCTGCACGAACCAGAGATTAGCGGGCAGGGGGGTGATAAACGCAGGCAAACCCTGGTACACGATCGTGGTCAGGCGAGGCAGTATAAACTCGACTTTAGCCCCCTGCGTTTCGGCCATCACCGAGAGGTTTTCTGCCTGTAGCGCGGCACGGTTTTCATCGCTCTGGCTACCCAGATCCACGATCAGGTGTTCTGCCGTCACGTCCAGGATCTTGCTGATAAACTGGCTGGTTGACCAGTTGATGCGCAGCGGCACCTCGCCCTTTTTCAGGTCGCGTAACACCCCTAATACAGCCAGCGGATTTTGTTTCAGGAACTGCTCACTGTAGCTACTCACGCCAGATGGCTCCTCGATAGATGACAGACTGTCTCTGGGTTATCGGCACGCTGGCATGAAACTTAATACAAACGATCTGTTTTTCTCCGCTGATATTGATTCGGTAATAAAAATGATAATAATTGTCGTTCCCAATATCATCTAATAATAAGACGACACTATGAGCACCTCACGTTTTGCGTTATGCGCGTTGGCAGGCGCCGTCACGCTGGCATTGCAGACACAGGCTTTCGCAGAAGAACCCACCATCGTGGTAACCGGTACAGAGCAGGGCAGCGCGCTCCCTGCCTGGACCAATAGCGCCACGAAATCAGCCGTCGCGGAAAGTAAAACGCCGCAGGTGATCAACACCATCGCCGCTAAAGAGATTGAGCAGCGGCACGCCAGTTCGGTAAACGAGATCCTGCGCTATGCGCCGGGCGTTTCCACGGAGGTGCGCGGGAGCACCTCTTACATGAGCGAGTACAAAATCCGCGGGTTCAACGTCGATCAGGAGTTCTACAACGGCCTGCAACTTCCCTATAACGTCACCGGGAACACCAAAGCGCGAATCGATCCGCTGCTGATTGAGAGCGTCGATATCCTGAAGGGGCCGTCATCCGTGCTGTATGGCGGCGGCTCCCCGGGCGGGCTGGTCAATATTCAGAGTAAAAAGCCGCAGAAAGAGGCGAAAACGGAACTGGGCTTTAATACCGGAAACCGCAATCTGAAAGAGGGGTACCTGGATTCCACGGGGCAGATCGCGAACAGCGACTGGAACTATCGTCTGCTGGGCAAAGCGACGGAAAGTGACGAACAGGCGCACACCACGCGCTATGAAAACTATCTGGTGGCCCCCTCCGTGACCTGGCAGCCGGATGACAAAACGCGCCTGACCATTGACGCGCTGGCGCAAAATACGCCGAGCCTGACGCCGTCTGATCCGATGCCGCTAAGCTATCTGCGGTCTAAATACGCCGATCGTCGTGACTATGCCGGGGATGAGTGGAGCGGCTTCAAACAGCGCCAGTGGATGCTGGGCTACAGCTTTGAGCATGAGTTTGACAGTGGCTGGGGCTTTAACCAGAAAGCGCGCTACTTTGACGTGGATACCCACCAGCGCAGCGCCTATTCCACCGGGACGGGCAGCGAGGTCTTCCAGCTTAACCGCTTCGCCTATACCACGGATGAAGATTTGCAGAGCTTCAACATTGATAACCAGGTTACCCGAACCGTCGCGCTGGGGGACTGGCAACATCATCTGCTGGCGGGCTTTGACTACCAGAAGCTGAACTCTCACTTCCATTATCGTTACGCCTCGTCCACACCGGGTATCGATATGCGCAATCCGGATCACTCGCAGATCGATAACGATGCGCTGGGGCTTGAAACAGCGCAGAAAAACCGTCTCGGCTATCAGCAGAATGGCTATTACCTTCAGGATCAGATTGCGTTTGGCGGGCTTAACGTGCTGGCCAGCCTGCGCTTTGACGACTACCGTTCCGTCACCACCAACTATCTGCAAAACGGTGACAAAGCCTGGGTATCGCAGGATCGCCTCACCAAACGACTGGGGGCGCTTTATGCCTTCGAAAATGGTCTCTCGCCGTTTATCAGCTATTCGGAAGGTTTCGCACCGGTATCGCCGCAGGGTACGCTGACCGCGAAAGACGTTAAGCCCACCACCAGTAAGCAGGTGGAGGGTGGGGTGAAATATCTGCTGGCGGAATATGCAACTACCTTCACCGCCTCGGTGTTTAACATTCGTCAGAAAAATGTGGTGACCAGCGATCCGGGCTTCCTCAACTACCGCCAGACCGGGGAAGTGGAATCGAAAGGCGCGGAGCTTTCCGCTATTAGTCGTCCAACGGATAACCTGACGCTGATTGCCAATTATGCCTACACCCACGCCATCAATACCGAAGATGACAAGTACCAGGGCAAACGACCGACGCAGGTCCCTGAGAACGCCTTTAATCTGTGGGGAGATTACACCTTTGACAGCACGCCGCTGAGAGGGTTAACGCTGGGGGCTGGTGCACGCTACACCGGGCCGATGGAGATCTCGCCAGCCAATGATGCAGGCAAGCTGGGCGGTACGACGCAGTACGATCTGGCGGCATCTTACCGCATGGGCGAACTGGCGCCATCGCTGGAGGGGCTGGCGCTGAAAGCGAGCGCGCAGAACGTCACCAACAAAGAGACGCTCACCTGCTATGACGCGACCAACTGCTGGATAGGCCGCGACCGCACCTTCCAGGTCGGGGCGAGCTACAGCTTCTGAAAAAAGCCCGGTGGCGCTACCGCACTGAACAGTCCCCTCGCCCCTTTGGGGAGAGGGTTAGGGTGAGGGGAACATACGGCGGTGGTGGTCATTCCGTTCACTTTATGTTCC
>NZ_JBLGUQ010000002.1:0-399265 GCF_050030615.1 Enterobacter cloacae complex sp. 372C4 | reverse complement strand
TTAAACTTACCCACCATGTTTTTCCCTTTCTACATTTAGCTGTGAATAGATTATTCGTCCAAATGCTTTTCACGCATTAAACTAAATGCCTTTTCAATTCAAGTAAATGCTTTTCTTATTCGATCAAATGCTTTTCGCATGCACCTGAATGCCGGATCATTGCTATTTCTTTTAAAAATCATCACGTTACAATGGTCGTGATCTTTATTGTTCTCTATTGATCTCTATTGATCTAAAGAATTGATCTATCTTGTGGAAAACGGGGATAAATTCCCTCTGAGAAAGAGCTCTGGCCCTACAAATTTAGGATTGGATACAAACCCTGTATAGAATGCAGCCGGGAAAAATATCAGTTAGCATGAAGTTATTAAGAAAGATAAATTCAAACTATTCAGATTTTCTTTTTAATTTAATTTTTAAAACAGCCTATTTTTGAATTAGTAAGATACCTAACCACTAAAAGAAATTTTGTTTTTTATGCCTTCAGAGTTGTTTGAATCTGAGAGCATTAATGTATCATGTAATAAAAAAAGGTGCTTATATGAATCATTGCGACTATCAGATTATTGAAATCAGCCCAAAAGATCTTATTATCGAGCCTGGATTTAATCCACGGGAAGCGGTAATCGGTGATCTTTGTTACGAACAGGAGCCAGTAAAATCGGCAATTATTTCTCTCAAGCAAGCCTATAAAGAGGGGCGACGTGTTGATTTAATTAAGGTAGTAAAGAAGGACTCCAAGTACGTTGTCCGGCAAGGGCATTGTCGTTACAGAGCATTATTGCTTGCTCTCGCGGAAGGAGCTGACATCCAGCTCTTTTCAGTCGTACTTATGCACTACAAGGATAAAATCGAAGAATACCTAGAGAACCTTGATGGGAACAGGAATAACAGTCTCAATCCCGTTGCACTAGCTTACGCACTCGCAGAGACCCTGAAGCTTGGCTCTACCGTTGAATCCCTTGCTATGCGCTATCAGCGGTCTGGCACAGCGATTCGCAATCAGCTTAAAATCCTTGATATGCCTTTAGAACTGCAACGTTTAATCAGCCTAAACCTTATTAAAAAAACACTCGCGATTGAAATCATGTTGAAGTATTCCAATGATCATGCAAAAGTCCTTGCACACTTGGAGTCCTGTTCTTTTTTAGTGCCATCTTCTGGCGTACTTGATTTATCGAAACCAACAACCGTTGAAACAGCAACAAACAGTGAGCCACTCGAAGAACAGGAAAAACCTCCTGTACATATTAACCCTAAAGACATTAAAACAAAGTCTATCACTCGCAGTTCGTTAGGTATTAAACGTCTTTCACATAAAAAAACTGAACGGTTAAAAAATGAATTTATTGGTTTGATTGATAATGTAGGGTCAACAATGTCAGACAATAATAAACTGACAGAATTAATTTTAGACGGACAGCATTCTAATTTATTTATGAACGTCAGTAACACTTTAATCACAAAAACAAATGAAAGTGTAAAGATCACTTTAGATGAAGCAAAACTTCAACTTGTATTAAGTCTTCTAAATGATGAAAATACTGCAATCATCATTCCAAAATCTAAGGTTACAGAACTGAACGAAATTCGTGACCTTTTGACAAATGAGTAGATAGCTGAGGATAATTTATGGACAAGATTGTACATTTTACCGTCATTAATACTTTTAACGATTTACTTATTGCGAAAGCCTCGCTCGACCGTAACATTGTTGAGATCAACGCTGGTAAGCGCTTTGATCATTTTGAAGAAGGACATGATCAGTATGTACAGAAAGTGACTGACGCTTTACTTATCGTGGAGGGACGTCTGGAGAACCTTAAAAAATGAAACATTCAATTTTTTTTACTCACGATGGTTATTTATTGCCAGCGGTCGTAAAGCCTTTCCACGGTAACGATGGGCACTATTATGCCATGATCACACGTGAATGCTTTGCCTGCGGAGGGACAGGAGAAATCGCAAACGCCGTCTGCGTGACATGTAATGGAAGCAAAACGTCACCGGCCACAGAGGAAAAACTGGTACTGAAAGAGGGCATCGAATTTCTTGAAACTATCCCGGAATTTCGCTGCAATCCCGATCTAGACGCTTGGAAACGTAGGCACAGCGGGCACCTGGCATTGTTACAAGCCGATAATTCTAAGTTTGCAGTAAGCATTTCACAGCAGTTAAACAACAATCTCTTTTTAACAGTTCGTCAGTTAGAATCTTTCTACTCAACTTACCAACCCGTTTCTAAAGATTTGCCAGAAAACGCTGATGTACCTGTTGAGCATTCTTTCAGCATTGGTGATGTAGTGAGTATTGATATCATTTTTACAGAAGTGCGAGCTGCTTTTTCAAAAGGCTCCCACAGCTACTTTTTTACTTTTACAGGCAAAAAGCAGAATGATGGATTCGCATTAACAGGTAATGTGCAGGATCATGTTTTATTGGGGCATAGCTATCATCTTTCCGGAAGGGTGAGAAAGATCCACTATTTTGACTCTGTGCCCTACGCATTACTGACGGTGTTTAAATTAACCACAAAGCCTAGTGCGTAGTGAACAGAACTCCCAAATACAGGGTGTTTATTCATTAGCCACAGGCTTTCTGCACTGTCGTGCCGACTCACTCACGTCAAATTTGTTGCTCACGCATCGGGTTTTTACCCGGTTTTAAACTCCGAAAAATATGCCTATTTCTTTAAATTCAACACCCGTTATTAACTAATCTTTTAAATTAAAAATGATAATCTTATTAATTATATATTTAATTTTATTCTCCTTAACATTCAGGTTAAGGCGATTTTGTTAAAACGGAGTGATGTATGCAAAATGATCTTGGACTTGGGTTCATCTGCAAGTCAGCAAGAGCGTCAGCAAAAATTATATCCCGGAAAGTTACTTTTCCGCTAAATGGCTCGAGTACTACAAAACTTACCCTAACGGGACTACAGTGTCATCCATCCTGCCGGTTTCCGTTTTACCAGCTGTCTATGCTAATCCACAACCAGCTCGCTGATCATGCCGCCAACGTTGTCGATGAAAATGCTCCGTTCACTGTATCCATTAACATACATGAATGGCTGAGTCGTGCCAGAGTGGCATTTATTGATTATCACGGTCTGCGTAATACCGATAAAACAGCAATGATCACATTGGATCATCTGGAAGAATTACTTACTCACTTGTCGACTACATTGGCCGTATATATCCCGTATTCAAAGAAGCGCCTGAACTTTAGCTTTCTGACGTCCTTTACACTGATCAAAACATCACAGTCTTATACTTTGATGTTCCCTGGTGTGCTGCGGCCGATCTTGGTGTTACTTGGGGGGTTAATTCAGGAATTTATGACCGAGAAGTTATTGAAGAGACGTAATACCCAACTTGTCATTTTTGAATATTTGCGAAAGTCTCGGCGCCATTCCCATAAAATTACCGATATTGCTAACGCTCTTCAGTTGCAGACGGTGAACGTACGAATCATGCATGTTCTTACCCAACTTGCAGATCTGGGGCTTATATCGTTTATTTGTGAAGGTAAGAGAGGGGAGCGGTCCATCGAAGAGCTTCAGTTTATTCCTTATGCCAGTCGGGACCATTCCGAAGTTTTGAGCTTTGAGGAATGGATAAGCCCGATCGACTAACCACTGACTGTCACTTAACGAAGGACAGCCAGGATCTCTTTTTCCTTTTTTCGCGATTTTGATTGACTGCCGACAGAACGGTAAGCATTGAGAGTATGAATTTCAAAACCGCGTTCTTCATAGAGCTCCAGCGTAAAGGGAGTCAAGCTGTTGGATATGGCCACTGAAGCCCCTTTACGATGAGCTGCCACCAGCATATCCGCCAGTTTAACATGTGCGCTCTTATTGAACGGTATGCCGTCATAACTGACAAAGCTGGTTTTGCTGATTTTATCATAAGGCGGATCGCAATAAATTTGGTCACAACCACCAGCACTCTCCAACGTCAGACCAAAATCTGCGGTTGTCAGCTCAACGCCAGAAAGTCTGAATGAGAGATAATCGACTTTCTGGGGGTCCAGAGTTAACTTGGATCGATTCCCCCACGGAACTGAGTACTTACGTTTCAGATTGTAACGACACAGGCCGTTATATCCGAGTCGGTTCATTGCGTAGAAAAGGACTGCTCGTTGCAGCGGGGCATCATCCAAACTGGTGCTGTTAAACGTGTTCCTCAGCTTTAAGTAATCCTCTTTATCAAATTCCCTTTCCGCCAGAAGATTCACTTCTCTGATGAATGCCGATTTATTCCGCTGGATGTTGCGGTACAGATTGATTAGATCCGGATTACTGTCTGCCAAGAGTGCATCGGTGGCAAACATGTTAAGGAACACAGCGCCCCCGCCGATAAGTGGTTCGACCCACCGACGGCTCTGATCATGTGGGAAATGCTGACTGATGAATGGCATCAGTTTGGTTTTACCCCCCGCCCATTTGATGATTGGTGTATGTTTTCGCAACGCGTATTCTCCTTTAAGCATTATCGGTATGTCACCCTTATGGTACCGAAAGCCGGATTACAACCAACAAGGTTTAAGCAGGGAAAATCGCGGGTGTTGTGAAAGAAATTTTCATTCCGACACATTTTTTTATTTTTTTTCACTTTTTGGCAAAAAAGTTAACTACCTTCTTAGCTCGCATAAACATTTGTTTTTAATTGTTTATTTAATCTTTTAGGTCTGAGCATCAGAACGTTTTGCTTCGCGAAATTCGGAATAAACCCCAAAAGTACCTTTTTAACGAAAAAGTGAGATTTTTTTTTCCGGTAGTATTCACGCACAGATGAAAGGTATGGCAAAAAAGAATACAACGGAGTATCTATGAGTGATCTGATGACTGATTCCCAGCAAACTAACTCACGGGTCTTTAAATCACCCCTCGTGTCATTTTCAACAGTGACAGGTTCCGGCCGATTCGTCAGTGGCATGAAGCAGTTCCGCGACGCGAACCCTGACCTTTGTAATGAAGTCACTGAACAAAAAGCTTGGGCTATCAACCCTTCAGTGGTTCAAATCTCGCCAGGCTTCAACTCCCGTGAGATGGGGATGGGGGAGGCATATTACCAGCTGCCGGAAGTCGTAGATCATCTCAATAACATCAAGTGTGCATTCATCCGGGGTGATTACGTTGACCCTATACGCGTTCTGATCAAAGACGGTATTCCGTACGTTTGCCAGGGCCATTGCCGTTTAAAAGCGGCTTTAATGGCTCAGGCAGAAGGACATACTGACCTCACCATTCTTTGCATCGAGATGAAAGCCGATGAGATCAGCTGCGAACTGACGACAATTGACGGGAACCGTGGTCTGGCTCTTTCTCCAGTGGCACTGGGTGAATCCTACAGACGTCTTCAGGCGCTGGGCGGATGGTCGCTTGATCGTATTGCCGAACGTGAGGGCAAGAGTAGTACAACCATTGCTGCTCTCATTCGTCTGACCGGATGCTCTGTCTACATCAAAAAATTAATCCATGCCGATGCTATTTCCTATGTTGCAGTCCTATCCCTTATTGATGAGTTCGGTGAAACGGAAGCCATCTCTCGTATCGAAAAAATGATCGCCGAGCTTGAGAAAGCTGATTCAAGCGGTATCAAGATTAAGAAGACGCCACGTGGCAGTATTCGTGTTGTCCCTTCCGATTTTAAACCGGCACGTGTTCCACCTGTTCTCGCCACAAAAGCCGTAGAAGGGGTCAAACTCATCACTACGAGTTTGTTGCAGAAACTCGGTGATATCCAACTTCCCGAAGTGACCGACTCCAGCGAAGATGAAGAAATTTCCTTTACGTTGAACCGAAGCATGCTGGAGATGCTCAAGAACCTGCAAAGTGAGATCACTGAAGCAGAAAACAAGCAGCTTCGCCGGGTCGAAAATCGGCAAGCTCGATTGAAAGGGGAGAAAGTGACTTACAAATCCGCGAAAAACACAAATACTGGCGGAGAACCACAATCTGAAGCACCACCAGCACAGGCTTGAATTAAGCATTTCAACTTATGAGTAGCACATAATTAGAAGTACGATATTCAAGAACGAGCCACCCAGGCTCTCGCCCATTGCCCCTACTAAGTAGGGGCTTTTTTTTGTCCTGTCTCCGGCACGCTTTCTCTTCATTAAAACGACATCTGTCTGTCCTACCTCCCGCAGCGCAACTTTCGAGATTTTTATGTCGCCCAACCTATTAGCTTTTTGAACGAGGTTGATATCCTGGTAATAGATAATTCCTACATAAAGGACTGATACTATGTCTGCTGTTGAATCTAATTTCCCCCAAATTGGCGCCCCAGGGAACTCTCTGGTCGCTTGTATGCCCCTAACTGGCCTCAGTGTTAACGAGGATAACTTTCTGCCCGAAATGCGGGAAGAGCTTGGCATCATTGCCAGCCAGGTCGAATCCTATAACGAAGAGCTTAGTTTACTGAGGTCCATGTCCACTCAGTTTATGAAATACGGAAATCAGAAGCTCTATTCCTACCTCTCGGGCTATAACCATCTCATTTCAGAAACAGATGCCCTGTACGCAGAAAATGCACTTCGTTCTGAGTACTGGAAGCGGGTAATGGCCCTTACCGATGTGCTGTCCGTGATGTCTGACGAAAAAAAGAACGAATGGGACAAGCAATTTACTGCTGACCGGTATCACCGGCCTCCGCAAGAGATCCCTGAGTTTACACTCGACGCAGTAGTTGCCACGGTTGTCACATTGCTCAATGACCGGCATCAGTTCATTAAAGAGCGCGTCTATGCCGTTTTTCAATCATTAAGCCGTCACCACAAAACCAATAAAGCTTTTGGTTTCTCAACCCGCATGATCACCGTCGGTGTCTGTGAAGGGGTGAAAGACAAGTGGGTAAAACTTAAAGTTGAATTCAAAGAATCAGGACTCATGCCACTGTCGGAACTGCGGGTGATCTGTTCTTATTTCCGGGGAGAAACAGTTAAACCGGTCTATGACACGAAAAAAATGGTTGAGAATATGGTTGGTCATGCTGGGTTCAGAAATTGGATCAGCCTGGATGGCAACAGTATTCGTTTTCGGGTTTACAAGAATGGTTCGATGCACATTGATGTACATCCTGATATTGCAGAACGGCTTAACAACATTCTTGCTGCCATTGTCCCTCTGGCGCTGCCTACTGAACGCTTAGCCCATTACAAAGCCACGTTGCAGGAGTTCCCGGCACTGAAACGCTGCATCGATTTTCATTCACGGATGCAGCTCGCAGAGCTGGAATTCACTCGGAATGAAAAGGAATGGTCCAGCTGGACATCGCTCGGTTATGCCGGTGAGTTCGCTGATAAAACGCGGCAGGTGAACGCGGAGGTTCTGCGGTTCCTCGGTGCCCGGATTACTAGCTACCATGTGACATTTGATTATGACCCGACCGAAGTGATGCGCTTCATCGGTCATATGGGTGCCATGCCCGATATTGTATCCCACCAGTTTTACCCTTCATCGCTGCGACTCAGTGAATACGTCGCATCCATTATTGCGACCGGGGAGGGGGAGCGACTGCTAGAGCCAAGCATCGGGCACGGGGATTTGCTGCAATGTTTTCCTAAGAGCGTCAACGTTACCGGCATCGAACTGGATACACTAAATTGTCTGGTCTCCCGAGCTAAAGGTTACGATACAACGGAGGCCGATTTTCTGGCATGGTCAGCAGCGAACCCAAATCAGAAATTCGACTGCGTGGTGATGAACCCACCTTTTGCTGACAACCGGGCTAAACTCCATCTACTGGCCGCTGCGTCTCATCTCGTTTCCGGCGGGCGTTTAGCGGCCGTCCTGCCGCTATCCCTTCAGGGGATCGATAACCTGCTGGGCGAGGGATACCGTGCTGAATGGATGGACACCTTCGATAACGAGTTTGACAACACTGCCGTCTCCGTCCGTGTTCTGTATGTAGAATGCCTTTAACTGAAGGAAAGACCATGTCTGAAATCTCACCTGGCCTGCCAGAGGACCAAAATGATGTTGAATTTATGATGGATGATTTCCAGCAGAGCCTGGGGAAAAGTAAACCGGTACATGAAGTGCAATTTCTGGGAGAGTCACCGCAAAGTGAAGACTCCGCCAACGCTGCCGATTCGCCCTGGTTTGAAAACTAACCTGTTAAAGGAGTTGGTACAGATTGCTCCCTTTATGGGCTCCCTACAAGATAGCGGGGAGCCCGAGCAGTGGTTATTACTCAGGATGAGATAAACTGTGATTAATAGTGCATGTTAAGCACTTCGCATTCCTGCTTTTATTGGCGAACATTTCACTCTTTTTTTCTTGTTTTTTATATCCCCTTCCCAGAAAAGTTAGCCTTGCTCACTTGGTATTATTGATACCTGACTGGGGGAGGATAATCATGAAATGCAGGGCGATACTTTTAGCACCACTCATAGCTTTTTCGTTTACGGCACAAGCTGAGATTGCAGAGTTAAGATTCAATGACACTCAGAATCAACCAAAGATTGTTGTTCCATCTGTGCAGTGGATTAATCCAGCAACCTCATTCGAGGCTGATGTAATCTCCGGCTTAGACCGGTACGTCCAGTTGTCGTTACTTAATGTCAACGGTGCAAGCTTGTGGAGCACGAAAAGTAGCAAAGTTACGGTTGATGACCGTATGACCTCCAGTAGCGGGTATGACTATTATGGAAAAAGGTTAAGTGTCCCTGCGTTTGGTGAAGATAATTACACCCTGAGGGAAGTGATCACAGATCTCCAAAATAATGAAATTTCTCGCCGGGACTACGTTATATCTATCGACCGCACTCCCCCTAAAACTAGCACAATTGGATATACGCGAAATGGATGGCAATATGGTAGCGAAGCCATCTTTACCAGCGTTCCTTCAGGTATGCAGTATGCCTCTGTTCAGGCTCTCGTCTTTTCAGGCCTTTCAGACAGTCGCTCTGGTCTCGACCGGGCTGAGTACTTTCTTGTCGATTCGAACGGCGTTGAACGAAAGAGAGGGGCTGTAATTAACCTGGTCGATAATTCAGTAACCGTCCAAAATACTACTGCGAGCGATCCAGCCCTGGCGCCAGCTTCTCAGTCTGAATACCGTATGGGCCTTTATGTTTATGACAAGGCAGGAAATAAAGCATCAGTAAGCAGACAAAGTGTGATTGATCGGGTCAACCCTCCTTCTGTTCTACAGGTGCTTAATACCAGGACAAATACCTGGGAAAACTACTCAGCTGGGATAACTGTTTACAGTAATCCAATATCATTGCGGGTACTCAGGAATAAAAGTAACTTTACTGCTGCTAATAAAACAAGCTTTGGGTGGGCAGATGCCAATTATCAAAGTTCTGACAGCACATATAATATTTATTCGTTCAATTTTGTTTTCCCCAGTACCGGTGATATTTATCACGAATTCCAGACACTTGCGGGAGGCGTTCGTCGGTACCATCACTCTGAGTTATCTTTCACTCCTTCCCCAACCATGGAACTTGCACCAAAGGTCACAAGCAAAGAAATTTTTCGTAGTGATACCGGTAAATGGAGCAGTGCTACTGGGAATGTAAGAACTGCCAAATTTACCCAAATACGCGTGACTACCGAACCTCGTAACTATGTACAACGGGTTGCAGCTAATTCGAACCGTAACTGGTACTGCCTTATCCCGGTAGGAAGCACTGGTTGTACCATGAACGTGGATTATACCTTTACTTCCGATAAGGGGATGCAATACATCCATCTGGTCTCAGGTAAAGACGGTACTGCTATTTATGATAATCTGGCTGGGGCATTCGTAGTGATTTGGGATAACAACCCACCGGTTATTAACGCCGTAAAAATTAACCGTATGGATAAAAATGTAACCATGACGGTTACTGATGATGACCGGATAAATGGATGGCAAATAGGAGCATGGGATACCCGAGAATTTGGCGTGGTGCTTAAAACCGAAACGGGGAATGTGATTGACCTACCCGCCAGGACATGGACAGAGAGTGATTTTAAAACAAAAAACGCGGTCATTTCCTATGCTGATCTGCCGGACGGCAAATATACCGTTCTGTCCGCCTATGCAAGAGATCTTGTGGGCAACACGGCAAACTACGTGATAAATGATTTGCTTACCATTGACTCCACTGCCCCTCTAATTTCCTACCGGTATCTGAATGATGATCCTGAAGGCAAACTGGTTAAGGGACTAGAAAACCTCAGAATTAGTGTAGCTGACCCTTCAGGTGACGCCTCGCTTGAATCACTGGTGTTGAGCGGTGGACCAAACAGTGAACAGGTGACATTAGCTTATTCCAGTCAGGGCTCAGGAGTTTATACGCCAGAGTACCCGCGTATCTTTCCCGTAATAGCAAAAGAGGATGGCATTTATACAATTGAAGCTCACGCAGTCGATGCCTCTGGAAACCGGTCCTCGAAAAAGCTCAATTTCCTCTATCAACCAGCAAACATGATCACTCTGGACAGGCTACGTACCCTTGCTACTGCGGCTGCACTAAAGACCACGGATAACCAGCCACTGGCTTTTATCCGGACAAGCGTACTTCGCCGAAAGGATGGTTCTGTCATTACTGGGCAGTTAAACGGTACGCTGTCCGTGCGGAAAGATGCTGACTTCCCGGTAAGTGTAGCTGGCGTAACCGTTGCGCCAGGAGAGACAAAGGCAATCATTTTTGATATGGGGCAGGGTGAAGAACGTATTTATTCTGTCACACCAGGAAAGAGTGGCGTTTCTGGTACATCTGAGTTTGCCGTGGAATTCCCGCAGTTCTGAATAATTTTGGGGTGTCGTTAAGTCGGCACCTTGCTGAAATATAGCCAAACCTCCACCCATATCTTTCAGTTCCCGCACTGTGGCATTTACATCAAAACATGAATTCTTGCTTACTTGTTCGTGTACGAAAAGTCACTTTTTCTCGTCCTGGTGAAGATCCATCTCAATAGTCAATCCGTTGCCAATTTTTACCTCGCCAAAGTTGTTATAACGGACATTTTCAAAAGTTTAAAGCTATGAAATACCTCTGATAACCAGCAAGGTCAGAAGAAATGATTTTGTAAAATAGGGACAAATACATCCCGGGAGCATCACATGCGTAAAATACTGACAGGCTGTATCATTGCCACGGCCATCTCTTCAACTTATCCGGCGGCGGCTCAGATTTTCAGTTATTCCTATACCGACACCAATCAGCTGGCAATGACGCTTAAGCCTGCAACGCAGAGCTATCTCAATCCGGCTGGCGCCCTGACCCTAAACTTAATTTCCGGTCTAGACCGGTACGAACGTGTGACTGTAACCAGGGACAGTGATAAAAAGGTTATGTATTCGGGACTAACGGCCAAGATAAGTGTTGCAGACCGCATTGTTGCTGCCGACGGCACAGAGTATTACGGAAAGGACATGGGGTTACCTGCACTTGGTGAAGGGTCTTTCACGGTAATCAATGACACGCTAGATCTCCAGCAAGCCGTCGTAAGTTCCACAACGTATCGTTTCACCATCGATACTACAGCGCCGAAGTACACCAGCATATACCCAAGCCAGAACGCAGGCTATGACATGGTCCTGAGTGGACCACTTTGGGAGCTCGGTCGCGGAGGTTCTGGCCAGTTTTCCATCTTTGCTGACGGCGTTGATGATGCGTATGGCATAGACAAGATCCGGTTGGTCATCAAGCGCAGCAATGGAACAGTCGTTTCCGATAATACACTCAGCTACGACACGGCGGCAAAACGTGCCTTTTACCCCTGGATAAAGGAAGCGGTCACTCAACCTGGCATGCCCACCAGCGATCTCAATGAAGAATTCACCTTCAATTTTATCATCACTGATAAGGCCGGAAACACGCTGAATATTCCTCCGCAGCGCTTTTTATTTGATGACCAGATAGGTGAATATACGCCCTTTGCGGTCCATGACTCACGAGTCAGTACGAGTGTGGTTCCAGGGATCTCTTCAGGGTACGTACCGTTTGTGCGGGGGCTCTCTGTACTCGAAAACCCGTACCGGATGGTCATTCGTATTCCCCGAACTAACTGGCAGCCATACCGTAACGGCGGCATCACCATTCTTAACAATTATGGCGGCTCTAAGGTTATTTCAGAAGACACGACCTATGTGTACGTAGAAGTGAAGCTCCCACAGGGTACTCTGGATGGAAACTACTATCGCCCTGTGAACAGGTACCAATGGGCCGGTGGCGGTCTGACTCAGTACGCCTCCTGGCTGAACTGGGACCCGGCGGCGGTAAAAAGTCCTGCGTGGGGGAGTCCTGCGATTGAGCGACAGAAGTCTGACGGCACTTGGTTCAATAGCGTCGACTGGAAAAATTTTCTGGCTTCAGATATGCCGGTGAACCTAACCAAGATCCGTTTCACTGTGCAAGCACGCCCCTACGAACAAGCAATTACCGGCAGTGCCACCTGCAAGATCCCTGCCGGGTCAACGTCGTGTACTGTCGACCTGACACAGGCGATTACAAACGGTACCACCGGCTATATACATACTGCCTATGAAGTGCGTTCGACAACCGAGTCCACCTTCTTCATGCCGCTCTGGGAAAACATCGCCTGGCATACAAAGGGGCCCACAGTTACTGGCTACAACTACAATGATGCGACCAACATTCTTCAGGTATTCGTCAACGAGCCAGGAGACGGATGGTATTTCGATGCCGTTAAACTGAGCCGGGTGTGGTTGTCTGACAAATCCCGCAATAACGCGGATATCAACGTGACAGGAAAACAAACGGGGCGTAACACAGCAACCGGGAATTATACTTACGACTTCAACCTGAAACAGATCCCGGAGGGCAGCTATAACGTGCAGCTCAACGCCCAGGATTCTTTCAGCAACACGGGAAGCTTAGCCTACAAAACCGTGACGGTCGATAACTCGCCGCCGTCCATCAGTATCAACTACGAAAACAAACCTATCACCAGCAACGTGACAGTGTTCGGCTTGGAAAACGTCCGAATTCAGCTCGCAGATACTCTGACCAAACCCTCGTTAACTCGCATGACGCTTCGAGGTGGACCGGTATCTGATGCTGTTGAGTTGTCCTGGGTAAATCTCGGAAATGATCTCTATACACCGAATTACCCGAAGATCTTCCCGTCACTTAATGACGGTGAAACCTACACGTTGACCGTGTATGCCAAAGACGAGATGAACAACGTTAAAGAAAGCGCCGTCGAATTTAACTACCTGCCGAACAACCTGGTACGTCTGGAGAACCTTAAGACCATCTCCGTCAGTACCGCCCTGAAAACGTCCGACAACACGCCGCTGGCTGTACTGTATGCCAGCCAGCTGCGCAAGAAGGACGGTTCTATCGCAACAGGGAAACAGGACGCGATACTGACGGTACGTAAGGATGCGGCCTTCGGCGTTACGGTGAATGGGGTTTCCGCAGCACCAGGGGAGAGCAAAAACGTTCAGCTGGATCTGGGTCTGGGTGACAGCCGCAGCTTCCCGATTTTCCCATCGATTTCCGGCGTCAGCGGAACGTCAGAATTTATGCTGAATATCGAGGAACTGAAGTAAAAGCGAGGCAGGGTGACCCGGTACCGGGTCACCCTTTCAAGGTAATGGCACCGCGATGATGATTATCCCATCTTATCCAGATTCCGGTCACAGGTTTATGCACCGTTTTTGTGGATAACCTGATGTCCCATCACTAAAACCGCAAATGAAACTGGCCTGCCGCTCTCTGCGGATCTGCCCATACACCTACCCGTCAGCATGGATCAACACATCATTCACCCGGCATAGTGGATTTGGGCAACTCTCCTAACCGGGAAGCGTGTTGCTTTTCATCTTTAGCCACGAAAACCCATCCTTAAGAGGCGCCTAAACGGGAGGCTTTTTTATTTCACCATGACTCCAGCACCGAAATTCGCTGGACTACGCTACAGCCCGATACAGCAGGTTTATCAATGACTTAAGCGAGTTCAACATATGCCGGTGCTTTCCGAAACCTGACCTGACTTCCGACCGCCTGACTCCTATCCGGCCCTTGGAATCCAGGTCTTTCCAAGGAGTCATCATGGCTAAGATCAAACTCACTAAGTCCGCTGTCGATGCGGCGCAACCCCAGGCAGAGGCCGTCGAACTCCGGGACACGCTGGTCCCCGGCTTCCTGTGCAAGATTACCCCGGCGGGTCGCAAGGTGTTCATGCTCCAGTACCGGACGAACGCTGGCGAGCGCCGCAAGCCCTCGCTAGGACTGTACGGGGAGCTGACCGTCGAACAGGCGCGGTCGCTGGCGCAGGAATGGCTGGCCCAAGTCCGCCGAGGCGGAGATCCCGCCGCAGAGAAGGCGGAGGCGCGCCAGGCACCTACGATCAAGGAGCTATGCACGAAGTTCATGGAGGACTACTCCAAGAAGCGCAACAAGCTCAGCACCCAAGCCGGCTATCAGGCTGTCATCAATCGCAACATTATTCCGCTGCTGGGACGCAAGAAAGTTCAGGACGTGAAGCGTCCTGAAATCGCCGGACTGATGGAAAAGCTTTCGTACAAGCAGACCGAGGCGAACAAGGTATTCAGCGTCTTGCGCAAGATGTTCAACATGGCCGAGGTATGGGGCTATCGGCCCGACGGTACCAACCCTTGCCGTCACGTCCCGATGTTCCCTGCCGGCAAATCGACTCACCTCATCAGCGACGAAGAAATGGGCAACCTGTTCCGACAGCTCGACAAGATCGAGTCGGAGGGGCTGGAGAACTACGTCATCCCTTTGGGAATCCGCCTGCAGTTCGAGTTCGCCGGCCGCCGCTCGGAAATCATCGCGCTGGAATGGAACTGGGTTGACTTGCAGAACCGGCGCGTCGTCTGGCCTGACAGCAAGACAGGCGGCATGTCTAAGCCCATGAGCGAGGAAGCCTATCGGCTACTCTCGACGGCACCCCGGCAGGAGGGTAGCCGCTATGTGCTGCCTTCTCCTAGCCACGCTGGCAAGCATCTAACCACGGGCGAGTATTACGGTGGCTGGAGCCGTGCGCTCAAGGCGGCTGGCGCTACGCACGTGGGCACGCACGGCATCCGCCACCGTTCGGCGACCGACATTGCCAATTCGGGCATCCCGGTCAAGGTCGGCATGGCGCTAACGGCGCACAAGACCGTCGTCATGTTCATGCGCTACGTCCACACCGAGGATAAGCCGGTGCGAGAGGCGGCCGAACTGGTGGCGAATCGGCGTAAGACGATCACCGGGATGCAGGGAGCCAAGGAGGTGGCCGCATGACCCGGCGCAAGGCATCCGTCTCAGCGCCAGCAGCGCCGCCCGCGCTGCTGGGCGACATCCGGGCACTGATCGAAGCGTCGCGCCAGCGCGTCGCCTCGGCGGTCAATGCCGAGCTGACATTGCTGTTCTGGCGCATTGGCCAGCGCATCCATACGGAAGTGCTTGCCGGGCAGCGGGCCGGGTACGGCGACGAAATCCTGCCGACCCTGGCGGCGCAGCTTGTCCGCGACTACGGACGTAGCTTCGCGGACAAGAACCTGCGCCGGATGGTGCAGTTCGCCGCCACCTTCTCGGACGAGCCAATTGTCGTGACGCTGTCACGACAATTGAGCTGGTCGCATTTCGTGGCGCTGCTGCCGCTAAAAGACCCGCTCCAGCGGGACTACTACGTGCAAATGGCCAGCGCCGAACGCTGGAGCGTGCGGACGCTACGCGAGCGCATCGACTCGATGCTATACGAGCGCACGGCGCTGTCCAAGAAGCCGGACGAGACGATCACGCAAGAGCTGGCGGCGATGCGCGATGCGCAGCGCATGTCGCCGGCGCTGGTCATGCGCGACCCGTACATCCTCGACTTCCTGGGCCTGCGCGATACCTGGCAGGAAGGCGACCTGGAAGCCGCGATCATCCGCGAAATGGAGTCTTTTTTGCTGGAGTTGGGCGCGGGCTTCTCTTTCCTAGCCCGGCAGAAACGCATCCAGATCGACGACGAGGATTTCCACCTGGACCTGCTGTTCTATAACCGCAAGCTGCGGCGGCTGGTGGCGGTGGAGTTGAAGATCGGCGAGTTCAAGGCAGCATACAAGGGGCAGATGGAGCTTTATTTGCGTTGGCTCGACAAGCACGAACGCGAACCGGAGGAAGCCTCGCCGCTGGGCATCATTCTTTGTACCGGCAAGAAGTCAGAGCAGATCGAGTTGCTGGAGCTGGACAAGTCGGGCATCCACGTAGCCGAATACCTGACGACCCTGCCGCCGCGTGCGGTGCTGGGGGAGCGGTTGCAGCAGGCGACCGAACGGGCGCGGTTGCAGATCGAGCAGCGGCAGCCTGGCGAGAAGTCCTGACAGCAGCATCTGTCCAACCGTACACCCAAACCACAGCACGAGCATGTGGCAACGGATCTCTTGCTCTATCGAGGCTCCATGCTAGTGTGGAATCGCCATAGGCCGATAAGGAACTGGCCTGCGGCTCAAGGATGCGCTGGGGCTAGTGGGCGCGAGCGCCCAATCACATGATTATCGCGGGCAGCAGCGCCATGTTCTATGCCGATCGCTGTTTTAATTAAATATCTCAAACTATAAAGTCAGTTAATTTTTTCAAAATATTCACGAATCAAGTCATCATTTTTTAAATACGAATCGAGAACCTGGGTGATGCTGCCAACTTACTGATTTAGTGTATGATGGTGTTTTTGAGGTGCTCCAGTGGCTTCTGTTTCTATCAGCTGTCCCTCCTGTTCAGCTACTGACGGGGTGGTGCGTAACGGCAAAAGCACTGCCGGACATCAGCGCTATCTCTGCTCTCACTGCCGTAAAACATGGCAACTGCAGTTCACTTACACCGCTTCTCAACCCGGTACGCACCAGAAAATCATTGATATGGCCATGAATGGCGTTGGATGCCGGGCAACCGCCCGCATTATGGGCGTTGGCCTCAACACGATTTTCCGCCATTTAAAAAACTCAGGCCGCAGTCGGTAACCTCGCGCATACAGCCGGGCAGTGACGTCATCGTCTGCGCGGAAATGGACGAACAGTGGGGATACGTCGGGGCTAAATCGCGCCAGCGCTGGCTGTTTTACGCGTATGACAGGCTCCGGAAGACGGTTGTTGCGCACGTATTCGGTGAACGCACGATGGCGACGCTGGGGCGTCTTATGAGCCTGCTGTCACCCTTTGACGTGGTGATATGGATGACGGATGGCTGGCCGCTGTATGAATCCCGCCTGAAGGGAAAGCTGCACGTAATCAGCAAGCGATATACGCAGCGAATTGAGCGGCATAACCTGAATCTGAGGCAGCACCTGGCACGGCTGGGACGGAAGTCGCTGTCGTTCTCAAAATCGGTGGAGCTGCATGACAAAGTCATCGGGCATTATCTGAACATAAAACACTATCAATAAGTTGGAGTCATTACCGAGAACCTGAAACAGAAAAAGATCCCCGCTAATATTTATATCAAACGGGATCATTGAGTTATCTATTTTGAATGTCTTTATTTTTCTATGCCCCTTGATGTTGGCATTGCTCAATCTTTCTTGATAGCTATCCAACGTATATACGATAAATTCGTGATCCAAGTGAGTTATAAAAAAATCATCGCCTTTTGAACTGTATTCAAGATGGATGACTTGCGTTACGACGTCGTCGCCTGCCACCTCAAAGTCCTCCATCAATTCTTCAAAAGTCAAACTTAGCTTCTCTGCGTCATGGTGAATCCATAGATTGTTCTCATATTTATCGGTGGAGTAGAACTTTGACAATCTAGGAAGGGAAGATATTTTCAATCGCAACGGAGCGCCAAACTCCATCTCCTCCATTGCAGGGACATAATCGGAGACGTAATCAATCCTGAATGCTATTTCGGACAGCATTCCTTTTTCAATGAGTTCCTCGATAGAGGTAAGCAGCTTCCTCGGAACTTTTATCCAGAAGTGTCGCCCTATGCGTTCATCGCGTATTGTCTGACTATCCTTGTCGTTGAATATCTGAATATTCTCGTTCAGGCTGACAAGACTATATTTAGAGAACTGAGCATCTTCCTTTCTTATGTCAATTCCAATTTTCTCGTACTCACGTTCAACTACCTTGGAATATTTTAGCTCCAGCATCTCAGCCCTCCCCATGATTGATTGGTGCTTGGAATAAAAAATGCAGCCAATGCGATAATTTGCGTAATTTTCTTTTATGTACGAAACACCATCTTCGTCATGGATATGCTTGTAGGAATTGTTGAGAATTTCTAGCGATCCCGGATACTCGTTGAGATAATTATTTAAGTAGTCCATTAAATGCTGGATTGTCTTTATAGCCAATCGCTTGTCCACTAGATCAAGCTGTGGCCCATAAAACTTGGCTGCGTTTGGATGGTCGCGTTTGGCTTCAAATTCTTTCAGAATGGCCGCCTTTTCATTCATGCAGCCCTCCGTATAAGCACGCATTACGTCTGCCTGAAAGCTCTCATTTGCCAGAGAGGTTTGGATGAGGGGAAGCAATTTCTTGACAAAGATCGGGTCTTTATTAAGAAAGACGTAGCAAAATTTCCCAAAGCTGAATAACGCGATTTTTTCCGAAGAAAATTCATTGATTTCTTCAAAGATATTTTTCATATTTTTTACTCAACTCGCCGTAGTCCAAATAGTAAGCGACGGAACCTTGAGCGTCTCCACTTTGTGGATCGCGCTGCTCCACGTTCGCTATTCGCTCATCCCTGACGGGACTGGCATTCGCCAGCCCTCCACGGCCCGACACTGTGATCCGGGCCTGCGCGCTCCGCTTGCATGTTGAGCTGGCGACAGCAGGGCATGCAGAGCGAGCCGCGCGCAGATGATTCAGCCAAACGCTAAACAAAGCTGTAGGGCATCCCATAGAGAGCGCGGTTGCGCTACTCGTGATTTCTATGGAATTTGATCGTATCCAAAACTGCATGAGGCAAGCTTGCGAGTTACTTGATACTCTTCGCCAGAATACTGGCGAACTCGACCTCGTTCCGAAACAAGGTGCAGGTTCTTCCTTGCCCGCGAACCAATGACATACAGCAATTTCATCGCGCTTTCTTGACCGTTCGGATCATTGAAATGCGGCACCATATCTTCTAATAATGCATAAGCGATCACTGCATCGAACTCGGCTCCCTTGACGCCGTGTATCGTCGAGATGGTGATTCCAGTCCTATGCTGAAATACCTTCCTGAATGTCTCAATATCGCCTATAAATTCGCTACCTTCACTCTTCAATCGATTTACCCGGGCTTGCGAACTATCGAAGAAGGCAACGTGATGCTCTTGAAGCAGCGTGAAAAGGCGAAAGTCGATTGCTAAGTTTGCAAACAGACGCTCGAAAAATGCGCTCAAGTAGGTAAGACCATCTGTTTCATCGATCTTAATTGCATTGCACTCCCTCAACAAGGACCTCCGCGTGAGCTTCGACACGCTAGCCCCGGCCGCCTCTAGGTCATTCAGAATCTCCCCGGCCCACCGCAGTCTGCGCACATACATTCCCGGCGATGCCTGAGTAAGTGCAATCTTAGAAAGCCTGTACCAGAAATTCTCTGTGTCCCGTGCAAAGGGAACCATACCGGGGCCATCGAATGAGTACTCCGGCATGCTGGCGACCAAACGACGTGTCATGCTTGCAAGATGCGTCCACTGTGGCGCGAGAATGCACACCTCGTGAGGTGAGATGCCCATAGTCTCAATGTTGAAACGGATGAGCCGGATGAGCTCAGCGTCCAGATCATTTTTGCTCACTGTGTCGTCGAATGAAATAAGGCTTGGGTACGCCTTGTCCTCGGATGCGGCTTCGATGCGTGTGTTGTGAACGTTGTAGTTTCCGAAGTACTCAATGATGCGCTCAGAAGAACGGTAGTTCCGCGACAGTTCGAGTTCGTCCAAATCGATATTGGCCATCGCCTTGAAATCCTCGAAGGCAATCGGATATCCGCCAAGCGATTGATAAATCGCCTGGTTAGGATCTCCGACAATAAAGGCCTTGGTCGCACCTTGACCAGCTTTCAGAATGGCGGTGATGATCGAATACTGAATTCGTTTGGTGTCCTGATACTCGTCGATCAGCACGAAAGAGAACAACTGTGCCAGAAGAGTGCTGATCGCAGGATGACGTGCGATCAGTTGGTACGCATAGTAAAGAATGAGCTCAAAGTCTAGCTGCCGACTTTCGTGCAGAATCTCAAAATACTTGCCCAATATGACGTGAAGACCCGAATGCTTCCAATCTTGTGGGCAGGAGAGCACATATCCAGTTTCGGTGTAATAAAACTCACAATCCCAGAATGTTATTTTTGGCTTCTGGTAAGGCTTGCACAATGCCTCCAGGATTTTCTCGCGCTCATGCTGATCGATCACACGGAAGCCTCGATCCAACGCTTCGTGATAGATGCCGTACGGTTTCAATATCCATTCAAGACAGAACGAATGTATCGTTCCTATCCATAATCGGGATGTATCCACCCCAAGGCTCTCAATGCGCTCGTGGATTTCGTCGGCGGCACGGTGCGTATAAGTGATGGCAACGACAAACTGCTTGTTCGATTTCAGCCTGGACAACTCATAGGCGATTTTGTAGGTGAGCGTGCGCGTTTTCCCGCTGCCCGGGCAAGCGATGAGAAAGACGCTCCCTGGCTTCAGAATGGCTGCTTCCTGCTCGGGATTCAGATCATCTTTGTTCCACATGAACATGATCAGAACACCGCGAGTACATCGTTGATGCGATCATCTGGGAACGTGGCAAGCATCTCGTTTCGGATGCCGACGAAGTCGATGTCTCCATTTCGGAAGGCCAGCAGCTTGGCCCTAAAGTCGTCGAATACGGCAGACGCAGTGAAGATATCTTCTGCATCGATGTAGTTCACGCGGTAGCTCAGCACGTTAAACCAGACTTCCTTAGTGACCACCGGATGCGCAAAAGCGATGGCGTCCAAGATGTACTTCGGAATGGCGGTCTGCGGATCGATCTTCTTTCCCAGCAAGATGGCAAACCATCCCTTGCCGTAGTTGTCCGCCATGGTCAATGCGCGCTGACCGAACAACGCGATGTCCGCTGATTCGAGCTCCGCCTTGGCCGTCGCGATGGTTGGTGCATCCTTGTAGACATCAGGAAGGATGCCGACCACCTTACGCGCATTGCCGGCGGCAATGAAGTCGACCTCGAAGGTATGGGGGGCAAAGAATGGAGAAACCCACCCGTTATCTTTGAAGGTGTCTTCCAATAACGCTTTCCTGGCGACCCCTTTTTCCTGGGATGCCTGATACTTGCCCTTGCGCCGGAGCAGCCCTTCGGAGTCTCCCGCCGCCGGCGTTGTGTCAATGATGGACTTGTCAAGGTCGGTGACGATGCTGCACCGCTTCCGGATTCGGGCATCATCGAAAAGAACCGCGACGTTCTGAAATCCAGTGCTGCGGATATTAATTAAACTGATGCCGAGTTCATCAAGGCTGACGCCTAGCACGTTCTTGATCAGGATCGGAACGAGAATTTCTTCTGCATCGCCCTCCACTAAGAGGACGCTCTTGGCAAACAACAAGTTGCTACGGACAGCATCCAGGTAGCGTTGAATGTTGCCGATCTCTTCTGGGTTTAGGCCAATTGCAGGCTGGTATGCCTCGCAACGATCACCTTCTCTGCCGAGGATGTTCACGTTCTGAACATTGCTGACCTCAGAGATGTGCGTCGAATGGGTCGAATAAATGATCTGTGTGTCGTCGTATTTGAGCTTGTCGAACAGTGTTTTCTGGATATGTGTGTGAATGTGAGCTTCCGGCTCTTCGATAAGCAGAAAGTTGGCGATCGACTGTTTAGCCTTTTGATACTTGAATTCAAGCAGTTTCAACGTGAGGAATATCAGGTTTGCTCCACCAAGGCTCAGCTCGTGGATCGGTCCTTCGTGGCTCTCCCCCGATTCGCCAACGAACAGCTTGAGCGACTGGAACAACTTGTCAGCTTCGTCTGGCAGATCCGACTTGATAGAAAGAGAAGACGGCGAATACGCCTCACCCGCCGCATCCTTGATGGTGTCTCTGATATCCGTCCGGACGACCTGCACGTCTGGCAACGCTTCGATGGAGTCATTCAATGCCTTTACCCCGTCGGTGATAGCCTGGAACGCCACGGGGTCGATATCGCCGCTCTTGCCCTTCAGAAGCGAAAAGAGCGGATTTGTCCGGTTGTTGTGAAATTCGGAGACGACGTCCCGTAGCGCCTGGACGAAAGTGAACGAAATTTCTTTGGAGACGGACAGCACGTTCGGAATCTTCGCGCCGATAACACGAAATTCAACCTCTTCATTGAATCGAACATTCGCGAAGTCGCCGACCACATCCTTATAGAAGGCCTCGTCGTTGAAGTCGGCTTCACTCCGACCTGTGAAAATCGTTTCATAGTCGTCGATGGTGACCGGGTTCAGGATAGCGTCGAGGCCTGCCTGATCACCATCGTTCAATTGAGAAAGTCGCAGCCTGATTTCCTTCTTCGGACGAAAGATCAGGTTGTAAGTGGCCTTGCCGTTCGCCTCTTCCTCAATTACGCCCGTCCCATGTCGGAAGAGCGCCTGCACTGATTCATCCGCAGAGATTTCCTCAAACTCAAGACTGATGATGATCCAATGTCCCTGCCAGCGCCCTAGGCCGCGATGAAAGTCGGTATGCTCCAGCCGGTAGGCAGAGCGAATCATGTTGTCATCAAGCAGCAATCTGATTGCGCGAAAGAGATTGGTTTTGCCAGATCCATTTTCGCCGATGACAGTGTTGATACCCTTCTGGAACAGCAGCTTCGTGTTGGGAAAGTTCCGGTAGTTGACCAGGCTGAGCTTGGATATATGCATTTGATTCAATCTTGTTGTTGAAATCCACATGCCGATCGGCCGATGGATTGGTTGAACACTGCAGCCATTGATCCCAACTACGGAATGGCCAACTGTCAGTTGGTTTTAGAACGGCACCGTGTCTAAGGTAGGAATCGGTTGGAGCGCATTTTTAATCTCGGTTAGCCTTGCAAGTAGTTCATCGAAAGTCACGATCACGATCTCTGCGAACGCATTTCGAACGAGCTCGAATGACTTTCTTTGCTGATGCTCTTGTGGCGTCATGCCAGCGACAACTATGCAGCGAACCGCATAGCTGTGGAGGTCGTATCGGTTCATGTTATTTTTTATGACGGGTAGTTCACTCTGCAATTTGAAACGCTGATCTAGAATTTGAGCAATCGCTCCACCCAATTCTGTCGATGGGCCAAAAACATCATCTCCACGATAGGGAGATTTTCCTAGCAGTTCGGTTTGCGGCTTTTTTATCTCAATGAGGCCAAGATTGCCCGTGGAAGCGGATGCGTATAGAAAATCTGAAAATTTTCCGCCGGACCCGTTAAGTCGCTTGCCACCTGCATAAGCTTGCCCCTGAACCAGCATGGCTGGAACGGCAAATGCAAGACTAAGTATGAAAGGATTTTCCAGAAAGAAGCTTTGCCACTTGCTTTCCGTCAGTCCTTTTCCAAGCATTTCCTGGTATCGCTCAATCAGTTGATTCAGTGTGATGAGCTCAATATCATTCTTTAATGCCAGCAGCGAGCGCGGCTCAGATTCCGCCAGTGCTTCTATATTGTCTTGAACCATGCGAACAGCGGCGCGCCGATCACGCTTGGAAAGCGTCACATGCTGCCGCCCACCATCGGTCATTTCCGTTAGTGCATCAGGTCTTACGCTCTTCTTTAGAGCGGGAAATTGTGCTGAATCGGCAGCATGTAATAAGGTCTGGTAGACATGAAATTGCTTGTCCTTGCGCGCGTCTCTCTGGTGGCGAGAGGCTATGCGATTTAATTCTTTTCTTAATTCATGAAATCTTCTTATTCCGAGAATAAAGAATGGCGAATCAATTTTCGCGTCATTTCCTTTGTGGACAATGAGTATGCTTACGTTTTCTAAGCTGGCGGCTGTTTCGCAAATTTGCCGATATTCCCACAGAAGCCCCAAACCGAATCGAAAATCTTTGGCAAACCCATCCGGCAACTGCTCAAGAAGCCCAACGACATCGTCAGTAGTCTCTGGCAGTATGTAGGGCTCGATAACAGGCCGAGCGACGACGATGCGTTCAAGGGTGCCGTATTTAGGTTGCAGGTAATCGTCGCGATCTTCTCGAATATTAAGAGGCCAAATGGTCAATCTGTCTGGACACACATTGAGCAGTCTCGCTATTGGCGAATCCGGCTTGCGCTCCGCTGCGGGAATATCAGTGAAGAAAACGTTAATGCCTTCCTCTTCCGGTTCGGCTGCTTCAATGACAAGGAAGGGGCCGCCGTCCAAACGCTCACGTTGATTGAATGCTGAAGGTCTGATAGATGCCATGAACTATTCTTGATCCCTACTGTTCAGAGAAACGATTTGCGGGCCTTGCCTCAGCGCAACCTTATGGTGCCTTCCGATCAGAATCGGACGACACACGATTGATGTCAAAGGGGAGTGCCTTATCTGCCGCGATTCGGGTCAGCAGCATCCGAATCGCATCCGAAATTGATAACCCCATTTCAGCCAGAACAACAGTTGCGGCTTCTTTAATCTGCCCGTCAATCCGGGCACGAACGACGTCGTTACTTGCCATTGTTGCGCTCACAATAGATGTAGCTACATTGTGGCTCATAAGTACTATTGCGTCACTTACATTTTGTTGTGAACAGTAGAGCATCCCGGCGTGCCGCCGTCGGGCTCGCGGGCGTTGCCCCGCGCCTCGTGCCGAGTCGCGGCCATGCGGCTTTGATCCCTGATGCCTCCGGCCGTCTCTTCGCTCCTGGCCTGCGCGCGGCGCTTGCCCTCCAGGGGATCGGCTGGACAGCCCATCCCCGCCGCGCCTTGCTTGGCGCCCCTCGCATGCACCGAACAGGTTGCACCTGATCGACCAACAGCCATCCAGCTAGGCGTGCCGCTGGCACGCAGGGGCGCTCGCCGCGCGGCGTTGGTTTCAGCGCACCCCCTGGCCCATTGGCCGCTGTTCGTCTTTCCCCAAGTTCATCGCTTTTTCCCGCGACCGTAGCCCGCGGTGCCTGGCCGTCAAGGCGCGCAGGGCCGAGTCCTCGCTGCGCTGCGGGCCGCACCAACCCTGCGCTTCTCCCTTGACGGCCAGTCCCTCGCTGGCCCGGTTTTTCGCGGGCGATGAACTCAGGAAAGACGGCGGCAAACAGGACCGGCCCAGGTCTCTGCGCCGAACCAACCGAAGCCACAACGGGCTCCGAATCTTGGAATCCGGTCAGCTTTGAAACCACAGCAACTCATTGGAGAAAACCATGCAACTCGCATCTCGATTCGCTTCCCATTCCCCGACGCTGCGCAGTGACTACCCGCTGTCCGACGACCAAATCCGCCGCGTAGCCCCGTCCATCTTCGCGGAGGCCCCGCACGATAGCCGCTCCGAACGGTACGCCTACATTCCCACCGCCGCCGTGCTGGCGGAACTGCGCAAGGAAGGGTTTGAACCCTTCATGGCAGCGCAAACCCGCGTGCGGCACGACGACCGCCGCGACTACACCAAACACATGATTCGCCTGCGCCATGCCAGTCAGATCAACGGCGCGGAAGCCAATGAAATCGTGCTGCTGAACTCGCACGACGGCACCAGCAGCTATCAGATGCTGGCCGGAATGTTCCGGTTCGTTTGCAGCAATGGCCTTGTGTGCGGCGATACCGTGGCCGATGTGCGCGTGCCGCACAAGGGCGACGTGGCCGGTTCTGTCATCGAAGGCGCTTTCGAGGTGTTGAGCGGCTTCGAACGCGTGAAGGAATCCCGCGACCTGATGCGCGCTATCACGCTGGACGAAGGCGAAGCCGAAGTGTTCGCCCGTTCCGCGCTGGCCCTCAAGTACGACCCCACCGATAACAAGCCCGCGCCCATCACGGAAAGCCAAATCCTGATGCCGCGCCGGTTCGACGACCGCCGCCCGGACTTGTGGAGCGTGTTCAACCGCACCCAAGAAAACCTGACCAAAGGCGGATTGCATGGCCGCAGCGCCAACGGACGCCGCCAGCAGACCCGCCCCGTGCAGGGCATTGATTCCGATGTGCGCCTCAATCGCGCCCTCTGGATGTTGGCCGATGGCCTGCGCCAGTTGAAGGCCTGATTCCCCACGCGGCAGGGGCAGGCAGCAGCCCTTGCCGCTTTCTTCGCTGCTGCATCCCTGAACCGATAGGAGTTATCACCATGAACGCCGTTACCCAAACCGAAGCCCGCGCCCTCAACACCGCCGCCGCTATCCCGCTGGAAGCCGCCGACCCGACCAAGAACCTGATTTTGGTTCCGCTGTCGCGGCTGGTGTCGCGTCCTGCTGGCCGCAACGTGCGCAAGACCCCGCGCATGTCCATTCCCGAACTCGCCGCGAGCATTCAGCGTGTCGGCCTGCTGCAAAACCTCATCGTCATTGCCGCCGCCGATGGCGAGCATTACGAAGTCGTGGCCGGTGGCCGCAGGCTGGCCGCGTTGAAGCTGCTGGCGAAGAAGCGCCGCATCAGCAAGGAATGGGAAGTGCCTTGCCTGTTGGTGGCCGATGGCACCGCCCGCACGGCCAGCCTCACCGAGAACGTGCAGCGCGAAGCCATGCACCCCGCCGACCAGTTCGAGGCATTCGCCGCGCTGGTGGCCGAAGGCCGACCCATCGAGGACATAGCCGCCGATTTCAGCGTCACGCCGCTGGTGGTGCAGCGCCGCTTGAAGCTGGCGAACGTCTCGCCCCGGCTGCTGGCCGACTACCGCGCCGAAGCCGTGACGCTCGATCAGTTGATGGCCCTTGCCATCACCGACGACCACGCCGCGCAGGAAACCGCGTTCTACGACGCGCCGACGTGGCAGCGCAACCCTTCCCAATTGCGCGACCGCCTCACCGAGCGCGAGATTGACGCATACCGGCATCCGCTGGTGCGTTTCGTGGGGCTGGATACCTACGGAGCCGCAGGCGGTGGTGTGCGCCGTGACCTGTTCGCGGAAGGTGACGCGGGCGTGTATCTGACCGATGCCGCGCTGCTGGAACGGCTGGCGCAAGACAAGCTGGCAGGTATCGCCGCCGAGGTGAAGGACGAAGGCTGGGCGTGGGTGGATGCCACCCCCGCCGTGACCCATGCCGACCTGCACGCCTTCCAGCGTGCGCCGAGGGAGCGCCGCGAACCGAACAAGCGCGAAGCGCAGCGCATCGAGAAGCTGCAAACCAAGATGCACGAACTGGCCGCCGCCGTGGATGACGCGCTTGATACCGAAGACGAGGAAAAGGCCGATGCCTTGCAGGAAGAAGGCGAAGCCGTGGGCGAGCAGTTGCAGGCGCTGGAAGATGGCTTGCAGGACTACGGCACGACCGTGAAGGCCGCAGCCGGTGCCATCGTCACCATCGACCGCAACGGGCAGGCAGTGATTCATCGCGGGTTGATGCGCGAGGCCGAGGCCAAGGCGCTGCGCACACTGGAACGCCTGCGCCAAGGTTTCGGCAGCGAAAGCGAAGCCGGGAACGACGACGAAGGCGAGGACGACGAGCAGCCCAAGACCGCCGCCATGTCCGACAAGCTGGCGCAGCGGTTGAGCGCCCACCGCACCGCCGCGCTGCAAATCGAAGTCGCCCGGCATCCGCAAGTGGCGCTGGCCGCGCTGGTGCATGGCATGGTGCAGACCGTCTTGCAGGGCAGCCACTACGGCCACGACTTGCCGCTGGGCGTGAGCCTGAAAGCGCAAGACCGGCTGGAAGGCATCGCCCCGGATATACCGGATTCGCCCGCCGCCGTGGCGCTGCGCGAGTTGCAGCAGGTAGCAGGCGAAGGCTTGCCGGAGGACAGCGCCGAACTGTTCGCCGTGCTGCTAGCGAAGTCGCAAGATGAACTGGTGCGGCTGCTGGCGATATCCGTGGCCGTCACGGTGGACGTGGTGACACCCCGCGCCACGCCGCAGCAACCGGGCGCGGAACTGGCGCAGGCTGTCGGCTTGGACATGGCCGCATGGTGGAAGCCCACCAATGAGGGTTATTTCCGGCATGTGCCGAAGGCCGCGATTCTGGAAGCCGTGGAGCAGTACGCCCCGGCGCACGTCACCCGGCTGGCGAAGTTGAAGAAGGCCGACATTGCCAGCGAAGCCGAGCGGCTGGCCGATGGCACCGGCTGGATGCCTGCCATCTTCAAGGCCGAAGGCACCGACGACACCACGGCGCAGGATGCGCCGCAGGCGGTGACGAACGACGAGCCGGAAGCCATCGACAACGACGACGAGCAGCAGGCCCACGCACTCGCCGCCTGACCTTCACCACCACCGAGCGCCCCGGTTTCGGCCGGGGCGCTTCGCTGTTCCATCAGCATCGGCCCCAGGCCGTTCCGCCCTGGTGCCGATGGTCAAAAATCCGGGCGCGGCGGTGGCCGCGCCCGGTTTCCAAGCCCAAAGCCAGAACGCCCCTTCGCCGCCTTCGGGCGGACGGCGAAGGGGCGGCGCACAAGTGACCTTGTGCGCGGGAAACCCTCGAAGCCCATAAGTGCGTCGGCGCACAGCGCCGACGACATTCCGAACGCGCCCCACCGCAATGGACGGGCGTGTGGGGCTACGCCCCGGCTTGCTGCCGCAGGTTGCACGAAAGCGTGCCGTCCTCGACGCTGGCGGTTCGTCGCCTGTACGTCACGAAGGACGGTTCACCGACACGCCGCCCGGCCTTGCAATGGAGCTTCCACGCCACGCCTCACGCAAAGGGCCGCAAGCAGCAGTAGGGACGCTTTCACCTTGTCGCTGGGCATTGTCCTTGCCCGTGTCAGGGCGCAGGCCGGTGAAGCCGTCGCGCGGGGATGCCGAGTCGGCCATGCCTCCATTCGGGAGCGGGCGGCCAGTACGTCCTTGTGTTGTTGTGAATCCTGGCGGTGGCTGGGCTTCATGGCCGCAACCTTCCAGCGAAAACAATTCCCCCTGCGCTGCGCGCATTCCTCGCGGGACAAATTCTTTTCGCTTCCAGGTTCTCCACGGTGTTGCGACCGCTGCGCGGTGCGGCCAGCCCATCCCCCGCCGGACGGATCACAACAAGGACGCACTGGCGCGACCTTGTTCAACCCGAAAGGAGAAATCATCATGGCTAACATCGGCACCTTCACCGCAGAGAAAGACGGCTTCACCGGCCAGCTCCGCACCCTGACCCTCAACTTCAAGGTCAAGCTGGTTCCCAACGACAAGGGCGAGAACGAAAGCGCCCCGGACTTCCGCCTGCAAGCGGCCGGCCACGACTTCGGCGCGGCGTGGAAGAAAACCAGCGAGGCCGGGCGGGATTACCTGTCGGTGGCCATCGACGATCCTTCATTCCCGGCGACGGTCTATGCCCGCCTGATCGAAGGCGAGAATGACACGCACGACCTCATCTGGTCGCGCAGCAAGCCCAAGGCGGCCTGACGGCCGCCCACCGCGCCCCGCCCATTGCGGCGGGGCGCGGTGCTGCTGATCGCAGCATCGCACGCACAGGGTTTCGGCAGTTGCCCCATGTCCCGCATGTCCAAGGCCAGCATTGCATTGGTGATGGTCGAATGGCTCGAAGCCCGTGGCAGTAGGAACAGCATGGCGTGTCGGCGCATTGCGCCGCCGGGCTTTCGGGCTGCGCCCCATGCCGCCAATGGCGTCATGTCCATTCGGCTTCAATCCCTCACGCCTTCGCGCCTGGCGGCGCTGCGCGCTCCGCTTGCGGGCATTCAGACGCGCTAGGGCGCGTCGCGCTCTTTCAGCACGGCCTCGAACTCCTGGCGCACCCGCGCCAGCAGTTCGTCGGCCTTGTGCGTGTCGTCGCCGGCGTAGGCCAGCGTCAACAGCGTCAGCGGATGCACTTCCATGACCTCGCACAGCTCGGTCAGCTTGTGCAGGGTCGGACTTTTCAAGTCGCGCTCCAGCGTACTCATATAGGTGCGGCTGGACACGTCGGAGAACGCTTCCTGGCTCAAGCCTCGCGCCTTCCTGACTGTCCGTATTGCCGTTGCCAATGAGTGTTTCGCTGTCACTAACTTGGTTTCCCCATAAAAACCAAGATGACAGCCCATTGCGCCCTATAGGGCTACAATCTATAGTGTTCATTCATGGCTGAAAGGCCCGCTTTCGTGCTTTTACGGAAATCCGCAGATGCGGATTCCGACAGAACCGGGGAATCGCATCCGTGTCTTTCCGGCTTCCGACAATTCCGCTTCGGCGCTTCTGTTCTTCTACGGATGCGATGGCTTGCACATCGGTGCTTCCACACGAATGCACGGATGCGTTTCGGCAGTTCTGCGCTTCGGCACCAAAGCGCATTCGCGCATCGTCGGTTTCGTGGAGAAGCTGCCCATGACCCTGCCGCTTGTCACCGCTGATGAACGCGCCCGGCTGCTGGCCCACGGCGCGGCGCTCGCCGCTGGTCAGCGGCTCGACCCGCTGCCCGTGGTGCGCTTGTTCACCCCGGACGCGCATGTGACCTGGCTGCTGGTGTCGCTCGACCCGGCGGATGGCGACACGACCTACGGCCTGATCGACCTCGGTATCGGTATGCCTGAGCTCGGGATGGTCAAGCTGTCCGACCTGGCGGGCATCGTCGGGCCGCGCAAGCTGCCGGTGCGGCGGGATCGGTATTTCCAGGCGGTGCGCCCGTTATCGGAGTACGTCCGGCTGGCGCAGGAGAACGGCGCGATCACGGACTGATGAAAACCAGCGCGGCCTAGCCAGCCGGGGCGCATCGTGACTATTTCAATCTTGATCAAGACCGTGCAGGTCTGAATCCGCATTCTTGCACCGAAGTGGTGCGATCCTGTTGAAAACAGTCCTGATCTTGGGCGCGGGCTGCGGCACGGTGTTCGGTGCTGCGCGTCATTTTCCTGAAGGCGTAGCCGTCGCATTCAGACGATTTCCGCAACACGCAGAGCCAAATGGTCTTGACACCGACAGTTACAGCCTAACCAATTTTGATGACGACCTGATGGCATTTCGATAGTTCCCGCATCGCGGAAATCGTGGCGACGCATCCCAAACAGAGGGAGGTTTCGCCATGACTGATCGCAGCGCCGAACACTGGTATCCGACAGCGGCCTATCTCTACGTTCTGCACCTTGACGGCCCTGCGCTGGCGTGGGAATACCTGCGCCGAAATCCCGACTACCGCCGCGACTGGCTGCGCCGCCGCCGCCGGCCGGACACGGCGCAGGCGTGGGGCCTGCGCCTGCTGGAAGACCCAGCCCTGGATGCGCGCGACGCGCATCCGGCCTGGTTTCCCGATCACGATGCCGTCGTGCAGGTTTACCCGGACGATGACCCGCCACCCGAAGCCCATGCCTTCGAGTTCTGGCGCGTCCCTGGCCGCAAGCAACTGATCCACGACGGCAAGCGCCTGGTGCTGGTGTCGCATTGGCCCGGCTGCTGCCTGCGGCTCGCGCTCGCGCCGGGCCTGGAAGACGGCATGGCCTACCTCTACGCCACCCGCGCCTGCGCCACGCCCTGCGCGCGCTATCGCACGCTCGCGTCCGAGCTGGACGCATTGGCCGTGGCCACGGTTGCCACGCCTGCGGCGGCGGCCCGTTCCAGGCCCACGACGGCCGCGGTGCTGGAACTGCACACCTTGCAGACGCTCGACGCGACCCTGGCGGGCGCGTCATTGCGCGAAGTGGCCGAAGGGCTGTTCGGCGCCGATGCCGTCGCCGCCGACTGGCACAAGGACAGCGCCTTACGTGCCCGCGTGCGGCGGCTGGTACGTCGTGGCGATGCGCTGATGCGTGGCGGCTATCGCCGCCTGGCACAGCTTCCGCCGCCGTTGCAGTAGGGGGGGACGTTTCGCGTCCCCCGTAGATCGTCCCTTAGCAAGCAGCCTCGCTTTCTTGAAAGTGCCTCTAACCGGCCGCGTGGTGTGGCCGGGCTTGATGGAGGTACATCCCATGCGACCCGCTCCCTTGCGGCCTGCCGCCGCTGCTGTCGCTGCGCCTGCGCAGCCCCAACGCTACCTGACCAACGACGAAGCCGCCGAGTACCTGCGCCTGTCGCCACGCACGCTGGAGAAACAGCGCGTGATCGGCGGCGGCCCGAAGTTCCGCAAGTTCGGCCGCCGCGTCATGTACGCGGTGTCCGACCTCGATGCCTGGGCCGACCAGCGCAGCTACGAGGCGACTTCCGACCCGGAATATGCCGAACGCCACGCGGGCGATTACCGTGATGGCCGCTGATCGCTGGCGCGTGGGTGGCCGTCGCCATGTCCAGCCCGCCAGGGCAAGCCTTGCAGCGCGAACAGCTCGACCTGTTCCGCGCGCTGCCGGGCGACATGGCACCCCGCGACAGCCAGGACTTGATGGCCTTTCCGTTCTTCTCGCTGGCGAAGTCGCGGCGTACCGCGCCGATCGACTTCCGCGCCGGCGGCATCACCATCCGCGTGGAGGGTACGCAGGAGCACGGCATCGCAACGATATGGGATGCCGACCTGCTGATTTGGGCCGCCTCGCAGATCGTGGAGGCGCGCGACGCGGGCTTGCGCCCGTCGCGCTGGATACGCGCCACTCCCTACGAGATCCTGCGCTTCATCGGGCGCGGCACGTCTCTCAACGACTACCTGCGCCTGAAAGCCGCGCTCGACCGGCTGCAATCGACCACGGTGGCCACGTCCATCCGCGAAACCACGGGAAGGCGATTGCATCGCTTCTCGTGGATCAACGAGTGGAAGGAACTGGCCGATGCCAGCGGCGTGCCGCTGGGCATCGAACTGATCCTGCCGGACTGGTTCTATGCGGGCGTGCTCGATGCCGCCTTGGTGCTGACCATCGACCCAGCCTATTTCCGCTTGAAGGGCGGGATCGAGCGCTGGCTGTACCGCCTGGTGCGCAAGCACGGCGGCAAGCAGCCGGGCGGCTGGCAATTCGACTTCCGGCACCTGCACCGCAAGTCGGGCAGCGCTGCGCGCTTCTCCGACTTCGCTTACGACCTGCGCGTCCTGGTGGCGCGGCAGTCGCTGCCCGGCTACGTCCTGGGCATCGAGCGAATGCCGGACGACGGACAAGAACTGCTGACCTTCCGGCCCGTGCTGCACACGGCACGGGGATAACTCGTGGAAAAGGTGTGGACGGCCTCGTGCTATCAGGAGTACCGGGTATCGTGCTATCGGGAGTACGCCTATCGTGCTATCAGGAGTACGAAAACGCCGGAAAGCCAATAACGGCGCGGGTTTGCGGCCCCTCTAACTTCCCTAACAAGAAATACATAACTTTTAGTAGAAGCGCGCCGTTTCGGTGGACAACCGAGAAACGGCACGGCGAACAGCGTTTTGCACGGCAGGTAAAGCCCGGCTTTCCAGCAGGGAGGGCCGCGCCATGATCCTCGCTCTGCTCAACCAGAAAGGCGGTGTCGGCAAGACCACGCTCGCCACGCACATCGCGGGCGAACTGGCGATGCGCGGCCAGCATGTCGTCCTGCTCGATGCCGACCCGCAGGGTTCATCCCTGGACTGGACGCAGCGCAGAAGCCAGCAAGGCTTGCCACGGCTGTTCAGCGCCGTGGGCCTCGCACGCGAAACGCTGCATCAGGAAGCGCCAGAACTCGCCAGGCGGGCCGATCACGTCATCATCGACGGGCCGCCGCGCATCGCCGCCTTGGCGCGCTCCGCGCTGCTGGCGGCCGAGCGCGTGCTGATCCCGGTGCAGCCCAGCCCCTACGACCTCTGGGCCAGCTCGGAAATGGTTTCGCTGATCCGCGAGGCGCAGGTGTTCCGGCCGCTGCTCCGCGCGGCCTTCGTCATCAACCGGCGCGTCAGCACCACCATCATCGGGCGCGAGGCGCGGCAATCGCTCGCCGAACAGCCGCTGCCCGCGCTGCGCTCGGAGGTGCATCAGCGCATCGTCTTCGCCGACAGCGTGGCCGCTGGCCGGCTCGCACGCGAGACAGCGCCCGACAGTGCCGCCGCCCGCGAAATCACCGCCCTGGTGGACGAACTGCTGCGGTGGCCGACATGACAGCGCAGCAGCCACCCAACAGCAAACGCACGGGCAAGCGCGTCGGCATCGGCGCACGTCCGCCCGCGAATCCGCACGCCGAGGCGTGGATTCGTCAGGGCGATGCCGACGCGCTGGGCAAAGGCGACCTCTACACGGCCCGCCTCACGCTCGACATCACGCCCGCCATGCGGGCGCGCATCAAGGTGTCGGCCTTCACGCAAGGCGTGACCGTGGCCGACCTGCTGCGCGGCCTGCTGGAGCGGGAGTTTCCGCCGGAGAACACACCATGAACGCATTCGCTTGGCCTGCCGCGAACGCGGCACCGGCTGCGCCGCTGCCTGCGCTTTCGGCACTCGCCGGACAGGCCGGCAATGTGCCGCTGACGCGCGTTTCGCTGGCCTACCTCGAACATCGCTTCAAGCTCTACCTGCGCTTCGGCGAACCGGCGCGCACGCTTCAGCTCGACCGCTGGCGGCGCTGCGCGGTGTTCCTGCCGGGCGCGATGCTCTGCCGCATCCGCTGGCAGGCCAACGACTACGGCACGATCCGCTGGCAACTCATGGTGATGCAGGCTTGCACACCGCTGGACGCGGCGCAGCGCATCCCCGGTGTTCAGCCGGGCGCGCGCTTGCTCCTACACACCGAAGGCGATGCCAACGTGCGCGCCGTGCTGGAGCGCATCGACGGCATCGAGGCGCTGGGCATCGCTGCCATCGACGTGTCGCCGGCGTACTGGCGCACGCTGGGCAACCGTCTTGCGGCTCGCCTTGCGCTGCCCGAATACACCACCGAGCGGCATACCGCCTGGCTGGCCGGGAAGGTGCTGCCATGACCGCCCCGACCACCACACCCAACGCGCCCGACGTGGCGCCGCGTCCTCGCTCACGCCTGCGCGCTCGCATCGTGCTGGCGACACTGGCCGCCATCGGCTTCGCTGCGCTGGCCTGGGCGGCTTTCGTGTCGCCGCTGCCGCGTCTGACCTACAACCCGTCCGACAGCGTGGCGGTCGGCTGGTATCGCATTGACCCGTTCGACCCGCGCACCGCCTCGCTGCCACGTCCGTTGTCCGTGGACAGCATCGTGCTGGTGCCGCTTCCGGCCACGGCTGCCGCGCTCGCTGCGCAGCGCGGCTACCTGCCGACGCGCGTTCCGCTGCTCAAACGTGTGGGCGCGGTCGCGCCGCAACACGTCTGCATCGTCGCCGGTCAGGTACGCATCGACGGCGTGCCTTCGGCCGCCGTACTGCCCGCCGACCGGCTGGGCCGGGCGCTGCCGTCCTTGCAGCTTTGCCGCCGCCTTGAACCGGGCGAACTGCTCCTGTTGAGCGTGACGAATCCAGCATCGTTCGACAGCCGCTATTTCGGCCCGGTCAGCGCATCCGCCGTGATCGGCGTTGCGCATCCGGTGTGGCCGGAGATACGCCCATGATGGCCGCCGATTCGCTGCGCTCTGACGTGCCATCGGGCATGTCGTTCTGCTGGCTGCTTCAGTGTCGCTGCGCCTGTCGTGCCGGTGCATTCGCACCGCACGTCGCGCAGCATCCGGCGCAGCCGTCCAACGTTCAGGCGTCTTGCCTCGAACGCGCCCGGCCTGCGGCCATTGGCGCTTTCGCCGGCGCGCTGTCTGTTCACGCAGCAGCGCCGCCGGGCCGCCGTTGCCTGGAGCGACAGCGAAGGGCAAAGGCGGAAGGCAAGACAAAAGGACGCGGCACCTGGCCGCGTCGAAAGCCAGTCAGCACATGGGGGGAACGCGGCACGGAGCGGCTTCGCCACCGTGCCGCGTTTGGCGCGAGGGTCGCGCCAATGCTGGCATGTCCGCGTGCTTCGCACGACAGGACACGCCCAAGCTTGCGGGGAGCGCAGCCATGACCGACAGCCGCGACGACGACTTTCGCGTGCGCCCCAGCGCCCCGAAGAACCGGGGCAAGGGCCAGGGGCAGAGCTTCGTTTCCAAGGTGCTCAAGCAGGCCGGCAAAGCCAGCAGCGGCAAGTCGGCAGTACGCCGTCCTGGCGCGGCTGGCACCGGCCAGCGGCCCGGCTCTCGGCTCGGACGTGGCCACACGGCGGCGCGCTTCGCCGGGGCGAAGCTAATGCCCATGTCGCGGCGCGTGACCATCAAGACCTTGCTGGTCAATCACCAGCGGGCCAGCCCGCAATCGCTCGCCAAGCACCTGCGCTACATCGAGCGCGACGGCGCGGGTCGCGATGGCGAACCGGGCCGGGGCTACGGGCCACAGGCCGACGAAGCCGATCTGGACGCCTTCAAGGAACGCTGCGCCGACGACCGGCACCATTTCCGCTTCATCGTCTCGCCCGAGGACGGGGCCGAGCTGGACGACCTGCGCACCTACACCCGGCATCTGGTGAGCCGCATGGAAGCCGACCTGGGCACGCGGCTGGATTGGGTGGCGGTGGATCACTGGAACACCGACAACCCGCACACCCACCTGATCGTGCGCGGGCGCGACGACACCGGCAAAGACCTCATCATCGCGGGTGACTACATCGCCCACGGCTTCCGCCATCGCGCCGCCGAGCTGGCGACCGAGTGGCTGGGGCCGCGCACCGAACTGGAGATTCAGCAGACCTTGAGGCGCGAGGTGGAACAGGAGCGGTGGACGAGCCTGGATCGCACCTTGCAGCGCGAGACCGGCGAGGATGGCCGGGTGCATGTCGAACGGCTCAACGAGCCGAGGTTGCAACGCCAGCGCCTGCTGCTGATCGGCCGCCTGCAACGCTTGCAGCGCCTGGGCCTAGCCGACGAGGTGCAGCCCGGCACCTGGGCCATTCATGCCGATGCCGAGAAGACCTTGCGTGCCCTGGGTGAGCGTGGCGACATCATCCGAACGATGCAGCGGGCCATGAGCGGCCAGCCGCGTGAGCTGGCGGTGTTCGAGCCGGGCGACGATGGTCGCAGCCTCATCGGCCGCGTGGCCGCGAAGGGGCTTGCCGATGAGTTGCACGACCGAGGCTATCTGATCATCGACGGCACGGACGGTAAGGCCCACTACGTTGCACTGAACGCCCGCGACGAACTGGCGAACTATCCCACGGGCGCTGTGGTAGAGGTGAAGGGTTCGACTGAGGTGCGCACGGCCGACAAGAACATCGCCTCGCTGGCGAGCGATGGCCTGTACCGCACCGATCATCACCTGGTAATCGAGCAGGGCCGGGCTACGCCCGGACGCGACCCGCAGGAAGTCGTCGCCGCTCATGTCCGGCGGCTGGAAGCCCTGCGCCGGGCTTGCATCGTGGAGCGCGTGGCCGAAGGGCTATGGAAGGTACCGGACGACCTGGCCGAGCGTGGCCGCCAATACGACGCGCAACGGCTGGGCGATGTAGCCGTAGAGCTGAAATCACACCTTCCTATTGAACGGCAGGCCCGCGTCATCGGCGCGACTTGGCTTGACCAGCAACTGATCGGCGGTGGCCGTGGGCTGGGCAACTTGGGCTTTGGCGGTGATACCAAGCAGGCCATACAGCAGCGAGCCGATTTCCTCGAAGAACAGGGGCTGGCACAGCGCCGCGGGCAGCGCGTCATCCTCGCGCGCAACCTGCTGGGCACGCTACGCAATCGGGAACTAGTGCAGGCCGCGAAAGACATTGCGGCGGAAACCGGCCTAGAGCATCGCCCGGTGGCCGACGGGCAGCGCGTAGCCGGTATCTACCGGCGTTCCATTATGCTCGCCAGCGGGCGCTACGCGATGCTCGATGACGGCATGGGGTTCAGCCTTGTGCCGTGGCGGCCGGTAATTGAGCCGCGACTGGGACAACAGCTTGCCGCAAAGGTTATCGGCGGAAGTGCCTCTTGGGAACTTGGACGAAAGCCCAGTATCGGTATCAGTTAGATATCAAGGGAAGCTGAGTACCAGGCGCAGTCTGCTTGGCTGCTGTGATTCTTCTTAGAGATTCAATCAATGCCATAAACTCCTTGGATTGCCTCAGTGCTTCGCCTCCCGCAGTTTGCAGGTCCAAGACATCCGTAGCCTCGATCGTGAAGGCTGTGGGCACGCGCAGCAGCGAATGCCGGATCTTGTCGTCCGGCACGTCGTTCAGACTTACGCTTACTACGTAGATTTCTGCGTCGGCCGCAAAGGGGCTGTCCGCTTGGCCACGGGTGCGGACAATCTCGGAACGCCAGTGTTGCAGGTCGTCGTTAAGCATGGCCAGCGTCACCTGGGTCTCGCGAGCGCCGGCACCGAAGATCAGCGACTCAAGTACTTGCGTCGTGCTGGGAACTCGGTCGCTACTGTCCACTCTCTCGCTCAGTCCTCGTTCGGAGTTCACCGTCACCAACACGAGTCGGCGCAAGCTTCCGGGCTTGACCTCCGAGAAATTGGCGCTCATTGAGCCCGAAGCTACTAGCCGGTCTAGCATCAGACGTACGCCGAGGTTGTCGGAGACACCACCGTCCACGAGGTGGATATAGGGCCGATCGTGCGCATTGAGGTAGCTGTCTATGCCGCTTTGCAGGATGCGTGATCTGTAATTTTGCCCTCTGACAGGCAAAGATCGGAGAGGCGGCGGACAGGTATTGGCGTTGTTTCGCACCGTTACGGGCGACAGCACCAGCGGTACTGCCGACGAGGCCGCCACCGCGAAAGACAGCGGCGTTGCATCGAGGTCGGAACAGATTAGCCGGAATTGCTCGGTGGTGAAATCGAAAGGGGCACCGGTCGTGAGGTCGGTTGCCGTGATCATCAGTTCGGGCGCGCCCGGTCGTCGGCGCACGTCACCAAAGGTGCGGCCTTCAAAAAGTTCGTCCAAGCGTTGAGCCAGGATCTGGCTGCGCCCAAACCAAGGTGAAGTTAGTCTATAAAGACGCTCAGGCCACAGAGCTTCACGTATGAGTCGCCCCTCAAAAGGCACAAGCAGAAAATCCGGCTCGAAACGAGTCAGCGTGGCATCGCCGAAGGCCGCGAAGTGCGCGGCAAGGATGCTGCCCCCCGACACTCCGCTGACCAGGAACACCTGATCCAACAGAGTGGTCTCCTGGCCCTCTAGCGCGAAGCGTGTGGCCTTGAGTTCGCGCAGCACGCCCAGGCCGAAGGCCGCCGCCCGAGCGCCCCCGCCTGACAGTGTCACCGCTACAACCACCGGTTGGTTGACCTCCGACGGCCTGATGCGTTGGTCGTTCTCGGCGAGAGACATTAAGGCGGCGTCGGAAAGTGTCGGGTTGATCCAAGGACGGTAAGTGGAACACCCTGTCAGAACTACCGTTGCCAGCACACCGGCCAAACTCCATCGTGTGAATTTACACACCTCCAGGCGCTTTACCTCTGCAAGCAGCACCACGCAGCGTTTCGAATAGACAAGAACGAGAAACGCCGGCAATTTTGCGACGAAGCAGAGCCACTCCAGAATGCTGCAGACGTTACAAGAACGGCACCCTACGAATCCCCTTGATGAGGCTCCTCGCGATCCGCGCGAAGTTATGGAATAGCAGCTATTCACGAGCCAGCACTTCTCCAAGCGCTATTGATCCGTTCAAGGCAGGTGGTGATTGCAGACTTTGCATGCCCGAGCAGTGTGTAGGAGCCTTTGAAATCCGCGAGAGCGTTGCCGTGCTCGAAGCAGCTAGCAGCAGCCACCCGACGATCTGTTTGTTCATCTACTGCCTCAAACTCCAAACTAGCTCCCCCAGTTGTCACTGGTCCAACAAGCAACGTCGTTAGGGTGTTGACTGCTCTATTGGGCGTCTCAATGGTCGTAATTGCCACACGCACACGTATGCGGCCTGACGATGCGGGAGCTTCGGACTTAGTTTGGAGATGTCGCAGTTCACTGTTGACGTGATCGAGAAGCTCTCGCACTTGCTCAGCTTCAAGCCCACCTATGCGTCCAGTTGCCGTCACTACCTGAGCATCCTCGACTAATATTTCCCGGTAACGACTGGGTTCAAAGCCTGGCGCCTTGAAGAGCAGAACATTTTCGTACTTCGTTTTTCCCAATACATCGTAATCACCAAGAAACCCTGATCGAGTCATTCCGTTTGAAGCACAGCCAGATAAGGTTGCCGTGAGGCCTGCCAGCAGCACAAAATGGATTAATGAAATAGGGCGTTTCATATATATTTTCATTTATCCCATTTTCAGACAGACGATGCCAGCAACAACCAGCGCAATTCCAACCCAACGTATCAAGGAGGCGGTATCGCCGAACACATACACGCCCACGAAAAACGCGCCCAGCGAACCGATGCCGGTCCAGACCGCATAAGCTGTTCCTATGGGGATCTGTTTAAGAGATAACCATAGGAAAAAGCCGCTGGCTGCCATACAGGCAACTGCAATCGCCGGCCCCACGTAGCGCATCGCTGCATTGGCCGCACCCATCTTGAGGCCTAGTGGCCAACCGATTTCGAACAGGCCGGCAATCAGTAGAACCAACCATGGATTCCATGACAACGGGTTCATATATTTCTCCAAATCTATTCAGTGAAAATTGATTATCAAAGCATCAAAGCATCAAAGAATAGGCAGTAGGCGGTCAATTCGCTCTGCTTCTGATTTCTTCTTAAACTCTCTGATGGCGAGAATCTGTCTCCCCGATCTCTCCGGCCACGAGAGAGATCGGGGGAAGCGTGTGGACAGTTACGCTGAGGGATCAGACCGGTTGCACTGGTTGTTGTACCGCCTCGTGACTCCGTTTGCTGCCCGGCCACTTCATTCCGAACAGCACCTCGTAGAGCAACGGAATCAGGCCAAGCGTCACGAGCGTGCCAAGTGCGAGACCACCGATCATGCCGATGGCCATGCCCTTCCACAGCGGCCCCGCAAACAACATCAGGGGCACGAGACCCGCGATACAGGTCACCTTGGTCATCACGATTGGACGCAGCCGCTGCATCGCAGCTCCCACCAGGGCTTCATGTCGGGCGAGACCTTCCGAGAGGCCGTGTTCAATTTGTTCGAGCAGAAGAACGGCGTTGTTGACGATGATTCCGAACAGCGCAAGCACCCCGAATGTCGCCATGAAGCTGAAAGGAGTGCCTGTTGCCTTCAGTGCAATCACGACCCCAATCAACGTGAAGGGAATCGTTGCGAGAATCACGATCAGCTTGCGGAAGGAGTTGAACTGCCAGATGAATAGCAGCAACATCGCCAGAAGAGCGAACGGCATGTAGTGCGTGAGCGATGCATTCGATTCAGCCGATTCCTCAATTTCTCCACCAAGCTCTATGGCATAGCCTGCAGGTAGTTCAATTGCGGCGATCCGAGGTGCGAGGTGATCCACGATCTCTTGCGCGGTGTATGCGGTGTTCTGCCCCTGAACTGTGACTGTACGAATGAGATTGCGGCGCTGGATCACAGACGGCTCGCTAGCGAGCGTGACATCGGCCACTTGCGCCAGGGAAACCGGCTGGCCACCCGACGCTGGATAGATGGTCGTCGAACCAACGTCCGCAGTGCTGCGCCGATCATTGGACGTCCCGCGCATCACGATTGGCACGCTGGTATCGCCATCTCGGATCACAGAGATCGACTGGCCGATGTAGCGGGTGCCAAGCCAGGCAGCTATGTCGTCGGTGGTGACGCCAGCACGTCGCGCACGATCTTGATCGACCCGAACATCGAGACGGCCGACACGGGTATCCCAGTTGTTCTTGATGTTGGCCGTACCTGGCAGCTCCCGTAGCGCGGACTCAATTTTCGCCGCCGCATTCATCAGCACCTCATGATCCGGCCCACTGACCCGGTAGACGGCTGTGCCGGCTTCGGTAGTGCCTAGCGAGAACCGCTGAGGCTCTGCGCGTACATCTCCATGATGCTGCGCGAAGTAAGCCCGAGTTCGGGCAATCACGACGTCAATGTTGGTGCCTGCCTTGACCGTCACGACAAAGTACGCGATGTTCGATGCTGGCAATGGGGGATTGAGCCCAAGGATGAAGCGCGGCCCACCGTCAGCGACGTAGCCAATGTGATCCGTGATTTCGGGGTTGATTTCTTGATCACCGAGCCAGCCGCTCACTTCCTTCACTTTGGCAAGAGTGAGCCGTGAATCCGTTCCAGGGGCGAGCTGCACCGGTATTTGGAATTGAACTCGGTCGGACTTCGGCAAGAAGTCGTATGGCAGTGTCGTGAATCCGTACAGAGCTACGGCCAATGCACCCGTCATCACACCAACGTAGATCGCCTTGTGGTCAAGCACCCACTCAAGCAACTTGCGATAGCCGCGATAGAAGCGTGTGTTGTAGGTTTGCGCGTCATTCGCCGGTTGATGATGCACTTTGGTGAAGTGGTAGCACAGCAGTGGAGTGACGGTCAGACACAACAGCCAAGATCCGAGTAACGTGAGCGCGAGGACAATGACGAGAGAGCGCAGATACTCACTCGTCGCACTCTGGCCGAAGAAGAACGGGGAGAAGGCGATGACGATAACCAATGAGGACGTCAGCAGCGGCAGTGCGAGGGTACGACCCGCTTCGAGACAAGCCTGTTTGCGGTCTTCACCGGCTGCCAAGCGCCGTTCAATGTCTTCGGCAATCACGATGCCGTTGTCTACCAAGAGCCCCAAAGCGATGATGATGGCTGCCATCGAAACACTTTGCAGCTCGATGTTCAGCGCGCGCATCACGATCAGTGCCCCCAGAATGGTAAGCGGCACGATCATCCCGACGATGAATCCTGTGCGCCATCCCAGGAAAAGGACGACGACGCCGAGCACGATGACAATCGTTTCGATCATCACCTGGTTCATCTTGCCCATTTCACGTTTGACGACGTCTGCCTGGAATGTCACATAGGAGAGCTCGAAACCTGCGGGCAGAAGTTTCTCAAGCTCGGCCACACGGGATTTGAGGGCTACGCCGAATTGCTCCACGTTCTGGCCCGAGGTCATGGACACTGCCATCACTACGGCAGGCTGGCCCTTATAGACTGCAGCAGACTCGGGAGGATCTGCAGGTTGTACCTGCACGCGCGCAAGCTCTCCCAGTGAGATTGAAGGAGCAGGCGAAGCACCGCGCGCACCCTGAGCTTGCGCCATCATGATCGGCAACGCGCGCAGCGAAGCGGCGTCGCGAACCTCTCCACTAACAGCCAGCGAAGCGTTGATGCCACCGATGGCGATTTGCCCGCCTGAAAGCACGACGTTTTGTTTAACGAGTTGATCGATCACCCCTTGTGGGGTCAATCCAAGCTGGGCTAGTTTTGGTCGATCAAATTCGAGATAGACGCGCTCTTCCTGCAAGCCGTAGAAGCTGATGCGATCAACGCCGGGAAGCGCGTATAGGCGATCGCGCATCTCTTTCAACGACACACGCATTTCGCCCATGGAGTAGCCCGGCGCGGTCACCGCAATGGAGGCCACGGCAACACGGCCGAAGTCGTCGTTGACAAATGGCCCCAACGTACCCTGTGGAAGCAGAGGCTGAGCATCGGCAACCTTCGCGCGAACGCGCTGCCATATGGGGGCTAGGTCGGTGTACCGCTCCCAGATCGTGACCTGTATGACGGCCCCGCCCGCGCGAACGGTTGTGGTTACACGCTTGACCTCGGCCAGCTCCCGCAAACGCTCCTCGATCGGACGCGCGATCAACTGCTCAACACGTTCGGCTGGCATGCCAGGGTTCAGAACGGCAACAACCGCATCTCGAATCGTGACCGATGGCTCTTCCTGCGAAGGGAAATTGAGAAACGTGGCAATGCCGGCAACAAGAATGATGACCGCGGCAAGGTAGGTGAGTCTGCTGGCGCGCAGCGCCATTTCTGTGATCTTCATAGCGAAGTCTTCCTGTAGCGGGTCAGCGTCCGGCCAATTGGGTCGTGGCCTTGAGTGGGGTGACTTGTTGCTCGTTCGTCAGCCAACTCGCGCCAGCCGCGACTACCATCTCGCCGCGCTTCAGGCCGCCCACAACGCGAACGTTGTCGCCGCCTGGCTCGCTCTGGAATTGCACTTCCCGGCGGTGCACCTTCTTTCCGGTCACGTCATATACAAACACTGCGGCTTGTCCTGCTTTCTCACTGAGCACCAGTGCCGAATAGGGAAGCATCAGACGATCTGGTGAGGCATCCTTCGCTTCCGGTGCCTTCAGCAATACTTGAACGGCAGACCCGGGTCGAAGACTGCGCGCAAGAGTAGCATCTTGAGGAACGAGCACGACAGGTAAAAGTGAGCCATTTTCAGCACGCAAGCCGATGCGTTGTACCGAAGCACGAACGGGACTTGCTGACTCGCTCAGGCGCAGTTCGGCGACCTGCCCAATTTTGATATTTGCCGCCTGGGTCGTCGATGCAGTCGCAAGGACTTCTACGCCGCTGCGTAGTCCATCCACTTGAAGCACCGGCGCTCCGGCTGCAATATCTGTGAACGGCAGAGCGAGTTTCTCCGCGACGACGCCGTCGAATGGCGCATGAATGGCGGCCCCCCTTCGCGCACGCTCGGCAAGGCCGAATGCGGCCTTTGCATTGCGCACCTGGCCTTCAGCTGCAACCAACTGTGCTTTCACACTCTCGAATGCAGCCGGGGAGATTACGTTGCCCTCAAGCAGCCCCCTTTGCTGCGTTGTCTGCACGATTCTGTCTGCCAATGCGGCTTCCGCAGCAGCGAGTGTCGCCCGAGCCTGTTCTAGGCGGAGTTGCTCGGGCTGAACATCCAACTCAGCCAGAAGCTGTCCGCGAGAGAAGCGATCTCCCACGTCCACATGAAGCTTGCTGATACGCCCGCCAGTCTCGAACCCCAAGGTACTCCGCTCACTGGAGCGAGCTAGACCACTCAATTCAATGCGATTGGCCACAGAACCTACATCCCCCACCGTGAGCAGCTTGACCGCTCGCGGTGGATCGGAAGCAGGCTCCTTCTGACTATCACAGCCGGCAAGCGATGCGAGCAGAACAAACGCGAGGCCGACTTTCTGCATTTGCCAGGACTGGGATTTAAAGGGAGTGCAAGACACGGGAAGGCCTTTCATCAGCGTTTATCAATAGGGGTGAGTTCCAGTTCGCCGCGGGCGAGCGCCTGGAGGGTGTGCATGAGTCGAGAAAGGTCTTCGGCAGCAAACGTCGGAAAACCCATCATTTCGGCGAGGAAGACTCCGTCCAAGGCAAATAGAACGATTCCGGCGATATCGGTGCCGCGTGGAGATTTGCTCGCGTTCTCGTACTGCCTGCGGTACCAGCCGCGCACAGGCTCAAGCAGCGTGGGGTCTTCAGCCACGGCCGCCAGCAATGCAGCGCTCATCTTTTGCATCCCGCCGTCAGGCATAGCCGAGACCTGGCTGGATAGCCAAGGGTCTGGATCGCCGACGAATGGCAGCTCTCGCTCTTCCTGCCCGCCATCAAACGCCGAGACCTGGTCATCAATCATCGTGAGGAGCAGATCGCGCTTGGTCTTGAAGTGGTACAGGAACGCACCTTTGCTCATTCCTGCCCGTGCAACGACCGCGTCAAGCGTTAGGTGCCCGGCACCTCCCTCCATGACTACGTCACGCGCAGCTTGAAGGATGCGCTCCCGTGTTTGTTGCGCTTTCTTAGAGATGGAGGGGGCTTCAGCGCCGTTGTCCGCCGAATGCGACTCCTCTGGGCTTGATTTCATACGAGTTGCCATGGTGAAACTCCAAAGATGCTTGATTTTTGAATCGTCTGGACGGTATAGTACACGCCATGAACTATGCCCGTCAAGACGGCCTCCTCAATTCACAACCTAGTGGCTCAACATGTCCGATCCCTACGCCCGCCGCGGCCTTACTGCTGTTGCATTCCTATCGATCACGCTTCTCGCCGCGTGCAGCCACTCGCCTCACAGGGTGGAGACATCACGCGTTGAGGTTCCGGCCAAATTCATGAACGAAGCGGGTCTGGCTGTGCAAGCAGGTGCCAGCACAAGCACTCCCGGCCGAGTGGTGGACGGCGTACGGTGATCCGCTGATTGACGCGCTGGTGCGCAACGCGCTGGAGCACAACACCGATCTCGCTATTGCAAGAGCGCGGATTGATGAAGCTGTGGCGATCACCCGACGTACACGCGCTTCAATGTTCCCTAGCTTGGCGCTCACGCCCCAAGCAACGCGCGCGCGCGACTTTTCTTTGGCACCGACCATCAGCAGCGATGCCAGGCTTCCGCTGTCGGCTTCATGGGAAGTTGATCTAGCGGGCCGCCTCTCGCATGCCGCTGATGGCGCACGGATGGACGCAGTTGCTGTCGAACAGAACTGGTTCGCGACACGTTGGCAGATCGCCTTTGAGACAGTGTCCGCTGCACTGCAGCAGCGGCAGGCGGCAGAGCTGGAAGATCTGGCAAAAGAGCGACTTCAAGTCGCCGAGCGCCTTGAGCGTCTGACAGAGCAGAAGTTCAAGGCAGGTCAAGCTACGGGCTTTGACATTGAACGCACGCGTTCCGAGGTCATCGCCCTCCGGGTGGAGCAAGAGCAGTTGCGACGCGTACGCGGCGAAGCAACGCATGCCTTGGATGTGCTCGTTGGCCGGATTCCGGGGGCGCTTGGCAGCGGTCCTGCGCTTGCCTCTCTCACCATGCCCGATTGGACTCCCAGAAGCGTGCCAGGCGAATTGCTGCAGCAGCGCCCCGACGTCAGAGCCGCGCAGGCGCGTCTTGCAGCGGCGACGGCGCGATGGAACGCAGCAGAAGGCGAGCGGCTCCCCAAACTTGTGCTCGATTTGAGTGGTGGGCGCCAACGCTTCGAGAACAACGGAACACGTGTGGCAGGGAACATTTTCTCTCTGGGCTTGGGTGTGACGCTTCCGATCTTTGACGGTGGAGCAATACAAGCGGGAATCGACGAGGGCTCAGCACGCAGTCGCGGCGCACAGGCTGACCTGGAACGCACGGTTTTGCTTGCGCTTCAGGATGTGGAGAACGCTTATCTGGGCTGGCAGACCCAGCGGACTTCTCTGCAGCATCAGGTCGATGGTCTTGTCGTCGCTGATCGACTCCTTGACCGCAGTCGACGCCTCTTTGAGGCGGGACAGGTGGATGCGACCGTTGTTGCAGAAGCGGAGCGTGGCACCTTGTCCCAGCGAGCGGCTCTGGTCCGTGCTCGCGCCGACGCAGCCGTGCAATGGGGTGTTCTCGCTAAAGCGCTTTCTGGTTCGCCAGAGCATGTGAATCTGCAATCTTCACCCTGAGTCCTTGAGTTGGAAGAACGCAGCATGGCAGCGAGTTTTAAATACTGAATAGATCGACGATTAGTAGGGGACGCATGGAAATTCGACATCTACGTTGTTTTATGGCGCTCGCCGAGGAACTTCACTTCGCTCGCGCCGCTGCGAAACTGCATATTGAGCAGTCCCCACTGTCTCGCACGATCAAAGAACTCGAAGAGGAGTTAGGAGCACAGCTCTTTATTCGGAACACGAGAAGCACGCGTTTGACACGAGCTGGGTTGATGCTCATGGAGCACGCACCTCGGGTGTTCGCATCCTTGCAACAGGCGCGGGACTGCGTGAAGGCAGCAAAAAATGGCTTTCATGGACAACTCCGCGTCGCCTTGTCAGACGGCGCAACACTACTGTGCTTACCAGCCCTATTGGCGTTGTGTCGCGAGGAGGAGCCCGAGGTTGAGATTCGCTTTTTTGAGGTGCCACTATCCCAACAAATCAAAGGATTGCACGACGACCTGTATGACGTCGGCTTTGCACAGTCCGACGACGTAGGTGATGGAATCGTCGCACTTCCCGCGTGGACTGACACGCTTATGGTGGCGCTGCCAGCTCGGCATCCGTTGCTGGCTCTTAAGCGAATTCCATTGGATGAACTGCTGCGCTACCCGCTAGTGCTATCTGATCCTCAAGTGTGCGAGGGCCACGCCAAGCACATTGAGCGAGTACTTAGCCGGGCTGAAATGCAGCCTCTAGTTGCCGAGCGGGTTACCACTTTCGACCTGATGATGGCGTTGGTATCTGCCGGTTTTGCACTCGGACTTACAGGGGCTGCACACATTGCAGCCTCCCGAGAGCCAGGAGTCGTGGCGAGGCCGCTTTCGACACGCGTACCACCTTTGACGACCTATCTACTCAGACTTGAAGGCGATCCGTTTGACGAGCTTGCGCGCTTCATTCAGCGAGTACAGGCCATCGAATTGCCAGAGTTTCTCAGGTCAACAAAAAGCCGAAATCCCGATCTTCCGGAGGAATTGATGCCATGAGACTCGCCATCACGCTCGTCGCTGCAATGCTAGTCGCATGCGGTCAATCTGATAAACCGCACAAAGCCACTAGTGCAGAAAAGAAAACCCCGACAGTAGAAGAGCTGGTGGCAGACCCGGAACAGCTCAAGAAGTTGCGCCAGCAATGCAAGACGGATCGGCCTACTTTGGGCGAACTGCTTTGCAACCGGGTAGCGGAGGCAACACGTAAGCGGTTCTACGGTGACGGAAAAACGCCATACACACCGCCCAAAGAATCCCCCAAATTCTGAAATTCAGCAATTCAGCAATTCAGCAATTCAGCAATTCAGCAATTCAGCAATTCAGCAATTCGCTAGTCTGCCTGAATCTTCTGTTCGGCACGCTGATATTCGCCGGCGCTTACGGAGTCACTCCCTGGCTAGACACAGCGCGAATTCATTCTTTCTTATCGACCTTTCTGCCCCAAACGGTCTTTGACCGGCACTAAGCCAGCACCGATCCTGACGCCTGCGGCACATTTCTAAGCCGCGTTTCCCAAGGGAATCAGCGTAGGAGAGATTGGAGGCGGGGCTATGCAAGGTACGAATGTGCTGTTCGGTCAGATAGCCGTGGTATTCGGCATCGTGATCGCGGGTGTGTGGGGCGCCACACAATGGACGGCAGCAGCCCTTGGCTATCAGGTACGCCTTGGCTCCCCCTGGTTTGATTTCCTCGGCACACCGATCTACCTCCCGTGGAAGCTGTTTGAGTGGTGGTTCTTCTTCGATGCCTACGCGCCACGCGTTTTCGACACGGGCGGTGCCATAGCGGGTGGCAGTGGCTTGCTGGCGGTGGTGGTCGCAGTCTGCATGTCGATCTGGCGCTCTCGTCAATCACGCCTAGTCACGACCTATGGCTCGGCACGCTGGGCAAGTACGGAGGACATTCGCAAAGCCGGCCTTACGCAGCCGATCGGCGTGTTCCTCGGTCAGCACGATGGCAAGTACCTTCGGCATGAAGGCCCGGAACACATCCTCACTTTCGCGCCCACGCGCTCAGGCAAAGGCGTCGGCCTTGTGGTGCCGACGCTGCTTTCTTGGCCTGCATCCGCCGTAGTCCACGACATCAAGGGCGAGAATTGGCAGATCACCGCAGGTTGGCGCTCACGCTACTCACACTGCCTGCTGTTCAATCCGACCGATGCGAAGTCGGCGGCCTACAACCCGCTGCTAGAAGTTCGGCGCGGCGCACATGAAGTGCGTGACGTACAGAACATAGCCGACATTCTGGTCGATCCAGAAGGCGCGCTTGAGAAGCGCAACCATTGGGAGAAGACTTCGCACGCGCTGCTGGTCGGGGCCATCCTGCATGTGCTCTACGCGGGCGAGGACAAGACGCTGCGCGGCGTCGCCAATTTCCTCTCCGATCCGGCCAGCCCCTTCGAGCTGACCTTGCACCGGATGATGACCACACAGCACCTCGTGAACGTGGAAGGTGGTGGCCCGCATCCAGTCGTCGCTTCGGCGGCGCGCGAAGTGCTCAACAAGTCGGACAACGAGCGTTCCGGCGTGTTGAGCACCGCCATGTCGTTCCTGGGCCTCTACCGCGACCCCACGGTGGCCGAAGTCACCTCGCGCTGCGACTGGCGTATCGCCGACCTGATCGCGTCCGAGCATCCGGTGTCGCTTTATCTGGTAGTGCCACCTTCGGATATTTCGCGGACGAAACCGCTCATTCGCCTGATCCTCAACCAGATCGGCCGACGGCTCACCGAATCGCTCGACGGCAGCGACGGCATCGAACGCCGCCACAAGCTGCTGCTGATGCTCGATGAGTTCCCGGCGCTGGGCCGCCTGGACTTCTTCGAGACGGCGCTTGCCTTCATGGCGGGCTACGGAATCCGCAGTTTTCTTATCGCCCAATCGCTCAACCAGATCGACAAAGCCTACGGCCAGAACCATTCGATTCTGGATAACTGCCATGTCCGCGTGACGTTCGCCACCAACGATGAACGCACTGCGAAACGGATCTCCGAAACGCTTGGCACCGCTACCGAACTGCGCGCGCAGCGCAACTATGCCGGGCACAGATTGGCACCGTGGCTGGGGCACCTCATGGTGTCGCGGCAGGAGACGGCCCGCCCGCTACTGACGCCCGGTGAAGTGATGCAGCTTCCGACTGAGGAAGCTGTGGTGATGGTGTCCAGCGTGGCACCGATCAAGGCCAAGAAGCTGCGCTACTACGCCGACGCGAATTTCAAGAACCGCGTTTTACCGCCGCCTGTGCTCGCGGCCGGGCAATACGCGGACGCGCCACCGGCCCGGCCCGACGACTGGAGCGGCCTATCGATCCCAGCCGTGTCAACGGTCCGGGCTGCGGGCCTGTCCGGCGATGGCACAGGCACCGCCGATGACGGCGGCCCACGCCGACAGCCGGAGCTATCCGAAGTCAGCGAATACAGCCCCGAACCGCTGCTCGCCGGCCATGACCTGACTCTGCTCGATGACGACGACGACCTGCCGCTGCCGCTTCCCGGCCAGCTCGACCCGGCCATGCAGCGCACGGCCCGGCTGGCTTCCCTCGACCCCAACGACGGAATCGACTTATGAGCCAATACCGCCTCAATCTGTTCATTCAGCCCGAGCACGCCAAGCGTCTCGAAGAACTGGCCGCCAAGAAAGGCGTGTCCAAGTCGTCCATTGTCGCGGCGGCGCTCGCGTCGTGGCTATCGCCCGATGCTGGCGACCAGCGCGAGGCGGCCATCGCCAAGCGGCTCGATCGCCTGTCGCGGCAGGCCGAGCGCATGGAGCGCGACCAGAACATCCAGATCGAAACACTGGCGCTGTTCATCCGCTACTTCCTGACCGTCAGCACCCCGATTCCCGAAGCCCATCAGGACGCAGCTCGCGCCCAAGGCAAAGCGCGTTTCGAGCAATTCGTGGAGCGGCTCGGCCGCCACCTGCTGCGTGGCCGCAGCCTGGTGCGCGACGTTGTGGAAGAACTGCACCCAGACCCGGCGCGAATGGATGACGCGGAGGCACTGGCTGAAGCGCAGGAGCGTGCCTCATGAGCGCCATTCCGCAAACCCCGCCCGAACTCTCATCCGCCGCAACCTCTCTGGATCGCCGTATCCAGATGCTGCGCACGGCAATGGGGCCAGTCATCGCCGCTGCGCTGGCCGACCCCGACGTGGTGGAAATCATGCTCAACCCCGACCGCACCCTATGGGTGGATCGGTTGTCATCGGGCCGCATGCCGCTGGGCGTGGAGCTGTCCCAAGACGATGGCGAACGCATCATCCGGCTGGTGGCTGCGCACGTCGGCGCAGAGGTGCATCGCGGGCGGCCGCTGCTGACCGCCGAGCTGCCCGAAACCGGCGAGCGGTTCGAGGGCATCTTGCCGCCCGCAGCGCCCGGCCCAGCCTTCGCGCTGCGCAAGCGCGCCGTGAGCATCATCGGGCTGGATCGCTATGTGGCCGACGGCATCTTGACCACAGGCCAGGCCGAGTTCCTGCGCCGCGCCGTGCGTGAGCGCCAGAACATCCTGATCGCCGGGGCGACGAGCAGCGGCAAAACCACACTCGCCAATGCCTTGCTTGCGGAGATCGCCGCCACGGGCGACCGCGTGCTTGTGCTCGAAGACACCATCGAGCTGCAATGCGCAGCCCGCGACCATGTGCCGCTGCGCACCCGCGCTGGCGTCGTGTCTATGACCGAGCTGGTGCGGGCCACGATGCGCCTGCGCCCCGACCGCGTGATCGTCGGCGAGGTACGCGGCGGCGAAGCCCTGGACTTGGTTAAGGTGTGGGGCACCGGCCACCCCGGCGGCATCGCCACCATCCACGCCGGTTCCGCGCTGGGCGCGCTGCTGCGCCTCGAACAGTTGATTCTTGAAGTGGCGGTGAACCCACCGCGTGCGCTGATCGCCGAGGCGGTCAACGTCGTGATCCACATCGCCGGGCGTGGCCGCAAGCGCCGCGTCGAAAGCATCGCCCGTGTCGTCGGTTTCGACGGCACCGGCTATCGCCTGGCGGACGCGCTGGAAACACCGTTTCCCGAGCTGATGCCGGTTCCTCTCGCAGCCGATGCCGCTGCGCCTTCCTCGTCCCTTGACCTACCTGGAGAACTGCCATGACGCAGATGCACGTTCACGCTTTCCGTAATTCCGTAAATCCGGTTTCAACCATCGCACGCCTGCGGCGGCTGGCCGGCCCCGCGCACCACGGCCTGCTGCTGGCCGCAGTCATGCTGATGACGGCGGGCACGGCGAAGGCATCCGGCTCCTCGATGCCGTGGGAAGGCCCGCTGCAATCCATTCTGGAGTCGATTCAGGGGCCGGTGGCACGCATCGTCGCGGTCATCATCATCATCGCCACGGGCCTCGCGCTCGCCTTCGGCGACACGTCGGGCGGCTTTCGCAAGCTGATCCAGATCGTGTTCGGTTTGAGCATCGCGTTCGCCGCGTCCTCGTTCTTCCTGTCGTTCTTCAGCTTCTCCGGCGGGGCTGTCGTATGAGTGGCCCGGATAGCTTCGCGGCCGGCTTCGAGGTGCCGCTACATCGCTCGCTGACCGAGCCGCTCTTGATGGGCGGCGCACCGCGCACGGTGGCGATTGCCAACGGCACGCTAGCCGCTGCCGTCGGGCTGGGCCTGCAACTCTGGATTCCTGGCGTAGTGCTCTGGATCGTCGGTCACTCGCTGGCCGTGTGGGGCGCGAGGGTCGATCCGCAGTTCATGCAGGTCTTCGCCCGGCACATCAAGCACAAGCCGCTGCTGGACGTGTAGGAGACGCCGCCATGCTTAACCTTGCCGAATACCGCCAGCGGCCCGCCTTGCTGGCCGACTGGCTTCCCTGGGCTGGGCTGATCGCGCCGGGCGTGGTGCTGAACAAGGATGGCTCGTTTCAGCGCACGGCGCGCTTTCGCGGGCCTGATCTGGACAGCGCCACGCAGGGCGAATTGATCGCCACGACGGCACGGCTAAACAACGCGTTGCGCCGGCTGGGTTCGGGCTGGGCGCTGTTCGTGGAAGCCGAGCGCCAGTCGGCCGCGGACTATCCGCATTCCGACTTTCCCGAACCGCTGTCCTGGCTGGTGGACGAAGAACGCCGCGCTGCCTTTGAGGAATCGGGGAACCACTACGAAAGCAGCTATCACCTGACGCTAGCCTATCTGCCGCCGGAGGAATCCCGCGCTCGTGCAGCCAAGCTGCTCTACGAGCACGCGCCGGGCGATGGTGTGGACTGGCGCGGTCGGCTTGACGCCTTCCTGGCAGAAACGGATCGGGTTTTCGACCTGCTCGATGGCGTGATGCCAGAAATCGTCTGGTTGGACGATGCCGCGACGCTGACTTATCTTCACGCCACGGTGTCCACGCGGCGCTACCGGCTGGCCGTGCCCGAGGTGCCTTTCCACCTCGACGCACTGCTGGCCGATTCCGCCCTAGTCGGCGGCCTTGCGCCCATGCTGGGTGACCAGCATCTGCGCGTGGTGTCGGTGCGGGGCTTTCCGACCTCGACCTGGCCGGGCCTGCTGGACGACCTCAATCGCCTGGGCTTTGCCTATCGCTGGAGTACCCGGTTTCTCTGCCTCGATAAAGCCGAGGCGGAAAAGGAGCTGGGCCGCCTGCGTCGCCAGTGGTTTGCGAAACGGAAGAATGTCATTGCGCTACTGCGCGAAACCATCTTCCAGCAGGAATCGCCGCTGGTGGACACGGATGCCAGCAACAAGGCGGCCGACGCGGATGCCGCCTTGCAAGAGCTTGGCAGCGATCAAGTCGCCTTCGGCTACCTCACCGCCACGGTGACGGTGTTCGATGACGACCCTGCCGTAGCCGACGAAAAGCTGCGCATGGTGGAACGTGTCATCCAAGGACGTGGCTTCGTCACCATCCCCGAAACCTTAAATGCAGTCGATGCGTGGCTGTCGTCCATACCAGGCAATGCCTATGCCAACGTGCGCCAGCCCATCGTCTCGACGCTGAATCTGGCGCACATGATGCCGGTGTCCGCCGTGTGGGCTGGGCCGGAGAAAAACGCCCATCTCGACGGCCCGCCGCTGATCGTCACGCGCACGGATGGCGCGACGCCGTTCCGGCTGGTGACGCACATCGGCGACGTGGGGCATACGCTGGTCGCGGGGCCGACGGGCATGGGAAAATCTGTCCTGCTGGCGATGCTCGCCTTGCAGTTCCGCCGCTATGGCGGCTCGCGCATCTTCGCCTTCGACATGGGGCGATCCATGCGGGCGACGGTGCTGGGCCTGGGCGGCGAACACTACGACCTCGGCGCGGACGGCGCCATTGCCTTTCAGCCCTTGGCCCGTATCGACAGCGAAGGCTATCGCACCTGGGCCGCCGAGTGGATCGAAGGCCGCCTGCTGCATGAAGGCGTGACCGTCGGCCCCGACGAGAAAGCCGCCATTTGGTCGGCGCTCGGCAGCCTCGCTGGTGCGCCGGTGGAGCAGCGCACGATGACCGGGCTTTCGGTGCTGCTGCAATCGAACGCGCTGCGGCAGGCATTGTCGCCGTATGTGCTGGGCGGCGCGCACGGCAAGCTACTGGATGCCGACCGCGACCGGCTCGGCAGCGGCGACGTGCAGGGCTTTGAGATGGAAGAGCTAATGCACAGCCCCGCCGCCGTGCAAGCGGTGCTGCGCTACTTGTTCGCCCGCTTCGATGCACGTTTCGACGGTGCTCCCACGCTGCTGATTCTCGATGAAGCCTGGCTATTCCTTGATGAACCGTCCTTCGCGGCACGCATCCGGCAATGGTTGAAAACTCTGCGCAAGAAAAACGTGTCGGTGATCTTCGCCACGCAGTCGCTTGCCGACATCAAGGATTCGACCATCGCGCCCGCGATCATCGAAAGCTGCGCGAGCCGGATTTTCTTGCCCAACCCGCAGGCGACCGAGCCGCAGATTCGCACGGTCTACGAGGGCTTTGGCCTCAACAGTCGGCAAATCGAAATCGTCGCCACCGCGCAGCCCAAGCGCGACTACTACTACCAATCGCGCCTGGGCAATCGTCTGTTCGACCTCGACCTGGGGCCAGCCGCGCTCGCCTTCTCGGGCGCATCCACACCGCAAGACCAACGCGACATTGACCGAGTGCTGACGCAGGCCGGCGCTCCCGGCTTCGCCGGTGCGTGGCTACGCCATCGCGGCCTCGATTGGGCCGCCGACCTGCTGCCGTCCTCGCCGTCGGCGGCTTCTTTCCTCGCTACTCAACCCCTGGAGATTTCGCCATGAAGACCCGTGTACTTTCCGTTTCGCTCGCCGCCGCGCTGGCCGGCTCGCTGATGCTCGCTCAGCCAGCGGCGGCGCTCACTTTCGTTGATCCCGTCAACTTGGTGCAGAACACGCTGACTGCCATCCGCACGCTGGAGCAGATCAACAACCAGATCAACCAGCTCCAGAACGAAGCGCAGATGTTGATGAACCAGGCGCGCAACCTGGCGAATCTCGACTTCAACATCGTCAACCGGCTGCGCTCGACGCTCGCCACGACTGAACGCCTGATTGCCGAGGCGCAAGGGCTGGCCTACGACGTGCAGAGCATGGATGCCACGTTCTCGCGCCTGTACCCGGAGCAGTACGCCGCCACCATCAGCGGCGACCGCATGGCACAGGACGCACGCGAACGCTGGAAGAACACGCTCGACGGCCTGCACACCGCGATGCGGATGCAGGCGCAGGTGTCGCAGAACCTGACGCAAGACGAAAGCGCGCTGGCCGACCTCGTGAGCCAAAGCCAATCGGCCACGGGTGCGCTGCAAGCGATGCAGGCAACGAACCAGCTTCTCGCCTTGCAGGCCAAGCAGTCCATCCAGGCCCAGCAGCTCCAGATCACACAAGACAGGGCGGCCTCGCTGGAGCTGGCGCGGCAGGCAGCGGCCACCGAGCGCGCCCGCGAAGTGCGGCGGCGCTTCCTGGGCACCGGCACGCCGTACACACCGCAGTCCGTCAACTTCTACAACAACTGACGGGAGGCGGCCATGCGATGCGTTCCTGTCCTGCTGGCCGTGCTGCTGACCGCATGCGGCCAGCAGCCGGCTGAAGACCTGACCGCCACCTTGGCCGCCGATCCCGTGCGGCTCAAGGCGCTGCGCGCCCAATGCGCAGCCGACCGGCAAACCGCAGGCGAAGACACCTGTCGCGCCGCTGCCGAAGCCTTCCGGCGGCGCTTCTTCACCGGCCAGACTGGGCCGGACGAATACCGGACGCTGGCAGAACTGCCGCCGATTCCGGCGAGTTTCGACACGCCAACCGACGACGCGCCGGAAGGTGATGCGTCGCTCGCCGCTGCGGAGGACACGCCATGAACGACGTAACGATCATCGACAGATTCCTCGATACCTTCTCGCGCTACATCGACTCCGGTTTCGGTCTGCTGCAAGGCGAAGTCGCGTTCCTGACGGCCACTCTCATTGTCATCGACATGACCATTGCCGGTCTGTATTGGGCCATGAGCCATGCGACCGGCCAGGGCGAGGACGTGATCGCCAAGCTGCTGCGCAAGGTGCTTTACGTCGGTGCCTTCGCCTACATCATCGGTAACTTCAATTGGCTGTCGAGCATCGTGTTCCGCTCGTTCGCCGGGCTAGGCATCACCGCCACTGGCTCGGCCATAACGATGGAGAACTTCTTGCAGCCGGGTCGGCTTGCCAAGACCGGCATCGACGCCGCTGCGCCGATCCTCGACCAGATCGGTGACATGGCCGGCTTCCCCGAAGTGTTCGTGAACCTCGACCCCATCGTGGTGCTGTTCATCGCTTGGCTGGTGGTGATCCTCTGTTTCTTCGTGCTCGCGGTTCAGCTTTTCATCACGTTGATCGAGTTCAAGCTGACCACGCTTGCCGGCTTCGTCTTGATCCCGTTTGCGCTCTGGAACAAAACCTCGTTCCTCGCGGAAAAGGTGCTCGGCAATGTGGTTTCGTCAGGCATCAAGGTCTTGGTGCTGGCGGTAATCGTCGGCATCGGCTCGGGCCTGTTCGCGGAGTTCCAGGTTCATCCCGACGAGCCTTCCATCGACCATGCGCTTGTCGTGATGCTGGCTTCGCTTGCCTTGCTGGCGCTGGGCATCTTCGGCCCCGGCATCGCCACGGGCCTTGTGTCCGGTGCGCCGCAGCTCGGCGCGGGTGCGATGGCGGGCGCTGCCGTCGGCGCGGTAGGCACGGGTGTTGCCATCGGTGCCGCCGCGACCGGCGTGGGCGGTGCCGTCATGGCGGGCGCACGCATGGCCCCGGCCGCCGCAAAGCTGGCCGGGAGCGGCGCACGCGCCGCCACGTCGGCGGCCAGCAGCGCCAAGTCCGCATTCCAGGCCGGTTCCGCCGCTGCGGGCGGCGGGGCTAAAGGCGCGGCTGCGGGCCTCGGCAATGTCGCCAAGACCGGCGCGCAAGCGGCAGGCCGCCGAGCTGCATCGGGCGCTTCCGCTGCCGGTCAGAAGGTGGCCGACTCCTTCCGGGCAGGATGGAACGGTGCGGATGTCGGCGCTGCCGGTTCCGGCCAGGCCGCCGCAGGCGAAGGCGCAGCCAGCGCGCCGAAGCAAGAGCAACCCGCCTGGGCAAAGCGGATGCACCGCCGCCAGCAGATCACCCATGCCGCAACCACCGCAGCCCACACGCTGCGCAGTGGCGACGGCGGCGGCTCAGGGCAAGGCCCAAGCCTGCGCCCCGATGCGTGACCCGATACCTGACCACCAAGGAGAACCCTATGCGATTCAAACGCCCGCAGGTGCGCTATGCCGACACGCCGCAGCCTGCCACCCCGTACCAATCCGCCGCGCAGGTGTGGGACGAGCGCATCGGCTCGGCCCGCGTCCAGGCCAAGAACTGGCGTTTTATGGCCTTCGGCTGCCTCACGCTTGCGCTGCTGATGGCCGGTGGCCTGGTGTGGCGCTCGGCGCAGTCCATCGTCACCCCTTACGTCATCGAGGTCGATCAGTCGGGGCAGGTGCGCGCCGTCGGCGAAGCCGCCACGCCGTACCGGCCCGCCGATGCGCAGATCGCGCACCACCTGGCGCGCTTCGTGACGCTGGTGCGCTCGCTGTCTATCGATCCCATCGTGGTGCGGCAAAACTGGCTGGACGCCTACGACTACACCACCGACAAAGGCGCGGCGGTGCTCAACGACTACGCCAGCAAGAACGATCCTTTCGCCCGTGTTGGCCGCGAGTCGGTGACGGTGCAGATCACCAGCGTGGTACGCGCCAGCGATGCCTCGTTCAACGTCCGTTGGACGGAGCAACGGTTCATCAACGGTGCCCCCGCCGGGACCGAGCGATGGAACGCGGTGCTTTCCACCGTCCTGCAAACCCCGCGCACCGAACAGCGCCTGCGCAAGAACCCGCTGGGTATCTACGTCAACGGCCTGTCGTGGAGCCGCGAACTGGATTCTTCTGAAGGAGCCAAGCCATGAACCTGTCTTTCCGCTTATACGCTTTCGCGCTGACCGTGGTGGCCCTGTCGGGCTGCGCTTCGCAGGGCAAGCCGCCTCCGTCCATTTCGCTCGATGAGCCGGTGCAGGCACAGCCGCTGCCGGAGCCGCCTGCTCCAGTGGAAGTCGTCGCCATGCCCGAGCCGCTGGCGCTGCCAGCGCAGTTGAAGCCGCTGCACGAGTTGGACGCGGCCCCGGCTAAGCCGGAGCCGGCCGATGAGAAGGTGCGCGTTTCCCGTGCCAATGCCGAGGCGCGCATCGCGCCCACGCGCGAGGGCTACGTCAATGCGATTCAGGTGTGGCCCTTCACCGATGGTGCGCTCTACCAAGTCTATGCCGCGCCGGGACGCGTGACCGTGGTTTCCTTGCAGCCGGGCGAGGAACTAGTGACGGTCGCAGCCGGCGATACCGTGCGCTGGATCGTCGGTGACACGTCCAGCGGCAGCGGCGACGCGATGCGCATCAATGTGCTGGTCAAGCCCATCCGCTCAGGCCTCAAGACGAATTTGGTCATCACCACCAGTCGCAGAACATACCTGCTGGAACTGACCTCGACGGAAAAGGCATGGATGGCGTCGGTGTCCTGGGACTACCCAAAAGACCGGATGTTGGCCTTGCAGCGCCAGTCGCAGGCGGCTAGCGCCGCCGCACCGGTCGATACCGGACTGTCGCTGGAGAAGATCCGCTTCCGATATTCCGTCTCAGGCAGCAATCCGCCGTGGAAGCCGCTGCGCGCCTTCGACGATGGCGAGAAGGTCTATATCCAGTTCCCGCCGGGAATCGCCCAAGGCGAGCTGCCACCGCTGTTCGTCATCGGCGCGCAGGGCGACGGACAACTGGTGAATTACCGTTTTCGCTCGCCTTACTACATCGTGGATCGGCTGTTCGGCGCGGCCGAACTGCGCCTGGGCGGCGACAAGGGTGACGTGGTGCGTATCGAACGCACGGATGGCTTGGCGCGGAGGAACTGACCATGAGCCAGGACGACACTCCCGACCTCGCCACGCCGCATGCGGGCAAGGTGGCACCCGAGGCAGTTGCGCTGCGCGCCCAACCGCGCCCGGTCACGCGCCTGAACCGGCGCACGCTGGCCATCCTCGTCGGCGGTCTCTCGGTCGCTGTGCTCGGCGCGCTGATGTGGTCGCTGCAACCGCAGCGGCGCGGTGCAGGCGAGCAGACCGAGCTTTACAACGTCGATCGCGTCTCGAAGTCCGAAGGGTTGGACGCGCTGCCGGCGGACTACTCGAAGCTGCCGCCCCCCTTGGCGGCATCCGTGCCGGAGTTGGGGCCGCCGCTGCCAGGCGATCTTGGCCCGGCCATTGTGAAGTCGCAGCAGCCGGTGACGGCCGCCTACGCGGCCCCCGGCAACGACCCCAACGACGCGTTGCGCAAGGAAGCCGAAGCAGCAGCGGCATCGGCGGTGTTCTTCCGCTCTGGTTCGCAGAAGGCCGCGCCGGTGGCGCAGACACAGGTAGCCGCTGCGCCGGGCTTCACCGCCAATGCGGCCTTCGACCCGCTGGCGGCCGGGCCTGCGTCGACGGCGGCCCAGCCCGCCGACCCGACCGCCGTGCAGAACCGGCAAGACCAGAAAGAGGCATTCCAGAAAGCCGGAACCACGGAAGCCCGTGATTCCGGCAACCTGACGCTGCCGGCGTCGCCGTATCAGGTCATGGCCGGAACGGTGGTCGCCGGGGCGCTGGTGACGGGCATCAAGTCGGACTTGCCGGGCGATGTGATCGCCACAGTGACGGAGCCGGTCTATGACACGGCTACCGGCAAGTTCCTGCTGATCCCGCAGGGGTCACGCATCCTGGGCAAATACAACAGCCAGGTCAGCTACGGGCAGAGCCGCGTGCAAGTGGTGTGGAACCGGATCATCCTGCCCGACACGTCTTCGCTCAAGCTCGACAACTTGGCCGGCACCGATCCGGCCGGCTACGCCGGCTTGGAAGATGATGTGGATTGGCATTGGGATCGCGTCTTTGCCGGTGCGGCACTGACGACGCTACTGGGCATCGGTGCCGAACTGGCTGCGCCGGAGAACCGGCAGGACGGTGATCGCGTCATCATCGCCGGCCGCGATAGCGCCCAGGACAGCATCAATCAGGTCGGTCAGGAGATGACCCGGCGCAACCTCAACATCCAGCCCACCTTGACGGAGCGCCCCGGCTTGCCGGTTCGCATCATCGTCAACCGCGATCTGGTGCTGCGGCCGTACCAGCCACTTTTCTTCAACAGGGGGACTTCGCGATGACGACGCGCAAGCTACGGCTCGGGCCGCTGCCGAAAACGGAATCCACGAAGCTGACTTTTGCTTGCCCGGCCAGCCTGAAAGCCGACCTCGACCGCTACGCTACGCTGCACGCGCAGACCTACGGCGAGGCGGTCGATGCCACGGTGCTAATTCCGCACATGCTAGAAGCCTTCATGGTCGGAGATCGGGGATTCAGGAAGGGAGGCGCGGGCAAGGCCGCGCCGCCGAAGCCAAGCTGATGATGCCGGTTTCCGCTGGCGGCCATCCCTCAAACGCGCAGCCCAAGGCTGCGCGTTCTTCATTCTGGAGGACGGCGACCGATTGGGCTATGAAGACCAAACGCGGCTACCGCCTGCAGGCAACCGCCCCCGATGCAGCACGCTCGGGCTTTCTACCGCGAAGCTCCTATGTGGCTCCCAGCCCACAACGCCACAGCCCCGCAAGGCGGCCCGAAGTAGAGCCAAACCCGCACCCCATATAGACTTCCGGCCATCAGGCTGATTTCAACAATCGCTTGACTGCGGACATTTTTTATTGCTGCGCTGCGCTCCAGGCGTCCAGTTCTTCCTTCGTTTCGAACGACACAACTACTACAGCATCATGATCAGGGCGTTGCGGCTGTCGCACCATCTGAAAAGGCGGCTCAAAGGTCATATAGTAAATAGGCTGTTCCCGGCGTGCCACCCACTCAGCTTGTTTCCGTTCTGCCAGTTCACAGGCCTCATCATACGTGTCAGCCTGAGCCAGCCATGTCGGCCTATCCCACGCCCCGCCGTTCAGACAGTACACGTGAAATTTCTCGTTATGGGTGACGCAGTAAGGATGATCCCACCAGGCATCGAGCTGGGCCTTGCTGCGCTTCTCGTTAGGCGTAATGTCGAAATTCTTCGGAAGTGTAGGGTTGTTCGGGATCTGGTTAGGCATCATGCGCCTCCTGTTCATACACGCCACGGGGAAGCGCCCGCATGTCATCAGTAATGACAAAAAGCGATTCTGAAATCGTGTTGCCTGTTGGGCGCCCGTCCCCGCAAATTACCACGGCATCATTGCCTGGGTAGCGAGCCGACTCAATGACGGCGAATTCTATGCCATCTGCACGGCGAAACCAGTACAGGCTTTCACCTTCCGGTGATGTTTCAATAGTCTTGCGGAAAAACGTTCCTTCCAGTGTTTCGGGGATGTAAGGCATAAACACTCCTTGTGTACGAAAAAGACCACAAGTTGTTACCCCTGCGGCCTGATCGGGCGAATGCTGCCATTAAGACGGTTAATCGCCCTTGTAAGGTGAGGCAACAAAATGGATTCTAACGCTGTAGCTAACATTCCAGTAGGAATAATTATCCCCGCGAACGCGGATCTAAAACTGATCATCTTTGACTTTCCCAGCATCCGTCCGCTGGGCCAGCAGCAGCAAACACGGGTTCAGCAAGGCGATACACTGTACCGGGTACTGTAAACCCCTGTCCTGCCTATGTCGGTCAGCAGGACTGGAGGCGTGAAGTTCACGTGCTGTGGCCATATACAGACTGGTCTTCCCATGACTCACTGTCATGTTCAAGGGGGCCGGTGATCCATTGTGCGGTGCGTGAAGCTCGGGAGCGAAAAGCCCATGTTTCGTCAGGGCCGATAGTGACGTTTTCCTCCGTCAATGAGGCGTTTTCTGGCATTACAGGTAACTTGCGGGTATCACGATCACCGCTTCCCAGCCAGTGTTCTACTTGCGCCTGGGTCTGAAACAAAAAAGCATGCATATGGCAGGCTGTACCGTCATTGATACCGTACATCCGAAGTCCATCATCAAACTCAGCTATAAAAATATTGTGTGACATACATTAACCTCATGGAATTCGCTTTTTCAGGGGCGAATCCTGGTGCCTTAATTAAAGGGTAAAAAGGTAAACGCTCACCAATGGTACAATATAAAAAACCAATAACGTCATCCACGAACCTTTTTTGAGGCCGTAGATGATTTTAAACGTAGTATCTCTAAACTCGTACAAAATGGAGCATCAAAATAATGAAAATAAACATGGGTAGTCTGAAAAGCGCTGCACCGCTCTTTGTTCTTATTGGCTTGATGATCGCGTTTTCGGCCTATGTGAAATCATGGGCATTGTTATACACGTTGCTGGCGTCATCAGTCATGCTCACAGTCATGATATCGTTGCCATTTCTTGTCTCGCCTTTACAGCATTCAAAATTCATAGTCCTGCGAATTTTACGTTTACTGGTTATTACGCTCTGGGCGGTTGGCCTTGTCGGCGTACTCTTTTCAGTTGTGGAACGCCTTGTATGGGTTAATGCTGACAGCTATCCGTCATGGCTGGCGAAGGAACTGGATTCCCCGACCATCACGGATGGTGAAACTTTTATTAAAGCTACAGAGTCTTTTGAGAAGACCTGCGGTAAAAATAAAGGTTCTCTCAGCGTTGTCGCAAGGCATAACGGCATGTTTATGCGCTGCGATGATAGCGTCTCTTTCGACACCTGGTGGAAGGGGGTTTACCAACTTAAAACACCTGAGACTCGATGATGCATTTCTTTAGTGCAGCAACAGAATGGCCGTATTGTGGTTAAGACATTTTCGACGATATCAGCTACTCCACTGTGGCGGGAAAAGATTCCCCTCTCAGCCACCGGGTACGCAATCTTAGTGGCTCCACTATACCGGGTACAGTTTCCACTTCAGCCTCATCGTGCTATCAGGGCCGTTCACCCTTCACGAACCACTTTATCGGGTATATCTTCCTTCCCGTGACATCACGCCATCCGGGGCGGAGGCAGTAACGGGCTCCACTATACCGGGTAAAACTTGCCAACCAGTGCCGCCACATTTCCGGTGCCTGGTTCGCAAGGGGCCTTATCCACTATACCGGGTATGGATCACATTTTCGTGGCTCCACTGTACCGGGTATAGTTCACATTTTGGTTGAAAAACACACAGAATCGTCAGGGTAAGGCTGAAGAGAAAGGGCTGCATCGGAGTTTTAGGGCTGACATTACCCGGTGTAGTGGAGATCCACTGTACCGGGTAAAAACAGAGCGGAAAGGAGAAGAATATCCACTATTCCGGGTAATGCAGCCACCCACGCGGCAGGCAGCTGCATTATCCGGCATCTATCATGGCTTCATGTTTCTTTTCAGAATATTCAGTACATAATCGCCGTTTTCTTTGTCTATGGAGTATTCCAGAAAACCGATCTCTTTAAGCTGGCCCAGCGCCTTTTTAACTGTGGCATTCTGGTTGCCAAGATGTGAGGACAGTTGCAGGCGTTCACGCAGCCGGTCAAATCCGATACGGTAAAAGGTGCTCGGTAACTCAGCCAGATACAGATACAGGGCCTGTGCGGACTCCTTACGGGCCAGTTTCTGCAACGTCTTCAGGTAGAGTCGGGTTTTACCGTCGACGCGATACAGCGTATTGAGCTTCGAATTTGGCTTGATGACGATTTTCCCGGTGGAACTGTCGTAGTACGTGGATTCCACGAGGTGCATGTTTATCGTTATCTGATCGTCTGTACCGGGTATTTTCTTAATGAACGAGATACTGGTTCGGGCAATACGCGTCAATGAAGCATCAAAACGCTCTTTCAATTGCCTATCAATGCGCTTAGTGTCAAAACCGCAGAACTTAGCAAACTCCGGGAAATTCAGCTCCAGCTGACCTTCCGAGTCGAGCGGACGGTTAGACAATGCATAAACGATCCCACACCATGATTTGAAGTCAGAGTCCATGTCGAGGCGCGGGCCATAAATTTGGATCTGGCTGTAGCCTTCACCCTCGACAATGGATAGTCTCGAAAGGGGTTCGGTGGCATCGATGCGGTGACTCTTCCGGCCACCCTTATCCGTGGATTTCAGTGTTGGCACAAACACACCCAGACGGAGTAAAACTTTCGGCTGAATGGTCTGTCTTAGCGTGGGAAGCAGTTGGATAACTTCCCCGGAATCTTTTAGGGACTCTTCAATGACAAGAGATAACTTGTTGTTATTACTAGACATATAGAAAGATCCGTTTTGTGCATAAGATCTACATCCTACCCGGTATAGTGTATCGAATCCACCCGGTATAGTGGATTATGCACCCTGTATAGTGGATGGATTACCCGACATAGTGTATTTCGCCCCCTGTACAGTGGATGGCGATCCGCTGAGAGCCCCGATATTACTGGCCTGCGAGGATCGTTATTCCTTTTTGATCTGCTATTGATCCTATATTGATCTTTATTATTATTCTATCCTGTTGATAACTATGCACAGAGACGTCATGAAGCATTACGATCGAAATGTGAGTAAATTCCGATCCGTTCTAAGAACCGCACTAGCACACTTCTTCCCTTGTAGAAAAAGTTACTTTTTTGACGCAAGCGGCTACAGAGTTATGAGGAGAGAGAGCGGAGAAAATGCAGGAAATGGCGTCACGAAAAAAAGCCGCCAGAGTGACTGACGGCTTTTTATGGTTACTTCAGCTCATCAATTTGGATCATAAACTCAGCGGCTCCGGTCTTGCCGTTCTCTGATGGATAAACCGGCATGAGAAGATTATCACCCATACCCATGTCGATATTAACATTTACAGACTCCCCAGGAGCTGCCTCCGCTCCATTAAACACTATCCCGAAGTTGGCATCCTTACGTACTGAGAGGGTCGCGTTCTGTAAGCCTTTGGCTATTTCACCGTTAGTCTTGCGGAGCATGTTTGTAGACAGATAGGCAAGTGGCACGTTATCAGAGGTTTTGAGCGCCGACTTTACTGCAAGGGTTCGAAGGTTATGCAGCTGTACCAAGTTATTCGGGAGATAACTGAACTTCTGTGTGTAAGTTTTTGTGTTGGACTGGCTGTCCGACACTGTCACACTGAGAGCATAGTTTTCAGAGGGCTCGAAATTCGGGAATATGCGCGGATATTCCGGCGAGTATATGTCTTTACCAGCAGGTGACCAACTGAGTTCAACATTGTCTGATGTCGGTCCGCCAGTTAGCTGGAGACGAGTAATGCGAGGTGTGGTCAGGTTATCGCTCAGTGCAATGCGCAGATTTTCCAGACCATAGACGACGGTGTCATCCTTTACCGGCTTCCCTTCGAAGGTAATAGCAACCGTTGGGGGTGTGGCATCGAGAGCTATCACGCCATAGGTTTTGTTTGTCTGGTTACCGAAACGATCCTGAATATTCACTTCAACGTTGTATTGCCCTTCAGACTGCCGGGAAAGGTCATACTCAATCGTGTAGTTACCCGCGTTTCTGGACTTTTCGACTCCCACAGGCGTCATGCGCTGTTTGGAGTTCTTATCGGTAAGATAGAATCCGAGGAGTCTGAATCCGTCGAACCAATCATTATCTCTGTTGAGATGAGCTTCAACAGTCAGTATCTTAGATGTCGGGCTGTAGGTGATCTCACCAATTTCTGGGACGATTTGATTGTTCCAGCGTGTCATAACCCACTGCTCGACGTATAGGAAATTGAAAAACCAGTCGATACCATTGTCCACGCCTTATGCCACGTGAGCCTTTCTGCTTTTCCCACCACTCCGGTGGTTTCCCTCTCTGTATGGTCGATTTTTATACCGTAACAGGCTGTTTTTTATACTTTCACCGATTCCCGGGCACACTTAGCCTGTGTCAGGCCGGCATATACCTCAGTAGACTGATATCCCGCGCGTTTTTCTTCAGCCCTGATACATTCAGCCCCGCAATGGCCCGGCGGTATACCATCCGGCAGCCACACAGCACGCATTCGAACGGGTCACGACTCAGGAACTGTTTCACCATTTGTGCATAGCACACTTTCGCCACTGGTTCCGGTTTATCCATCCCCAGTGCACGGTACACCTGCGGCAGCTTCTCTCCACACACACGGTTGGCAAGGAACCCGAAGTACCTCACCATCTTAAAAAACTTCTCCGGGATGTGCTGTTTCAGCCTCGCGACCAGCTCACGCTGTGTCAGCGTTTCCGTCGCCGTTTCTCCCGTTTTGTGGTCCAGGTAACGGAAGCTCAGGCTTGCCCCTCCGTTGTAATGAGCCAGTCGGGAAGCCGCTATTGGTGGCTTCTTCAGATAACGACCCAGGTAGCGTGCCGTATTCCGCCCTCCGGCTGTCTTCTTCGACATGTACACATGCCAGTATTTTCCGCCGGATTTCAGCACCAGGCTTCTCCACTGTGATTCCGTCGTGATATGTGACAACGACTCCGGCATTGCCATCCCCTCTGACCACGCTTTCAGAAGCAGCTGCCGCATATTCCACATCCACCGTGAACGCATCGCGTCTTTCAGGAAGCTCAGCTTTTTCCACTGACCATGCTTATTCAGACCTCCACAGGTTACAGACACATGTACATGCGGATGCCAGTTGAGACGACGGCCATACGTGTGGATGGCGCAGAAGATACCGGGTTCCAGCCCCCGTTTTCGGGCGGCATACAGCAGATTCTCCACCGCCAGACGGCACACGTCATTCAGCAGCCAGCGGTTGCTTTCGAACACCGGCCACAGCGTGTCCGGCAGGGTGAAGACCAGATGTACCCAGTCGCAGTCAGGAAGACGATTCAGCTGTGTTGCTGTCCACAGGTCTGTGGCCTTCTTTCCGCAGGACGGGCAGGCACGGCTGCCGCATGAGTTGGTCAGGTACTTTACGTGCTGACAGTCCGGGTTATCACACCCGAACTCTTTTACACCCAGTATCCGTGTGCCGCAGGCCAGCATTTTGGTGACGGCTTCAACCTCGATATCGCGCAGACCGCCCGCATCCAGGAAGGACGTCCAGCACTGGTTGGCTGTGAACAGACGTTTCAGAGGGCGGGGAGTAAAACCGGACAACATGAGGATGGATTAAACCCCGGTATCCTGTAGCAGGGTAAGGGCTGCTGTATCGCCACGGCGCTTCAGGATGGAGGTCGTCACCATCGCAGGTGGTGGGTCCATGGGTTTGAGCATTTTCATCCAGTCCCATTCTCGTTGTGAGAGCTTCTCAGCACCAACAGAGAGCAGAACTGTATCGATACTTTTGCGGGTCAACATAAGGGGATGAGTCCTTAATAAAACAGGTCCTCAGAGCATACATATTCTGCGGGGCGTGCGGCAACAACAGGACGAACCGGGGCGGTTTTCAATTTGCAGCCGCCAGGCTGCCGTGGTTCGTAAAGATGCGGCCTTTGCGGTCAGTATGAATGGGGCGACTGTCATTCCCGGAGATTCGAAAGACATCACAATAGACTTCGGTCAAGGGGATGGCATCCTGATCCCGATCTTCCCGGCCACCAGCGGCAAAGTTGGCGAATCCCGCTTCATGATCGAGCTGCCGCAAATCCAATAAACACCACAGAACCGGCCCCGTCATACGGGGCCTTTTCATGGTGTCTTAACGTAGCCAGAAAGAAACGGAACAGGCTGATTTAGTCGAATGTCAGAGATTGCTGAGAAAACGTTTATCACGCATTTCGCTCCACTGGAGAGAATTTGCTATCGCGCTCCCCGGGTGCAGGGTCTCACGCCCGATCGCCATCAAATTCAAATGCAGCTCCAATTTTTGCGTCTTGGCGTCACCTGGTTACCACCCGCACTCGCCATGGCAGAACTGGAACACCTTCTTAAGGGGTATGACGCCGACCACTGTCGGCTACTGGAAAACGTCCTGGATACAGCCCACCGGCATTACCTGGAGTCCTGTGGACCGCTAAAGAGAGAAGGGGGCCGCGTCGGGAACCGCATATCAGGCACCCGCCACGACGAAGCACATTTGTGTGTACGGTTTATGTCAACACGCTATGAATTGGCCACTGAGCTTTGTGCCGCTTATGTGTGCAGCAGGTATGCTTATGGGTGATCGTACCGGTTACTTCTTGTCTTCCAACGAGGCCAAGCGGCTAATTTCTTTCATACCGAGACGAGCGGCCACGCCCATGGCGGAGGCTTCGAGTTCGGCCTTGCCGTGTGAGACGATTTTGTCCATGGATTCCTGCATCAACTGGGTGCTGAAGGCCAGATTAACCGGCAGGTTGGCGATTGCGCCGGACAGAGACTGATATACTTCTTCAAGCTCGCGCTTTCCTGCCTTGCCTTTTGCCACCAGCAAAGCCAGTGCTTTCAGCTTTTCATTCACTTTCGCCATCTCGCGCTCAGAGGCTTCCCGGATCTGACGCTCATAACGTTCGCGTGTCGACTCAATATAGCCAATCTCCGGCTGGCGCTCATAGTCGCCGCGAATCAAACTGTTAATGGTACACGGCACGCCGTCACTCATTCCGAACGATGTGATCATTGAGGCCCACTGAGCCGGAGACAGACTGACTTTCAGAAGTGGGGAACGGCGTCTGCCTTCCGCCAGCCGATGACGGATCACTCCATCGCGCTCAACCTGCTCTGATTCACTGAAGGTCAGCGTAATCACCTCTTTATGAATGAGGTCGGAGGCATACAAGCGCTGCCCCGTCGTTGTCGTGCGGCTTACCGATACCTGCCCGTATGCCGTGTGACGGGTGATCACCTCTTCCATCTCGTTTTCTGTTACCGTCGGTATTACTGTGTTTTCCATTGTCATGCCCTGAATCGAATTAATGTTGACAGCGTCTGGCGTAATACCGATGTGAGACCGGACTGCCTGGGAACTTTACCCGTATCACTCGCTAAATTGGACGCCCGCTGACCGGAGTAACTCTCTGACATCGTCTGCCAGGAAATACGTTTCTGTTGTGTTGCCCGGGCCATCAAAGAAACAGGTCTCGGGCAACTGAATTGCCTGCGACTGCTGCTGTATCTGTTCCCGGGACTCGTTACTTTCGACGATAGCATCGGCAATGACTTCTGTTGCCCAATCGCGATCAAAGCCAGGCATCGTATGGAGTGATGCCACCATGTCGCTGGGTAAGGCATCGATATAGTCCAGAGCCGCCTGAGCTACCGAAATCAGTTCTTTCATGGTTGTCACCTTACTGTTGTGCTCATTCACCGCGCTTAACTCGCGTGAGCCGATTCTTTACGTTTATTGATAAGAAACTCTTCACCGCACGTTCCGCATTTCAAAATGTATTCTGCGTGCCTGAGTTGCTTTAAGGACATTGCTTTGCAAACGGGGCAGGCAAGGTGTTCTGAAAGCCGACGCATCAGTTGATTAATTTCAGAGCATTGTTCTGGCGTTAACTTGTGGCGGGTTTCCCACTTATAGGTCGCTTCCCGCACGACACGAGCCACGATATTTTTACCCTTCATCACTCTTGTCCTCCGGTGCAGCCAGCCATCTTACTCACTTCCGTGCGCATGTCAGCGAATAATGACCAGGTCAGGACCAAAACTGAATCCATCGCCCATCCGGTCGGAATGCTTCGATACATACGATTTCCCGTACTTCTCCAGGTCTTGCAGGCTTGATTTTGCCAGATTCCATGAATACTCATGCCCCCAGATTTCCCCATCCCGATCAGCAAATCTTGCGGGTTTATAGTTGTCCTTGAGCAGAGCATAGACACGTTCGAGAGTTGGTAATTCTGGACTGGTCTTAACGTTAGATGCGTCAGCGTTCGTCATTATTATGTACTCATTCGAGTTGATGGATAGGGAAGGTTGCACGCGAACTGTGGCGCTCCCCGTTTTACTGATAACCTGTCGGTGCTCATGCACTACGAAATTAGAATGATTGAAGGCACGTCACGCTTCCCGAAAACCTTTTCCCGTTCCGGCGTTTAGGAAGCGAGTATTCGCCGTCAAACCGGTAGATGCCGACCTTAGAGCAGGGTCCTCCGTCTTTAACCAATTCCCAGATGAAATCGGCACGGTCACTGAAATAGCCAGGACCTTCGTCAAAGGATGAAAATTCACTATGCACAACACACAGATCGCCGTGCTGACCGTTGATAAAAACGAAGTGACCTTTATGCTTTTCGCCTGGCTTCGCATCGAGGTGTCCAAACGTTTGATACATTACGGAGGCTTGATGTTCTGCCCCTGTCTTTCCAAGTAATTCACGCATCTCACTCCCCCTTTGCAGTTGCGACCATTGCACGGTAAACATCTGCAAGACGCTGGCTCATTAATCGAGACATTTTTCCAGTGGCCGAAGTTATCTGCTTCCGGCCTGCAATTAGCTGTTCCATCGTGGGAACTACCGGGACGCGGGTCATACCTTCCACTTCTCCTGCGCCAGTAGTGGTAACTTGATCAACATACTGCTCAACCTGATGCTGCTCTTCGTCGGTCCTCCATTATGATTTCTTCAATCAGACGTCTTACAACCCAGTTACTTAGGTTGCTTTGTGACGGAAGGCGCTTATACCTTCCGCCTCGGCCATTTCGTTGCCCGCGCTGAGCATTCCAGCGTCGAAGTACGCCATCGTTAATTTTCGGTGGTAGTGTGGCAACATCGCCCATCTGCCTGACTCCTGTCCTGAATTATTTCACTCGGGGCCAAAATACCGCTGTGTTGTTTGCCAGGTTACACCCCTGGCACCAACAGGGACGGGCTGTTATAAGAAAAGCGGTCTACTGGAGCATCTTCAAATCCGTGGTTCGGCGCATCTGGTGTCAGAACAAGGCCGTCATGTGCCGCGTGAATATGCAGCAGTGAATCACTGCCCGTGTCGATGTGCAGCGTCGGTACACCCCGATCGATCTCAAAAATGAGGCCGAAACAAGTCGTGCCGGATTCATTCACCACTTCACACTGAATGTTTTTCTCTTCTAACAACACCTTCACCTGATAGGACTGACAGTCTTCTTCTGGCAGCTGGGTTTCACCCAGTTGCCAGTCCTGTAACGTCCGGATAATCTCTGAAGGCGTTGCCTGCGATTCCGGCGTCAGAAGCGCATACACCTGCTGGCGGAACTGCTGGCTCAACTCCTCCATCAGGGGATTGTCCTCGCCATCGAAATGTTCTTCCCAGCCATCAGGATCAGCGTGCATCCAAACGTTATGCGTCAGAGACGGTAGTGAGTCGTCAGGGTGTACGATGAGATATGGGGAGCTTTCTTTTGTTTCCAGATAGCGGACAGGCTGGCCATCCAGCAAAGCTTCATCAACTGCCGTACCATCGGTTTCCGGCAATGCGATTTCCGTGACATTGCCGCCGCAATGCTCTGCCACAACACGCCCCAGATCCTCCATCAGTGCGCGATGTTTTTCTGGAGAATCCAGCTCGCCCAATAATTCCGGTTTTACCAGTAATGCAGTAATAATTGTTGCCAGTTCACGAGTTGAAATTAATTTAGCCATGATAGTCATCCTTTCATCTGATGTGTTAATTCTAACAGTTTCGGTTTGCTGGCTAATAACCCGGCGTGAAGTTTTTTAAAAATATATTCGCCCTTTAAACAAAGAGCGAACAATGGAATTAAAAAAGGACAAATTTGTAATTAATGAATCAGGAGGCTGCTTTAACTAATAAGCCAGGGCGACCGTTGGTATACCTGTCAGGCGGCGAAATACCGAATTCATGATTCAGGGAGTCAGTTGAAAGGACCATGCCGCCGTGAGCAGCCTGGACGTGCAGAACTGAAGGATCAGTGTCACCCGCGTTTACATGGACCGAGGGAACACCATTTTCAATTAACAACGTCAGGGCCATTACCAGGCGTGATTCCACATCCTGTACTGCCAGCTGGGCATGACCGCCGAGCGCCATAGTAACGATAAACTCTGCTGAAGACCCGGGCTGTTCGTCGTCGAGGTTGCAGTAATCACGCATTCGTACCACCTGCGAGGGAAGATTAGCATGGTTGGTTTGTGTCTGAAGGAGCATCCGCTGGAGGGCGTAGCGGCGAACTGAGCACTCTTTATGCGTCGGCAATTCATCAGGGCTTTCTTCGTCGCTGCCTTTGATATGGTCAAGCCAGCCATCTCGGGCATGGTGACGCCAGACATTATCGGTGAGGGAGTGCATGTCCGCGCCGGGAGATACGACGAGATAAGGGGTTACATCCGGAGAGGTCAGATAATCGGCCTGGCTTGATTCATCGCGATCCACCGGCATGATCACACCGTCAATCTCTCCTCCGCAATGTTTCGCCACCAGCTCAGCGATATCCTGCATAAATGCTTTATGCGACTCCGGTGTTTTTAATTCATTCATTAATGTGGGTTGCACCAGTAATCCACAGACAATTTCCGCAAGCTCGGCAGGTAATAGACATTTTGGCATGGTTGGTTCTCCTCTTTTTTGAATGAGAACACTCTAACATTCCGGCTTATTTTCCAAATAAGTTGAAGGCATTTATTTTTTTAAAAATTCATATCCAAACTATAATTAAAATAGTCCATTTTAATCTCAGAAAAGTAACTTTTCTAAAGGCTTACCGGGAGGGCATTAACGAGTGTTTCGTAATCACATTTGTGCCAGTTGAAAGCCGGTGTGCATGACCATTGTTTCGTGACCTTAAACCCAGGAATCGTCGAGCGTCTGGGAGAAAGGCTGCGACACCTTCGGTTAAGATGGGTCTTGTGAGTGGGGAAGGGACGCTACAGCCGGAAGACAAACTGAATCTGCCATTTCAGCCCGCGAGTATCCCGACCCTGTGCCACCGTTTTATAGCTAACATTTCTCCTTTACTGTAGCATTCTGCCGTTTCGCCATCCTCTCGGAACTTCGGTATACCGCGAGCGGAATATTTGCCAGTCATATGGCCCTTACTGGTAACCGGAAAAAAGCTTCATGAAGGCGGATAGGAAGTTCCTTAGACGCATATGGTGTTTTTAAATTAACACATAAGCATTGCTACTCATAAGGATGTAAAATAACCATGCCCATTAAGGATGTAATTAAGACCTCATTGGTTTTTTTTTGGTATTTGTAAACAGACAATTCCGAAAATATTTCTCAGTAAAATTGAATCCTGCATATATAAACTGCCTTTAGCAGTGCTGCAAAATTATTTTTAAAAATCTTTCATTCAGGTTATTAGCCAGCGAGACCAATCTGTCATGATTACTTCAGACCAAACCTGAGGAATCAAAAATGGATAAATACTTTGACCAGAGCGGAATTGAAATCGACAACGCTAAGATTCAGTGTATTGATTCAGTAAAAGGCACCGGGGAATATATTTATCGGGTCACTTGCAATAAATGCAAAGGCCGTGGTGAGCGTAAACACTTTTATAGGAGCCGCTGCATGGCATGTAATGGTACGGGCTATAGCCTGGTCACAACCCGTACATGTTACACCCTTTCCGCGTTATATCGCACATACCCGGAAGCGGCACGCAAGATTTCAGCAGCTCAGGCAGTAGTGCGTCAGCGTGCTGTACAATCAAAGACTTCCGCGTTCAATCTGTGGTGTAAGAGCAATCAGGAACTGGTTGACGCCATCACACAGCAAGACGGGGAGAACAGCTTTCTGAACAGTCTGAAATCGACGTTATCACGGAAATATCCATTAAGTGATAAACAACTAACGGTCGCAGCCAGAATTCTCGGGATTTAATAAATCAGCTTCAGGCTTTTATAATTCTTATTTAATTTTACTCATTCCATTACGGAGGAAGATATGATCCATTCATTTAAAGACAGACGGCTGGAAAGCTTTTTCCGTAATGGAAAGTCCACAGCAGGTATTCCTGCTGATCTGTTAAATGCGATTTCATGCAGACTGAAAACGTTAAATAATGTAAAAAACGAACGCGAATTGTTATCAAGTAGTTTGCGTTACGAACGCTTAAGGATGACCGCAAACCGGTACTCTTCCATTCGAGTTAATTCAAAATATCGGTTATTCTTTGTGTGGAATGATGGCGTACATAACGTTCACCTGTCGGCGCATGATTATAAATCGCTAATCCATTAAGGTAAAAAATGAAACTTTTCGGTATTTTATCCAGGGATGCAGGCACGGATGCGATGTTTTATATTCAGACCAGCACTAAACAACAGGCAAGCTTCATATTTGATGCCCTTGTCCCCCGGCTGAATGCGCATTGCCAACTGATCGACCCACTGAATGAAACAATTATACCTTCACTAAGCCGGACGACACTTTCTTTACAGCCCTGGTCCCAGAATACCCAGACACGGACGAGTGAGCTGAAGATGACGACGCACGGTCTGACTCTCTCCGGGGCAGTGATGGTGGAACACTCCCGGCAGATCGTCGACTTCTGCGATAACCTGGGCCTGCGCCTCGATGCACCCACCGGGAAACCCAGCTGGACAGAACTGATCAATGCTGACCTTGAGCAGCTTAATTCCCCGCGTTTGTTCCCCGTCCTTACCCAATCTGGCACGGAAGGACAGTTTCAGATCTATGTCCCGGCACCGGCTGTCATTGACGCCGACGTAGTCATTGCAAGCGTGATCGGCGAGTGTTTTAGCGGCGTTACCCCGTACTGCGTGAACGGCACTCCATATCCGCTGACTGAAAAGCCGCTGATCCGGATGGAGGCACACGTTAGTGACATGCATACACGGGTTTTTGAGCTGACATTCGTCAGTTATAACCTGGCCCTTACTGCGACGGTATATGACAACAATCTGCGCCAGGTTCTGATGCTGTGTGAAGATTTTGGTGTCACCCTTCAGGGGCGAGCGGGTGCATCCTGTCATGCCTACATGCGTAACGAATACCGGCGGCTTGCACATGTAGGTGTTTGCTCACGCTCCGGGGCTGAAGACGATGTCCGCGCTTACAGCTCATATAAAGAGGAAACCCTGATCCGGCAGCTGCTGAATCAGGCGACGGCGGACAGCACATTGATCCCGGCGCGACACGGCCAGCAATTTAACGGTGTGCTGATGAATGCCACCCCGTCATCAGCAACCACCGGATTTATCTACCTGTCACAGGAATTCCCGCAAGGCCAGTTTATGATGACGGCGGAAGTGGTGAATGCCAGCAGCACGCCACGGGGGATCAGTTACATCGAAACGGTGGACGGTTACCGTTTTATTGTGACTGCATACGACACGAGAGCGATGAATTCCCTGACCGAATTTCTTGAAGTTAACGAGACCTATTTTACCCCATACCGCTGGGCGTAGCGCCAGCGCACCGGACAGCCAGGGAGGGCATCCGGAAAAGGTGATTTCACGCCATCAACAGAGCGCGAAACTCGCAGAAAAACAGACTGGCCCTATTTTAATACCCGATCACCGAAGCCAATTGCCTTCCGGGCAGAATGCCTGAGTATACCGGGTCTTAGCGACGTGGGATCAGGGCAGCCGGGAAAAGTAACTTTTGAAAAATTAGACGTGGTCAGTCGGCATGGTGTATTAAATTTCAAATCCTCTGGTTATATTCCTTCTTATAAACAATCCTCCTAATTTTTAAAGCTATCAATCACATCATCAACTATTCGGAAAAATTTTGCCGCAGGTTATTAGCCGTCGAGCGCGTCCTGGTATAATTGCCACATACCAACAGGAGACATCATGAATAAATTAGATATCATTTCCAGTCAGCTTAATTTCATTTCCCTTCTTAATGCTGTCGGTTATTCCGTATCTGATGTTGTATTTAAACGTCACGGTGCATCAACCGACTTTAATGCAGGTTTCTGGACGTTTGTCGCGGAGCAGAAAGATCGCTATATCGAAGTGTCGTGCAGCCTGTCACATCCTACCGCAGAAGGCACGCAGCATATCGATGTGCGCATTGATATGTTTGAAGACCCGATTGATGATGAGATCTCCCGGACTTTAGACACCAACACCTATGCCACGAATTATAAATATATTGAGCGAGTGCCGTTTACTGAATCCGTCAAAAGAGAATTTACCACCAGCCTTGGTGATATTATTTCAGAATAGTGCCAGCTTAATTCACGGCATGGATGCCTGAGATTTTCTTCAAAATATTCTCTTCCGGGTTATTAGGTTTTGAACCCAACCTGGTATTATATATCTACAGGCAATGCCAACAAATAATGAAGCGTCGGAGGCGATATGAGCATTCAGGAATTCGATTTTACCACCTGTGATTTATTTTCCATTCTGGACTCTCTGAATTATTCCCGCGAGGATATTAATGGTCTTACTCCGGCTATTTTCCGGGACGGCGAATTATCGAGAGTCTCTCTCTCTGTCGTCCAGTCTACCCGCTCGGCGGAAATCACGATCAGCCAGCGCGTGAGCACCGCCACAGGTCTCCGCTGCTATGTGCTGTTGATTGCGCAGCATGAAGACCGCATCCACAGTGAAGCCCTCAGCCAAGATGCTGAGGCGCAGTATCAGGTGAATCGCTTTATCCGCAAGATGGCTGAAGTCACGGATGCCAGCACCAAATCGATCAAGAAATGCTCTCAGATGATGAAAAAAATCATAAAGGAGCACCAGTTTAAAGCCAATCCTTCTTTCGGCCAGAGTTTCATCAAGGGTTGATTGAGTCTTGCCCCGGACGCCGGGGCAACGCTGAATAAACCCCTAACCAGCCGGGAGGCGCAGATGCCTGAAAAAAACTTCATTGTCAAAATTGTATGCCGGAATGGCGAGTATGAGCATTCCAGCGTGAAGCTTGTCGCCAGCGATACTGAGGCAAACGCCAGCCAGACGGCATTACTGAATGAGTGTCGCGACGAGGTCGAAGCACTGAGTTTTGAAGACGGCGGAGTGTATGATCTTGGCGGGGAATTCTTCTATCAAGTGAAGAGCTGCCAACAGCTGCCACCGGAGGATGCGGAGATCCTACTTCGTTACCTGTGAACCCGTGGACGGTTGCGTCAGCCGCCGTCCGTTGTAACGCGATCTTGCCTGCCCAGCCCGAGGGTTATGTGGTAATTTCCCGGCAACAGAATGATTCGAAATTAAGGTTATCAGTATGAAAAGTAAATTTGCTGAGCTGCCGGTGAAAAACGGGAAATCCGGTAACTGGACGCTGGACTCCTTTGTGATTACGCCAGAAAAAGCGCAGACCCTGAAGCTTCGCGCCGAATATACAAAGGATCAGGATGAATATATCCCGGCAGGCGTCTACCGGCGTTTGTCCTGTGATAACGAAGTGGTGATGTCCAATACGCCGATGGAGATCCGTACCTGTGAAGCTTTCATTGAGCGAGCAACTGGACGCATCCTGATTAACGGACTGGGGCTGGGAATGGTGCTGCACGCCATTCTTCAGAAGCCTGACGTGACCCACGTGACCGTCATTGAGAAGTCTCAGGATGTGATGAACCTGGTTTCCAAAGCATTTGCTCACGATCCCCGCGTTGAAATTATCCTTGCGGATGCTCTGAAATACTGCCCACCGGCAGGCGTTACCTTCAATGTGTGCTGGCATGATATCTGGCCAGATTTTTCGAGATCAAATCTTGATGAAATGGAAGCGCTCGAACGCAAATATCTCCACCTGTGCGACTGGCAGGACTCGTGGGGTAAAGAGCAGTGTGAAGCTGCCCTGATTCGTTTCGCGGCGCTGGAATCGTCACTGGAGTCCCTGATGCAGAAAGGGAAGTGACCTGCTTCACCGTCTTCCTGCGCCCACTTACGTTGAACTGAATCCATTTTAAGGATGACTGATGAAGAGTTGCTTTTCTAATTTACCTGTTAAAGATGGAACATCCGGTGCCTGGACACTGGACAGCTTCGAAATCTCCAAAGATAAGGCGGTTAGCCTTTTCCTCCGTGCCGCTACGGAGGATATCGACGCGGTTTTACAGCCCGGTAACTATCGCCGCCTTTCAAATGGCAGAAATGTGGTGATGACCAATTTGCCATACGAAATCCAACTCTGTCAGGAGTTCATAAAGCGAGCGACAGGGCACGTCCTGATCAACGGACTGGGGCTGGGGATGGTGCTGCACGCCATTCTTCAGAAGCCGGAAGTTAACAACGTGACTGTCATTGAGAAGTCGCAGGATGTGATTAACCTAGTTGCCGAGGCCTTTGCCCACGATCCCCGTGTTGAAATCATCCATGCGGATGCTCTGGAATACTGCCCACCGGCAGGCGTTACTTACGATGTGTGCTGGCACGACGTCTGGGCGGGATTATCGAGTTCAAATCTCGATGAAATGGAAGCACTCGAACGCAAATATCTCCACCTGTGCGACTGGCAGGACTCGTGGGGTAAAGAGCAGTGTGAAGCCGCCCTGGTCCGTTTTTCAAGGATGGCTGATGAGCAACCTTAACAGCGATTTGATTGCGCGGATCTATGCCGCGTCAGACACCCCGTTAACGAACGAAGAGCTGTATCGCGAGGTACAACGCGAAACGGGGATGTCGGATGCAGAACTACAGAAAATGAAGGCGTTCGGCTCGGACAAAATGCGAACCAGCGGCGTCAAGCATCAGGTTCGCTGGTATCAGCAGACGCTGCGGCAGGCCGGGGTGATCGAGCGTGTCCCGGAAAAGCGGGGCGTCTGGCGCTATGCCTTCAAAAATGACAAGAAGCTGCATGAGTCCTGGGACAAACTGTGCGTCGTTGGCTTCTCAACTTCGCTCGGGGCATCGGTCTTCGGGAATGCGTACGCGTTCTTCAGCAACATCAATGAGCAAATCCATCTCTGCCTTACGTCGCCCCCGTTCCTGCTGCGTAATGCCCGAAATTACGGGCACGGCGGCGGACGCGGTGAGCAGGCGTATATTGACTGGCTGCTGCGGATTCTTGAGCCTATCGTGAAGCAGCTCGTGCCGGGGGGCAGCGTGGCGCTCAATGTGACGCAGGACAGCTTTAATCCAGGCAGGCCATCGCGCTCTCTGTATCTGGAAAGACTGACACTGGCGCTGTGCGATAAGCTGGGTCTTGAGCTGATGGACAGACTGAACTGGGTGAACCGAGCGAAACCCCCGTCGCCGACTCACTGGGCGTGTAAACAGCGTGTTCAGCTCTGTTCGTCTTACGAGCCGGTGCTGTGGTTTACTAATGACGCGCAAAAGGTTCGTTCGAACAACATGCGCGTTCTCCAGCCTCATTCAGAGCAGCATCAGAAATTGCAGGCGTCCGGCGGCGAAAACCGCACTACATTTTACGGGGATGGCGCTTACCAGCTTAAAAATGGCGCCTTCGGCAATAAGACAGAAGGGACTATCTCCAAAAATACGCTTATGTTTGGCAATGCCTGCCCGGATACGCGGCTCTGCCATCGCATCGCCCGCGAACTGGGGTTTCCGCTGCACGGTGCAACGTCACCCACTCGACTCGCCGCATTCCTGATCGAGTTCCTCACCAGGCCTGGTGATCTGGTAGTTGAGCCATTTGCCGGTCTGCACAAAGTACCGGTTGCCGCTGAGCGGCTCGGCAGACGTTGGTATGCAACGGACAAAATAATGGAATGGCTCGGGATCTCGCGCAGCCTGTTTACAGAAATGCCGGGATACCAGAGCAGCCCGATACTCGATGACCTGGTTGCCCTTTACCGTGATGAACTGCGGGAAGGGGGATGAGCTGGGCGGTTTAGCCTGGCCAGCAGCCGGAAGTGACGCCAGCGGGGATGTCCTGCGGCGACGGCGCTGACAGAAAATGATTCAGCAACATACCGGCGTAATGGCCACCAGGATTCTTCTCCCGGATGCCTTAAAAACGACGGCGACAATTTTAATCACTGAAGGGAGTGTGAGCATGAAGAATTTGACTGAACAGGTTTCCCCCATTGAACTGCAAAAGGGCGACCGTGTTGAAGCGTACGGCGCATTAATGGAAGTGATGCACATCGTTGAATCCGGCTGTGATGTCCCCGGCGGCGTCCGCGTTGCCGCCTGCGTCTCGCGGGTTATCGGTGACACCACCGGTACTATTCCGCGTGGATGGCTGGAAACGCCCGAACAAATGTCGGAACGGGGGGCAACCTGGGCCGCAGAGCTTCCGGCTGGGCTGTACTGGAACATTCAGGGCAATGCCCATGCCAGAGTCAGCCGGGTGACGAACTGACGTTATGAGAAAGGTGAAAATATTGCCAGTAGTCACCCATATGGTATAATTGACATACCAAATGGGAGGGTCGGTTATGACTATGAAAGTTTTTTCTCCAGATTTATCCAAAATGAACCCGCACGGCTTATGGCAGGTGGTGGGTCTGGATAATGACGGCATTGCGCTGATGGACAAAATTAGCCACGGACTGGAAGGTAAAGTCGCTCATTCCATTTCTGAATGGGCGAACATCACGCCGTCGGAACTGCGCAAAATGTCCGGCATTCCGAACACCACCTTCAATCGCAGCGTAAAAGCCCGTTTCACTGCGGATCAGAGCGAACGTCTGGTGCGTATTATTCGCGTCATTGAACGGGCTGTAGAGCTGTTCGAAGGCGACAAAGAGGCAGCACAGAAATGGATGAACGAGCCAAACCGTGGCTTGAGCTGGAAGACTCCGGCAGATGTTGTCTCTTCGGAAACCGGCGCACTCGAAGTGATGCGCCTGATCACCCGTATTGAACACGGAGTCTATTCGTGATCCTGTATCGGATGACCAAGACCCGCTATATTACGACTGCATGGTCGGGATTAGGTGCGAAAGAAGCGGGAGGCCGCTGGAACAGTGTCGGCACAGCACTTGTCTATCTGTCCGAGACGGCCTCTCTGACCATGCTGGAGACGCTGGTGCATATCAATGCCCCGCAGCTTCTGGACGCTTACACGCTGCTGAGCATTGATGTCCCGGATGACCAGATCCAGGCCTTTGACTTGAACCTGCTGCCGCCGGGCTGGGCAAGTGAAGATGCGCCCGCAGAACTTGCCCTGTATGGCGATAACTGGGCTGAAAGTGGCTCTTCTGTTGCCCTGCGTATTCCCAGTGCATTATCTCCGGTGGAGTTTAACTACCTTTTAAATCCGGCTCATCCGGCGATTTTTGATCTGATGAAAACCGTCCAGAAAATTCCTTACCAGTACGACACACGGCTGAAATAGTTTCAGGTTTATATAACCTCCTGGATTGAGATGATAAATGATGACAAGCGAAAAAATCTTTAAAATCAGTGTATCGCTCGTTGTGTTATTTTCTTTCGTTTACTGGGGGCTTGATCCCGAATTTATCTGTAAATTTGCCAGTGACCCATCCAGTACCTGTGATTATTCTGAGCGTATTCCATTGCTTAACTTTATTTCTTCAGTATGGGCATTGATGCTGACTGTGACTCTGGCTGGCATTCTCGTTAAGTGGGTCAGAAAAAATTAGCCGCAGCTTTTGAACCGGGACAGGCTCTTCATAACGTCTTGTGTTCCGTCTGGTATTGCAACCGGGGCAGAGAGTATTTTACTTCAGATAATAACCTGAATATTTGAAATATACTTTTATACCAGACGATGCAGGTTCGTTGCGTACTTAATTCCGAATATGTCAAATGTGAAATGAATTGCAATCGGATAATGTGATTTTGCTGTTTCCAGATTTGTTCTCTTCCTGTTTTATTCCTCTATTTTTAAAAATTTCGCTTTGTACTTATTAGCCAGTGAACCGACTTTGCTAAAATATCCCTACAGCAACCCAACTGACGGTCGAGGTTAATAGTATGGAATCCGAACAGCTCATCACTAAAATTACTCAGACACTGAAACGCCCCGACGGCTCTGAAGTGCGTATTGTGGTGCAGCAGTCATTTGGCTTAGGCCTCACGCCTTCGCTGGGTGTGTATGTCCTGCGTCGCCCGACCACTGTCGACAACTGGCAGTTGTGCAAAAACACACCGCACAAGGACTGGCGCACCATGTCGGTGGATGAATACCAGAAACACGGGCGTTCTGAAATGCTGCGGTACGTCTCCATCGGCGAAATCCTTCGCCTAAGCGCCGCGATTGGCAAACCGATGAGCTACGTTGATACCTGTCCGGGTTTACAGGGCTGATGGTGTATTTTACCCGTAGCAGAACTGACAAATTTAAAAATTGCAGACGGAGAAAAATGATGATTAACAAACAGGGCAACGCTGTAAATCTCCCGGACTTAAGCCGACTGTATATTATCTCAGGCCGCATGATGTTTGATGATGAGGAAGAAGTGATGCTGGTTGAAGCCGACTCCTCCGGTGAAGCAGAAGCGGCATTCCGGCGACATATCGCCGACAGAGAGGCACACATTGAAAAGGCACTTGTCATTTCGTCGGCGTCCCTTCAATCACTGTTACCAGACCGGATCATTGTTTCCGCCCTGACACATACCTTATAACTGAATCTTTCCCATTTAATAAATGCCGCCCTTGTGGCGGTTTTTTATTTTTTCCGCATAATTACTTAATGCCGCCCTCTAAATAATGGCTGGATTAATAAATATGGCGCCTGTCTTCTCTATAAAAACTTCGAAAATATTTCATTTCGGGTTATTAGGTGCGGGTATCTGTTTTGATATTATCTATTCACAGACAGCAATCACACTTAATTAAATAAGGAGTTATGCAATGGCAAATAATTACACTCAGGCATCCTTCACAATTCTCTGTTCACAGGAACAGGCTCAGATGGCTCTGGACGCGATTGCGTATGTTACGGACACGGATGTGTCGGAAGGTGATCACCTGCTGTCTAAACCTGCTTCAGAGTGTTCCCTCACTGAACTGCTGGTCCTGGGTATTATTCAGAACCACCCGGAGTGCGATCCGTTTGAGCCGACTTTTGGTCAGCCGGAGTCACCAGAAGACAATTACGAGCTGGAACTCAAAGCGGAAATCACCGGTAGCGGTCTGGCAATCAGCCATGATGAAAGCATTAACCTCGACCACGCAATCGCGGTAACAACTGCCGTGTTGTCGGTGTTTAACCTGCCTGAAATGGTCACAATCAATGCCGCTTTCGTCTGCGACCGACCACGCGAAAACGAGTTCGGCGGTGCGACAATCGTGGTGACTAAAGATACACACCACTATGAGGAAGGCTTTAATTTTTCCCGCCTGATGAACGAAGCCCATGATGCCGGTGTTCAGTATGCGTTGGTGAAAGTGAACCAGTATAACCACGAAAACACATACACAGAATGCTATCTGATGAGCTGCAAAGCGTCTGAATCGCCTTATGACGTTGCACGCCACCGCCTGGCCTCGGACGAGAGTACTTCTGACGATCCTGATGAGGATGGAGTCATCATTCTCAGCGAAGAAGACAACACCAGCATGGCGCTTCACAGCGTCACCGAACTGACGCCCGTCGTGTACGACAGCCTGAGCAAATTGCTGCCTTCGCTGGACGTATTGTGCCCCGTGACTGCCTGATAACCCTAGATTGCCACCGGGACAGCCGGTGGCATGGAGAGCTGAAATGTTCAATAAACTTTTGATTGCGTCCGCTAGCTGCATCAATGAATTTGCGAGTGAAGTCCCGCAAAGCGTCTTCTTTTCCATTGATACATCGCTGGCTCAGCGTATCCGTGAACTGGCGGCATACGTGAAAGAGAATGATTTGTACGTTGCAGAGTTTTTCTTCTATGACTGCCTCTGGTCCGAAACATCGGAAGAGGACATTGAGGAACTCATGGCGAAGGCTGCATTTATTGAAAGTGACAGTAACGGGCAGGAAACCATGCTCCGGGACGTCATGCCGTCCTCTCGCACGGAAACAACTTCCATCCGGGTCATGAAAGAATCATTTCAACTGACGGCTGTACCCCGCCATTGCGGTGATGACATGATGCTCAATACCCCCAGAATTCCGTTGGCAGAGCTGGAATCAAATACGACGGTTTTAATTACCCAGCAGTATTCGTGAGAGCGTGGTAAAGATAATATATTTATTGCCGCGTAATTCTATTTATTCAGTGCTATTTAGTTAAATTGGCATAATTCCAATTTAACTAAATTTATCTTCACATATTGCACTGAAGATATTAGATGGGTTTAATAAATAACGCGATAATGCAGCGAAAGCCAAAATTCAGGAAATAATATGTATATCGAAATAAAAGAAACATTCCTTGAATTACCCTCAGAAATTCAATTTTCTGAGGCGGCTAACGCTGCCATTCTGACGCAGGATAAATGGGGCGATGTCTGGCAAACACTGAAGACCGATGCGGATCTGAATTATACCGATGCCGGTGAGCCGGTCAGTCTCGCATCGCGCGTGACGACGGCAACCAGTGCCATTTATCATGCGATTACCGAAGGCTGGACCATGTGCGTCGGCTACAGCGGCGGGAAAGACTCCCACTCGCTACTGCACCTGTTCCTCATGGCCCTGATCCGTGCCGTACGGAACGGGTCGAACGTCAGCCAGCACCACTTCATTCAGATCTCCAACACCCTGATTGAAAACCCTGAGATGCATCATCAGTCCACGCAGGTTCTCAGCCAGCTCCGAGCCTTTATTGCCGAACAGCAACTGCCCGTGACCGTCCTGGTGGCCCACCCGTCCATGACCCAGAGCTGGGTCGGACGCATTCTGACCGGGCGCGGACTTCCGACCTGGACAAATTCCAATACGCGTCAATGCTCTACAGATCTCAAACGCTCTCCACTGCGCCAGGCCAAAGCCCGTTATTTAAAAAATGCACCAGCTTCCGTCCGCAACAAAGTGTGCCTGATGCTGGGTTCCCGCGATGATGAGAGCGCCCGTCGGGCAGGCAACATCCTCAGAATGGGCGGGCAGTCGGACAGCGTCTCGCTCACGGAGCTCGGCGGCGAACTGTACCCGGTGAAAGAGTGGCGGACACAGGATATCTGGTCATTTCTGATGGCCTGTGGTTCGCTGGCGCGATTTCCGCTGCCAAGCTTTTTGCCGGACAACTTCAGCCTCGCCACGCTTTACAAAGACGCGACCGGGGAATGTATCTGGACGCCGGAGAAATACACGGCCCGGTCTTCTGCCTGCGGCGCTCGCTATGGATGCTCGCTATGCTGCGCCGTCGGCATTGACCACTCGATGGAAACCTTACTCCGCACTGATCCTGAGAAGTACGGCTACCAGGCTGGTCTAAACCGCCTTCAGCGTTTCCTGACCAAAATCCAGTACGACTGGAGCCTTCGGGATTATATCGGCCGCAAAGTGTTTGAGGGCGGGTATGTGCGTCTTCAGCCCAATGTTTTCTCGTCGTCCCTGACCGAACGACTGTTCCATATCTGTTGCAGCCTCGATTACGTGGAGGCCCAGCGGGCCGCAGCGGTGCGGGAAAAGTTACTTTCTGGCGAGGTCGAAGATACGGCGCATAACCGCCGCATGGCGGAGCCGCAGTTTCGACTGGTGCAGGAAGCCAACGTGCTGCATATCGACTTTCTCTGGTCACTGCATTGCTTTAACCCGCGACCATTTCGCGCCATCGAACTTTACCGCCAGGTGTGGGAAGGGGGGGCACTGGATCTGCTCGACGATGAGCCAGCTATGCAACCCGTACCCCGCACGCCGATGCCAGCACCACGCTGGATGAAGTTGCCGGAAGGCCGTATCGGGACGTCATTTGACGGGCTGTCTGATCCGTCTGCCGAAATGGCCTATTTTGACGGTCGGGAGGATGACCGTGCTTCCCGCAGCCTGCTGAGCAGCGGGGAAAGCCTGAACATCGTTGCATTCGAAGAAGAGGATGAGCTGACGGTCGATGAAGACACTGCGTCCTGGATTATCTGGCATGAATATGACGGATTACGCCAGCGTGTGTCTGACGGTGAGTTTACCCCCGTGGCGGCGGCACAGTACCTGCTTAGATACGGCGCCGTCCGAATTTCCCGGGGGAAAGGTGCGGTGTACCACCGCCTCGCTCAACGCGGGCAGGCCTTTTCACGTCTTGGCATTAACGACCAGACGCCGCTGCCGTCCCTGCTCGTCAGCCACCGTTTCAAGATCCTGACCGACTGCGATTACCGCCTGCTCGTTGCCCGTAAACTGCGGGGGCAGCGGCAGAAACTGCGCTTCTGGTGCTGTGTTGCGGCCTGTGTGGCGCTGCACACCCACAACCGAACGCCTCTTGGGGCATGGATCACGACGCAACTGGAGAACGAACGCCAGCAACATCTGGCCCGGACGGGTGACGAACTGAAAGCCGGTCTGCTCGACGCTGTACTGACTCTCTGTAACCTGCGGATTAAGCCTCAATCAATGCAACCGGAGGAACGGTTGTATTACCGGGCTGTCAGAAAACGCTTTCTGACGACGTTAGCCAGGTGTATTTCCCAGGAGTACGACGAAACCTTACGGGAGGTTATTTGGGCGCTGAGGATGCTGTCCGGTCCCCAGTCTTCGAAAAAGACGGGATTCCGGCATGTGGATGATTGCCGGGAGAGTACTGCGGCACTGTTAAGGCCTCTGCTGAATCGTCTGGTCCGCCTGCTGGCGTGAGGCAATTAGCACAATCAGACAGACCTAAAAAAGCGTGAAAATAGCCCCGTTAACGGAAAAATAGATGAAATGTGTGTGGTGTAATGCTCGCAGGGGTGAAGTCCGTTACGGTGCGGGTTTGAAAAGTAACTTTTTTCATCAGACTAACAACATCCATTTTAAAACTATTAGGGACTGATATATGACCGATAAAGAGGATAAAAAAAGGAACTTAAGGAAGATAAGGGGCATTTCAATCAACTGGGAATTTAATAAGCCCACTGGTAAGGAACACCTGCTATTAATTATTGCCATAGTGGCATGTATTTTCCCTAGTCAGATTTTTTTCAATTCCTCTCTATGGAGCGGCTTCCTGTATTTAATTTGTGTTGCGGGTAGTTATGCATACCTGGCTATACCTCATTTTAAACATCGTAAGGAAATCTGGAAGGGATGGCTTGACCAGTCGCTGAAAGAGTACCAGCCGCTTGATCTGCAAGCTTGGGAGGTTTTTAAGGCCCGCGTTAGTGAGGAAGGCATGACTTATGTTGCTTTTGAATCATGGATGAATACTGAGGCTAGTGCTTTATATAAAGAACCCAAACAAGAATGGTCATTTGTCGACAAAACACCGGTCGGAGAAAATGATCAGTCAGAACCTGTTCAACAGATTTCAGTAAGTAATAAAAAAGAATAGATAATTTTAATCGAAAACCGTCCTGAAAACAGGGCTAATTATCCAGAGGATTGCACTATGACTATTCAAGAAAAAAATACCGTTTTCATTTTTAATGCCTGCCACGCTGACAAGGCCACTGCCTCCAGCGCCAATGCACTTTACAGCCTGGAAGTTGAATATCCGATGACCCTGAATGATTTGTCATTGCTGTGTGAGTCTGTCGCGAAAGCGTTGGATGCACCTGGTTGCGTGAAATATGAAATTACGACCGAGCCGGTAGTGGAAGCGGATGAAGATTAATTCGGGGTGTGTACACCACGTTTTCAGGAAGGGATGTAGAGTCCCGCGACCGTGTAACGACTGTCGTTTCCAGGGATGGGCGAATAAAGATGGATAGGCTTCTCAATGTGTGAACCATGTGTGAAAGGAGAAACCACAGTGAAGACACGTGGAATGCTTTTTAAAGATGAAATGGTCAGGGCAATTCTGGCAAACCAGAAAACACAGACGCGGCGGATTATAGAGCCTCAGTACAGTTCACCTGAATGGTCGGTAAGGCCTGCGCAAACACCGCGACATCGTGGGCATACGCATGACTGGTGGCTTCCAACAGGAACTCAGCCAAATTCGGCGCTTCGCGCCTGTCCGTACGGTGTAGTTGGCGACCGTATTACTGTACGTGAAGCGTTTTCCTTGCTCGGGAATGAAGATGCGTGCGCGGTGGACTGGAATGACAACATTGTGATGGACAGATCTGAAGCAGCCCGCATTTACCGTGCGAGCTGTGAACAGCGTTCGGGGGATTATGGGCTGTGGTCGATCCCTGATGAGGCCGACTGGAAGCCCCGTACAGAAAATATGAAGTTCGAAGGTGCGTGGACACCTTCTATCCATATGCCTCGCTGGGCCAGCCGTATAGTACTGGAAATCACCGATTTGCGAGTAGAGCGGTTAAACAGCATCAGCGAAGAGGATGCGAAAGCTGAAGGAGCCCCAACCGAATGTTGTGTTATTGGCGATAAGCATTTTCTTGGCTTCCGCAGCCTTTGGAAAGACACCTATGGAGAAGACAGTTGGCAGGCCAACCCGTGGGTGTGGGTAATCAATTTTGAGCGCATTGCTGGGGAAGTCGCATGAATAATGAGGTGAGTTCGCTGGGTACGGAAAAACCCGAAGGTCCTTTTGTTCTTCTGACGTTAGTCGGTGATGGTTTTATCTTCGATGAGCGGCACGAGATTATCAGGATAAATGGAAGACCAAAGCAGGTCGGAGTAAAGCGAAATTATTTTGAATCTGATCTGGGGGAAGGGAAGGCGAAATACTGGACAGTGGATATTAATGAGGCCCATGTATTCCCCACTCTGGATGCCGCGACCGAACAGCTATGTAAATTAAGCCGACCACACCTGATTAAAATCCGAAAACTAATTCAGGAAATTTAATAAAAAACCGTCTTAATATGGTTGGGAGGTCCGGTGAAAGTTCTAAATAACAAAGGCTCAGTAATCGAATTACCCAATTTTTCAGAACTCCTCCCGAAGGTTAAATCTGATGATGGGCGATTTTCAAAGCCCAAAAATAAAATATCCAAAGAGCAACGAGCCGAACTGCGTTTGAAATTTGGTGGTCGGTGTGCCTATTGCGGCTGTACTCTGCCGGAAAAAGGCTGGCATGCCGATCATGTTGAACCGGTGAGGCGGGATTTTGAAATGGTCAGAGCCCCCGCTGGAAGTCGAGTGACACACCAGGCTCGAAGTACCGGTAAGGTCATGCATCCTGAACTGCATGCAATCGAAAATCTTTTTCCGGCTTGCGCCCCCTGCAATCTCTTTAAAGGTGCATTGAGTGTTGAAGGAATGCGGAAAGAAATAAGCCGCCAGGTAGAACGCGCCAGGGCATACAGCGTCAACTTCAGGACCGCAGAGCGATTTGGATTAATTGAAGTCACGGAGAAGCCGATTGTCTTCTGGTTCGAAATGTATCAAGCGACACCGAAATAATTGAAACCATAATAAACGAGGATAATGACGATGTTTTTACACCTGGTACCTAAAATCCTGCATCCGATGGGAAATCTCTGCACGCTGGATTCCGTGAGCGTCACGGAACTGTCGCTTCACCTGACAGGAAATGACCTGGTTGCGATGCGCCCTTATCCGAACAAGCAATACCTGGTGGGTATGCTGAAGGGTCGCAAGGCATTGAATGGATTTCTGGTCAAAATTCCCCGAGCGTTAGAAGAGTTTACGATGGTCTCCGTCTGGAATATTGAAGGATACGGCAAAATAACGCACACCCTGAAGACCTTTGTCGAAGATACGGAATATGACCTGGTTTCCCATGACGTGCTGCTGGCGCAAGGGAGCTACCGGGCACAGGCGTCTGAAGAGTATCGTGTTCACCCTGTCTATAAAAACATTGCGCCGGTACACATCGAACCGAAGATGGAGTCCCTGCTGTCGACCGAACCCAATTTAGAGAACGATGTCTGTGAAACCTATTCGTGGGGGATGCTGGTGCGTACGCGGGAAGAGGGGTTTAAGGCAATGACGATGCCATCAGCCCGTCTCAGGGAGTCTGAGGCACTGCGGGGGGATCGCCAGCCACAACCGGAGCAGGCCATTGTTATTAGCGGGTGAGTGGCGATCAGCCTGATGTCGTTGCACAGGCTGACAGACTCTCAATGGATATACCGGGGAAGTTGATTTTCCAACCTGTAGGTTATTCGGTTCGTACCCCGATTCGGTATAATTAGTTAAATCATAGTTAGTTTATTATGTGTAAGGACATAAACATGGATGAATATCTGGCGCTGGACAAGGCACTCATCGAAGTTCTAACCCCGGTTCCTAAGCCGTTCGCGACATTATTTGCCGGAGAAATCAAAGCAGAGTGTCACAGGATTGCCGCTAGGGAAAGCAATCCGCAACCATTGCGGATTCTTGACCGCCGTTTGCAATCGCTAATTAAGGACGGTCGCATTTCTTATACAACCGGAAAAGGTTGGCTTAAATGTGGTGGCACCGTATAACGGTATTTTCAATACAAAAAATTGGAAAGAATCATGACCAGCAATCGCTCCCGTGAAATAAAAACACCGCCTGTGCATATTATTGCGGATTACGTTCTTCGCTTCATGAAGAACAATAAAGAAGCAAAATTGTACGAAGCAATGAGCCGTCTTGAAAGTAAAATCAAACTCTTTGTTGCTGACGGCCATGATGAGCAGCATATCCGGACACAGTTAAATCAGGCCACACAATGTCATACCAAAGAAACACTGAAACGGGCCTGTGAACGGATTTGTATTTAACCTCATGTTATACATTCTGCGAGTGGTAGGCTGGCCTTTGACATCGTAGCCAGATTCTACCACTGAAAGAGGGACGCAATTTTAATGAAATTTATCCTGTTGTTTTTCATTTTAGTCATTCTGATCTGGGGGTTTACAGGTCTGGCTTTTAAAGAAGCCATTATATTTACGTCCGTCGGACTGAGCATTTCGGTTGTGGCTTTGTCTGCTCTCCTTGTGGTAGTTCTGACATTTGTAATGGCTGCAATGTATGCAACTCAGGAACTGGGTGCGCTGGGAAAAATGATTATCGCTCAGGTTGTACTGACCGGATTATGGAACCTGGCTTTTTCTATTATCCCGGACGGAAAGTTACTTTCTTTTTTCGGCGTAAATATCTGGCAATCCGGCTCATACCTGGTTTACTTCATGGCAGTGTTGATAGCTGTTTTCGCGACGTTCGTCGCGTTCCAGAAGCAGCAGTATTTTTTACCTGATGCACCATAAGCCTTCCGATATGGAAGGTTTTTTCCTTCAGTGCTGAGTTTATTTATAGCGGGTCTGTCTTTACACCTTTTTAAACTAAATTCTGTCCTATCTAATTTATCTATTTTTTTTTTTTTTGCTCTTTGGGTTATTAGCCGGGAGAGTCGGTTTGTTATATTGGGTTTACACCAACCGAGGGCAAAAAAATGCAGATTAATAAAGTCATGTCTTTTCTTGATATTCTTTCTAGCTGGCTTGAAGACAATATTAATATGGAGTCTGAGCTGGTCTTCGATAATGATGTAGACAATACCACCTCAGAAGCCCTGTATCCCGCAGTGGAAAAAGCTAACGCGGTATTGAGCAAACTTGCATCTCTGTCGTCTGATACGATTCAGGCGACGCGTCAGCGTTTACAGGACGCTGTCGAAGGCAATGGGGAGGTTTCTCCTGCTGACGTCAAAGAGCTGCTCTTGGCAACCAAGCATTTGATGCTAGCGCCGGATTGCGGAGAATAATCAGATGAGCAGATTAACATTCGAGATTTCAGGGGTAAAAAAACTGCTTAAAGAAATCCAGTCAGCGGATCAATTCCTTGCAACCGTTGATCAGCTTTTTGAGCCAACAAATTATCCGGGGGGGGTGCCTCTTAACGAAGCTGGTAAGACGGAAAAAGAAGCTTGCCTGGCAGGGGAAGTTTTCTGGCCATCGCCAAAGCATATGGTTCAGACCCGTCTGACCCCTCAGATTACTCTGGTAAAAGGCCATGGCGTCTGTCTGATTACCAATGCTTCTCTGGATGGAAGTCCTGTCTCCCGAGATACAGCTATCTATGCCCGTGGAATGAATCCGTCGCTTGATGAAGATTGGAATTATGAGTCTGATCAGATTATGGGAGGAGATGATAGTACAGTTACAGTACCGCTTGAGTGGTTTGAACTCGCAATCGAAAAGAAACTTAAGGCTTTTAGTCTCAAAGTATCCCCTACAAAAATAACGCTGGTGAATGGATAAACGAGTCACAGGCTGTATCGGTCTAACATGGTCTGTCCCTGATCTTTCAGCCAGCCGAACAGACCCACCTTAAAAGGAGTATTATGGCTGACACAAAGCGACCTATTTCCCCGCTTACACAGGCCCAAATCTATGTGTTGCATCGTCTGGCAAGCGGAACGCAGTATGAGATCTGCGGTGAATTTCGTCGGGCCCGGGAATGCCGGATGTATAGGGGGGCATCGGATGATGTGCGATGCCGTAGCACCCCGGTCCTCTTTCGGCTTGGGTTGGTTGAGCTGGCCAATCCGTCCCAGCGGCCTTTACCGGGAAGTTATTATCAGGTCAAGCTGAGCGCCACTGGGAGTGATCTCCTGAGGTCCATCGAACGCGACTAAATTTTTCAATTGGAACCGTTTTTCTCTCTGATATCAGGACGGGATGACCACAGGTACCTCGAAAAGAACCTCGCCATTGCCAACCCTGAGGCGCTATTTTTTTCTGGTCAAAATAGGCCCGTTAGCGAAAAAAAAACGGTATCTGATGTGGTGTAATGCTGTTGTCATTTCACCCCAGAAGGATAGCTACTGATGAAATTGTTTTATAGCAAACCAGTTCGCTTTATCGTCATTATCTGTGTATTTCTCCTCGGCGTTGATAACTTGAGCGATATGTTCGCCGATGTTTCCCGATCTGTATTCTACGGCGGTCTCGCTGCTCTCCTTGCAATTGCCGTCGTCATTGCCCGAGTTGGTTACACCAAAAATGCGGACAAGGCCAGCCAGGCGCAGTAACTTTTACTCAGCCACCTTTCGGTGGCTTTTTTTTCATAAGGACTGACTCATGCACAACATTGAAATTTCTACCGTCGCCATTTTCAGCGCCCAGTTTAAAAACATCGAAGACGCCGAGAATGCCGGGGCCCTATATTCAGTCGACATCGAATATCCGATGACGCTGAATGACCTGTCGCTGCTGTGTGAATCCGTAGCAAAAGCCGTTGGTGTCCCTAATGGAGTAAAGTACCAGTTTGTCACTCAGCCGCAACCGGAAGAAAGTGATTATTAACGCTTATGGCGACTGGCTGAACAGGAGAAGAACATTGCCCCATGTTGATCACACCCGGACGCTCCGGGTCCAGCTGTACGATGCCAGCCGCTTTCATGATGGCGCGACGGCGGAACAAGCTGGCGAACTGCATACTGTCGCATTCAGTAAACCCGCGATTACCGATGATATTCAGAGAATTGTGGATACCACTGCCGAGGTGCTCGGTAGACGCTACAGCGTTAACGTATTCTCAAACTGAGCGCCGGAGAAGGAGGTGTCCAGGTGACCTCCTTCTACCTTTTTTTAAATCAAAGACCGTCAAATTTAATTCCCCTGTCAGACGTCATCGGCACACTTAAAATAAAACCCGTCCTTTTCCCGGTTGCCATTTTCACTTTTCAGATATTCGTCAAAATATTTCACCACGGGTTATTTGGGCCAGAGGCCGTATTGATATAATGAGTTCACATTTCTGAAAGGAGTTTTAGATGAATAAGTCTCTGGTCAGCTTTGCGGAATTATCCGGCGATGCTATTAATCTTGCGCGACAGTCGGTTATCGAGATGGAAATGACCGCTGCCCGGGAAAAGATTGGAAAGGCTCGTTCGTTATTCCGCTCAGGTATTCATCGTGCTGTTAATGGCTATCCGCTGATTCAGTCGGCGGCTAACCAGATGAGCGTCATTAAACGACTCCAGAGCGACACAGAATATCTCGATGCCTGTATTACTGAGAATCTTTGTATGTTCTCGACAGAGGGTTATCTGTACCTGTTTATGCAACGCCGCTTCATTAATGAACCCGTGTCTGAAGGCCGGGAACTGAACAATATTTCCATTTAAAGGTGACATTATGAAACCATTTGGACTTGCCGGAAAACCGCAGCCTGAGCCCTGTGGCTGCTGCTGGTACTACCCGGAGGATTGCCGTTATGCTGCTGCGAAACCGCTTTACCGCCGCAGCCAGCGTAAGGCTGAGCGTCAGCGTCAGCGTGCGACTATTACCCGCACACTGGCCGAATCACGATAGCCGTAAGGACTGCTCATGCCTGGGCTGACAGTACCCTGTTACCTGGCGGCATTATCCGCTGTGAGTGATTATGATTAAATACGTCACCACGTCGACTTCCCCGATATCACCGGAGCAAAGATGAAACTCAGTCAGTTGGAGGCGGGGATGACCGTTTGGTCACTCTTCCGAACCAAAATGGGCAATACCACCATTAAGACAGTAACTCTTCATTCTGTCGTTATTCAGGAGGTTTACGATAACCACGTTATCGCCAGCTGGAACCGCAATGCGCCGCGTCGGTTCGGGGAAACGGCGATAAGTAGCTGGAAAAAAGATAAGCCGCTACTCATCCGCGACCGTTCCGGAAGTGCCCGTTTGGCGACGCGGGAAGAAAAATCCCGAATATTGGAATCAAAATAGCGCCCGTCCATCTTATCGGTTTGGCCCGTTCCGTTCTCAGCGTATTCCGGTGATGGCAGTTTCCCCCCCCCACTTAACTGTAGGGAAACAAAACAGCTCATTGCATCCCACCTTCCTGCTGTCATTTCCCTCTTTAATCCCGTTTTTTTCGAGCCCTTAACCCGCAAACTAGCTCCCGTTCACCGGGTATGATCAGCGTGTCTGTGACCATTAATTTTCAGAGTGAGGAGAGGGTACATGAACCAAACTGAATCGGACCCGTCCGGATATACCGCAACAACGGTCGATGAAGAACGCATGGCCATCAGGGAACTGATCGGCGAAGTGGTCGGCCGCTACCGTAGACAGGTACCGCCTGATCGCGTCCAGAAAGCTACTTTTGAGGTGAATGGCGGGCTGCTCATGGGGCTTTTGCTTGCTCTGCTGATGCTGGTATGTATTATCCAGCGTGTGGCAACTGGCGACCGACTGATGAGCTTTACCGGAGAGCCTGACGTCCGGGATATTCAGTTTACCCTGATGCTGGTCATGGAGCTCGCACTTGGCATTGTTGTCTGGTTCCTGATTGCGACGGGGGACTATTCGCGTCCCTGGCTCTATCGTCTTACTCCGGCAAAACCCGTCTGGCTTTTTGATGAAGTGGAGGACTCCGATTTGGTGCTGCTTTCCAGCAATCCCTTTATCAAACGCTGGCTTCACGAGGAACTAACGAAAATCAGGCGACTGACGTATACCCGCCTCGATGAGAAACTGGAGAAAATCGCCCATTACCCGGATAGCCTAATGCACAGTTGTGTTCGTGCTCACCGTTTGTCACTGATCGCGGGTTCGAAGACTGACTGATTACAGCCGGAAAGAAGCGGGGGACCGGACGGGCTGGCGGCGTTGAGTGTAGAGATTTGCATCCGTCTGTTTCGTCAGCGATTACGTCAGCCGTCCGCTGTTACGGCCTGCGAGGCAGCAAAACCTGAAATACTTACTTATTAAATATTTAGGCGGTCGACCTGTTCGTTTGAAGGGGGCTGGGTGGTATAATGGCTTCGGTGCTGGAGGCTTTTGCCCCAGCCAGCAGAATCACTGTTTGACTGTGGTAAAAAGCAGAAAGCCCCGAGTAATTTTTTCAAATTAACCCGAGGCCCCTGATGCTAGTCACATTAAAGGTTAGCCTCTTACCTGCAAAAATGCAAGGAGAAGAAGCCATGTGTTAACACCAAGCTGTAATGTCCCCTTTGAACCATTCTAAAATGTCCCCAGACAATTCTCTGGGGGATTTTTCATGATCAAAGAGACTGTTACGATGAGTCATAAGGAACTCGACCGACTTCACATTATTCAGGAGTCACTTAATCGCCATATTACTCAGGAACAAGCTGCGGCACGCATTGGCATTTCTATTCGGCAGGTTAAACGTCTGGTGCAACGGTATAGAAATGAAGGGCCTTCTGGTCTAGTTTCCCGCCGACGTGGAAAGCGTCCCAATAATTCCTTTTCTACCGAATTCAGAGCAACAGTAATTTCACTCCTCAAAGGCCGCTACGCTGATTTTGGACCTACGCTTGCGTGCGAAAAATTGCGCGAGATACACGGCTTGTGTTTATCCATTGAAACTCTCAGGAAGTGGATGGTAGAGGAGGGCATATGGCGCGAACGTCGTCGTAAGTTTGCCCGAATTTATCAGCGCCGGATGCGGCGCCCATCCTACGGTGAACTCATCCAGATTGATGGCTCGCCTCATGACTGGTTTGAAGGTCGGGGCCCCAAATGCACACTGATAGTCTTTATCGATGATGCTACCAGCGCTCTGATGGCGCTACGATTCGCTCCTGCAGAAACAACCCGGGCTTACATGGAAACCCTCCGGGGTTACCTTAATGATCATGGCGTACCACTGGCTCTCTATTCTGACAGACACAGTATATTCAGAGTAAATAACCCGGAGCGGGAAGGAGAGTTGACTCAGTTCACACGTGCGATAAAGACACTGGGCATCGAGCCAATCCATGCCAACAGCCCGCAGGCAAAAGGGCGGGTAGAGCGTGCCAATCAGACACTGCAGGACAGGCTGGTCAAAGAAATGCGGCTTCAGGGTATCAGTGATATTGAAACAGCAAACGCATGGTTGCCGACCTTTATTGAAGCCTATAACAACCGGTTTGCTACGCCGCCTCGTATTGCTGATAACGCCCATCTTGATGTACACCATTCTGAAGAGGAACTGGGTTATATCTTCAGCCTCCAGGCGAAGCGCGTTCTCTCCAAAAATCTCACTTTCCAGTACAAAAGCAGTGCGTTTCAGATTCGCAGTGAAGGCCGGGGATATCGACTTCGGCATTCGGTTGTCACGGTATGCGAAAGCTTTAACGGTGAAATTAAGGTTCTGTATGATGGGAAAGCGTTGGGATGGGAAAAATATGTTGATGGCCCGGAGCCTATACCACTGGATGATGAAAAAAGTGTCCATGAACGTGTGGATAATGCCCGTTTTGATTTACGCTCAAAATTCTACGTAAAACCTAAAGCTGACCATCCTTGGCTCACGCGCCGCACGCAAAGTAATCAGCAAGTGAAGCCCCCTAAATTACCCAGAAAGAAGGCTGATCCCGATAAAATGGACTGAAACCAGGCGTTATTCAGTTGAGTGCATATCCAGTCATAGGATAGATTCTTACGTAGCGTTTCTGGCGTGCATTTTCGGGTGGTTTGTTACTGTTTTTAACGGGGACACGTCAGAAACGCGCTCAGGCCGTCTGAGCGGTACGCGTAATGCGGCGTTATGGTAAATAGCCTATGCTAATGTCCGCTAAGAGCGAGATATAGTCATTCGCACCCTGAGAATTACACTTTAAGTGATTCAGGGTATGCGCTTACTGGTTACGAATATTGAGCGAGAATCACGTGATGATCGCCGCTTTTCTTTCGAGCCAGTGGGTGCTCCACGTTCGCTAACGAATACTCAGGGCATGCAGATAAACTGCTGGCTATATTTCTTTCGAAGAGCGTGGAATGCATACCAATCCCCGATAAAAAGGAGTTGGTGATGACTGCGACTAATCAATTTGCTGCGCACGTTGGTCTGGACTGGGCAGATAAAAAGCACGATGTCTGTGTTCAGTTTAAAAACGGTGAACGCACATTCCATGTGATTGAACATACGCCGGAAGCACTTGATGTCTGGCTTACCGAGTTACACCAGAAGGTAAAAGGCAGGATCGCTATCGCCGTTGAGCTGAAGAAAGGTCCCGTGGTGTATGCTCTTCAGAAATATCCATTTATCACCGTTTTCCCCGTCCACGCTTTGTCCCTGGCTCGTTACCGGCAGGCCTTCTCGCCCAGCGGCGCTAAAGATGACCCGCAGGATGCCGAGCTGGCATTAGAGTTAATGCTGCGTTATCCCCAAAAGATAAAAGCCATTGAACCCGACAATGCGGATATCCGGTTACTCCAGCAACTGGTTGAGCAGCGCCGTCAGCTGGTTGAAGATAAACGCCGTTTTGTGAACCGGATAATCAACACACTTAAACAGTATTATCCTCAGCCACTGGAGTGGTTCTCACATCGGGGTAGCTTACTATTGTGTGAGCTGATTATCCGGTGGCCCAGTCTGCAACAACTGAAACGAGCGAGGCGCGACACGATCCGCAACTTTCTGAATGCCAAAGGTGGCCGCGCAATGGCTCTTACCGAGCAACGTGTTGCGAGTATTGATAACGCGATCCCATTGACTACAGACCCGAGCGTTATAGAGGCTAATGCTTTGATGGCAACAGCACTGGCGACACAAATTAAAGTCGTGAGTGAAATCATCAAAACCTATGACGAACGAATCGAAGCGTTGTTTGACACATTGCCAGATGCGGAGCTGTTCAAATCACTTCCGGGCATGGGGCCGTGTATGGGCCCACGAATGCTTGCTGCACTTGGTGATAACCGTGACCGGTTTAACAGCGCTGAAGAAATTCAAAACTACGCAGGTATTGCACCGGTGACAGAACGAAGTGGCCAGAAATCCTGGGTTCACTGGCGATGGCAGTGTGCCAAGTTCGTCAGGCAAACCTTTGTTGAATGGGCTGCCAAGACGGTTAATTCATCATACTGGGCCAGACTGTATTATCAGGGCCTCAGAGAGAAGGGCAAATCTCATCAGTCTGCGATCCGGGCACTGGCGTTCAAATGGATAAGGATCATTTACCGCTGCTGGAAGGCCAGAACCCAGTACGATGAAGCAAAATATTTGCTGGCTCTCGAAGCGCGCCACTCGCCCTTACTGAAGCCATAAAAAGCTTGTCGAATGTCTCAGGGCGTGAAGCGGACATTGCAGACTGCCCAGTAGAAAAAGTGCTATCAGAATTATCTAAAGGAAGATCGTATTTACCATGTCTCATTCTAACTGTTTAATAAATTACAAAAATTAAAATTTCCATTTAATATCATCGCGTTAAGCAAGAGAATTAAACCTCTCATTTAATTTATGATTCTTATTTAATTCATGAGTTGGTGTAAAAATAGGTTGCCGCACTATAGAAAGACACATATTTAAACCCAGCAGGAAATCATATTTGAAAGTAATGTGTTTAAGGGGCTGCGTAACAAGAACAGCAAGTAAACACATAGTAATAACAGTTACCATTCCCATTTCGCAAGTGGCCATATCAGAGGTGAACTAATGCCTGCTGCAATTTTAAGAATTAAGGTTATCCTAATAATTCTTTTGTATGATTAAGATCATCGATAAATTTACTAAGGACTCATTAATGAAATTGCGACTCTGGAATCTATTACCCCATGATTACGCTCCTTTTTTTCGTATTCTTCACATCATTGTGGCATTTCTAATATTATCACAAATTATTAACTCTAATCTGACAGAGACCGAAGCAATTGGTGAACATAGTCTTGAAGGAGTTATAACCTGGATGCACATTATTTCAGGGTTAGGACTGATTATTTGTGGTTTTATTATGTTAAGTTGGATGCTTACTCAAAGAGGTTTTACTTATTATTTTTCATGGGTAGGGCTTGACTTTAGTGGTATTAAGCAAGATATAAAAACGTTGACTAGTTTCCGACTGCCCGATGCACATTCGGGAGGTATTGCCAGTACAATCCAAGGATTTGGAGTTCTAGCATTGCTAATTGTAGCACTTTCAGGTGGCCTATGGTTCTTGTTGAATACCATGCAGTCAAATCTGGCTGAAACAGTAATCCACTGGCATAAGTTCTTTACTACTTTCATTGAGGTCTATTTTTATGCACATGGTGCAATGGGAGTTTTGCATATTTTAATTGAAAAATATAAAAGCCGCTCAGTTAACCTAAGTGACTAATCTGTTGTGAGATAATATTACTTCAAGTTGAAGAAAACCCTAAAAATAAAATTTAGTTTACTAGAAGATGAAACAGCACTTGCAGAGACTTTTTAATTAAATTTAATAAAAACGAAAAAATATTCATGGCGAAATGATTGTTTAATTATCTATCATGGATAGAAATGTGAGTTAGTCGTCCTATTTTAGGAAGTTAATAATGACTAAAACAAAAGGGTTACCTCGTCCGCTGACGCACTACGCTTGGCTTTCCATTGCCACGGCTATTGCCACTATCGGACTCAAAGGTGTGGCGTGGAAAATGACCGGTTCGGTCGGTCTGCTATCTGATGCCATCGAATCCGTAGTTAACCTCGCAGGAGCCCTAATGGCGCTCTGGATGCTGACCTTGGCTGCGCTTCCGGCCGATGAGAACCATGCATATGGGCACGGCAAAGCCGAATATTTCTCGAGTGCTTTCGAAGGATTTCTGATCCTATTGGCGGCAGCCAGTATCGCCTATACCGCAGTTGAGCGGATGTTAACTCCACAGCCGCTTGAGGAGATTGGTCTCGGATTACTGGTTTCAACAGTCGCATCAATCCTTAATTTTGTGACGGCTCGCATTTTGTTAAGGGCTGGCAGGCAGCACAACTCTATCACTCTTGAGGCAGATGCTCATCACCTGCTGACCGATGTCTGGACGTCGGTCGGTGTCATTTTTGGTGTCGGACTGGTTTATCTGACCGGCTGGTTTTGGGTCGATCCGATCGTTGCATTGCTGGTCGCAGCCAACATCGTTTGGACTGGTTATCAGCTTATGAGTCGTTCAGCTGCAGGTCTGATGGACGTATCGCTACCCACGGAAGAACTCAAAAAAATCGAGTCACTGCTGGCAGGATATCGTGAACAGGGGCTTGATTTCCATGCACTACGTACACGCCAGGCTGGCGGGCGGGCGTTTATGACAATGCACATCCTAGTTCCTGGGCGATGGACTGTTCAATATGGGCACGACTGGGCCGAGCGTATAGAGAATGATATCCGCACCGCACTGCCTTTTATCCATATCACCACTCATGTGGAACCGTTGGAAGATCCCGCGTCAATGAACGACCAAACGCTCGACATTTCTGATCACTAAACTAACCACATGTCGCTGGTCGGGCAGGGTAACAAACCTCGCTCTACAAAAATTTCAGGTATTCTCTATAATTCTGAGGGTACTTGATGTGACCTGCGCCCAATTGTTGGGCACGCAATATTTTTAAAAAGTCCGCTTCTGGCACAAAGCGGACAGTGATCACCGTTCTTACGACTACTTTCTGACTTACTTCGTGACTTGCCCTAAGCATGTTGTAGTGCGATACTTGTAATGACATTTGTAATTACAAGGGGTGTAAGACATGGGTAGCATTAACCTACGTATTGACGATGAACTTAAAGCGCGTTCTTACGCCGCGCTTGAAAAAATGGGCGTAACTCCTTCTGAAGCGCTTCGTCTCATGCTCGAGTATATCGCTGACAATGAACGCTTGCCGTTCAAACAGACACTCCTGAGTGATGAAGATGCTGAACTTGTGGAGATAGTGAAAGAACGACTTCGTAATCCTAAGCCAGTACGTGTGACGCTGGATGAACTCTGATGGCGTATTTTCTGGATTTTGACGAGCGGGCACTAAAGGAATGGCGAAAGCTGGGCTCGACGGTACGTGAACAGTTGAAAAAGAAGCTGGTTGAAGTACTTGAGTCACCCCGGATTGAAGCAAACAAGCTCCGTGGTATGCCTGATTGTTACAAGATTAAGCTCCGGTCTTCAGGCTATCGCCTTGTATACCAGGTTATAGACGAGAAAGTTGTCGTTTTCGTGATTTCTGTTGGGAAAAGAGAACGCTCGGAAGTATATAGCGAGGCGGTCAAACGCATTCTCTGAACCAAAGCATGACATCTCTGTTTCGCACCGATGGTGACACTTCTGCTTTGCGTTGACAGGAGAAGAAGCCATGAAACTGCCGAACCAACCCGTTGTTTTGTGCGTATTGATAGTATGTCTTACGCTGTTGATATTCACCTGGCTTACGCGCAATTCGCTCTGCGAACTGCGGCTGAAAGACTGTACGCGGGAAGTGTCGGCTGTGATGGACTACGAATCCGGTAAGTAGCTGAAAGAGGGGGGGTAACCCCCCTCGATTCAGATGTGGCCAGCAAGCCAATAGCACCTTTAGAAAAGGGTTTCTCCGGTCGGGGAAACCCTTTTTTCCTTCCGTTCGGTGGCAGACCGCCACTCAATTACCCAAGGCATTCAACAGTCTCAGTGGAATACCGTCGGATTAAAATTCTCCCCAGAACGGCTGCGGCTCGCACTGGGTACCTCCTCCTGCGTCCTGTTTAATTCTCAACGCCTCAATTTTTCGAGGACCCGCCGCAATTTCCGAACCTGGCTGGTCGTGGAGAGAGTACTGGTTTGTGGATGACATGCACTGGTCTTCTCATTGGGCTGTAGCTCATAGGACATAGCCAGTGCGGTCAGTGCTTCTTCAGCATCCAGCAGAGCTTTAATGGCCGTCTGGCGCATCTCTGCACGGCGTTCAATTATGGTCATGTTTGTCCTTGCTGCATCCGGTAAAATGACGCCGGGTATTCAGTCTTTCACGTTTTTCAGAATGGCCTGGCGGCAGGCATTCCAGATCGTCTGGGCATTCGCATCGCAGTCCACGAACCCGCCGCATTCCTGATAGATGACCTGGTAGACGCTGTCTGGGATCTTCTCCGGTACAACCGGGGAAAAGATGCTGACGGATGCCTTTCCTTCGGCGGCGTCACAGACGGCGTCCAGATGATTCGCCATCCATTCGGTTAAATTCAGATCCTCCTGAATTGCCTGCGCCTTATAGCGTTCTTTTCTTGTTACAGTGGCACGCATCTGAATTTGTACGCTCGCAGGCTCTTCGCCCTTCATCGCATTCTGAAGTGCAGATTTGGGCTGTTTCATCTTCGTTTTCATTTTCAATCGCACTATTTGGAAAGCGGCTTGTCTTCAGTGGGCTGAACCGGGGCTGTCTCCCCCGGCGTAACCAGCACACCAGCTTCACTCAGCACATGTCTCCACTGCTCATCCCGGTAGGCCGTTGCGGCGTCGGCAGAATCAAAGCATTGGTCGCAGGGCGGACAATTTACGGTAACCAGGCTCACTACCGGCTTAACGTAGTACGCTCTTCCCCGTGGATAATCTTTTCCACAAGGGGCATAGAGCTCCTCGTCCCCACCAACACGGCGGAGGTGGAATTCTGGTTGCTGGCTGGCCTGCTCGGACAGCTTCACGGATGCCGTCTGCCAAGCTGCGATAGCCCGGGTCATGTCGCTTTCATGCCTGGCAAGATCTGCATCCCGGCGAGCCAGTAGGTGCGCGATAATATTGGCTTCATCGTAATTGATGACCGCCATTAGTTGACGGGTCGCTTCATCCCAGTCCTGTACTGCGGAGCCATCCAGTGGATTAGCGAGGTGCGCCTGGTATGTCGTACGGTAATTTGCGGCAGCACCTTCCAGCTGGTGCAGTTTTTCATCCGATAGTTGTTCGGTCATTGCACAGTTCCTTTTAGATGCAGGCTCAACGCTTGCATTAAAATTCATGCCGTCTGTTTGGCTGCGGCTTTACGCTGGGCGGCGATATGGGCGGCAATCTGCTTTTTGAGGCGCTTATAGTCAGCCCTGAAGCGTGCCACGTCATCGATCTCAATCATGTACCCGCAGCTGTAACCGGCATGCCCAAACGCATCGTCATCTTCGTAGTTTGGACAGTGATCGCTTTCCCAACCCGCTGCATCCAGCAATTCATCAATAGCGACGAGGTGTGCCCTGGGCGCATTCTCAATGATGAAGTAGAGCGAGCGACCCCAGAAGTGGCTGCGGGTACCTTCGATAACAGCAGTGTCGTTCGTGGTCTGGCGGGAAAGTTTCATTGGATACTCCTTTGCCCGGAGCCGCCGGGGCGGGGGTGTGATGTTCACACCTTGTGTTTGCAGTATGCGGTCCTTTTCAGGCAACCGGGAAAGTAACTTTTCGCTGCTGCTGGTGGACTGTCGCCTATTGCTCGCCAGCCTTTTTCTTTAGATAGTTTACGTCTGACTCATCACATACCTGATCCATATGACGCTGAATCCATGCCGAGATAGTCAGGCCATTACGCTTCGCCTCACGGACATAGCGTGATTTTTTCTCCGGGGTCATACGCATCTGGACCAGTGCCGTTGCTTTGTCGGCCTCATCTTTTTTCGCGTTATCGTTGCCCTTCATATGGATCGCGTTAACGTGCTTTTCATTGTTATCGGTCATAGTGTTCTCGGTCAAACAGAGCCGCGTAGTGCGGCTCCCAGGGGGAGAGTGCAGCCGTGTCATGTCGCTGTTGAAACCGTCGGGTCAGGGGCCAGTCCTGTGGCGAGGTTTACGGAAACGTTCTGCACGTTAGAATGAATTGTCTGGTCAGGCTGTTGGTCTGTATTATGGACGACGGTGTCTGATGGATTGTCAGCCATTCGAACAAGATCACCGGCCATAACTTCGTGCCGATGATCAAGCATGACTACGCCAGTCCGTGCCTGGGCACGGGGTGTGCCGTTAGCGCTGCGGATGAATGCACTTCGAAATCCCGTCACGGTACGAACAGTACCCTTGTCCAGGACCCGCTGGCCCGACTCCAGAGTCTCAGCTGCGGCCGCATGAAATTCCGCCACGGCAGCAGCAAACCACTTTTCGAAACGGGGAGCAATGGTCTTCACGGCAAGCGAGGTACAGGAATAGACCTGTTCAACCTGCTTAGAACCGTTTTTATCGGTAAAGGCGATAATGCCGATTCGGCCACAGTTAACGGTGTAGAAGGTTGGTCTGAAGCCGTTGGTGAGGAGTGATTTAACAGCTGAGAAGAAAGCGGATTTAAGCATCGGTTTCATGGGGTTATCCTGTATGCCCGGAAACGCCGGGGCGTGCGGCCAGAGTGCCGCTGTGTGATTAAATATACAGAATCAGAGTTGTTTTGTCAATACAAAACAACGGGTGCTTTTTCCACCTGATAGCTGTATTTATTTTTTAAATCAGACTGTTAAAGTTGTAATGCGCAGTGCAGCAGCGGGCTGAGTCAGCCCACCGAGATCACCGCCGTTGTGGCTAACTCCTGCCCACGCCCGGTCAGCCGTACGCGATAGAAACAGCTCTGTTCTAACCCACTTTTCAGAGTGAACTCAATCAGGCCCAGCCGGAAGAGGGGCGGCAGACTGGGGGCATTAACCGGAAAATATCCCAGCGTACTGAGGCAATCTGGACGCTGCTCCATCCCTTTCTTTCCGTTGCCCTGCATCAGGTAGCGGGTTCCGGTATTCAGCCGACGCAGAGTATAAATTTGGGCGTTAGTCAGCGTCATGATCATCGCCCTCTTCAGTGGAAGAGCTGACCGGCTGTTTCCAGCCGCAGTGACAGTCCTGTAGCGTTCCATCCCCCCCTTCAAGGTACGCCAGGCACTCGGGGCAATACAGCTTCATTACCACGGGACCACCTCGACATGTTCACCCAGCCAGGCCAGCTTCTCGCGAAGCAGTTCGGCGGCATTCATCTGGTCTTCGGCCCAGAATGGAGCGAGTCCCATAAATTCGCACCAGTACGCCAGACCGGATTTTCCGTCGTCCCGGTAAGTCCAGACCGCCTGGCCGTGACCCACGCCGGAGTCGACGGTTACATACAGCCCGGGCATGCATTCACAGGGCTCCTCGCAGTCGCAGGTGCCACTCTGGACCACGCGTACTCGTCTCAGCTTCACTGCGGTACGCAGGCGCAGGAGCTCCTCCAGCGCATCAGCGTCGAATTTCGTCGTGCTGACAAGGGTGTTTGCACTGGTTTTACGCAGCGCCTGAATACGGGTGCGAAGCGCATCGTTGCTGATAGTAGCCTTAATCATCATTATTCCCCCATCTCACCCAGCTGCTTGCGGATTGAAACGCTTTCCGCACGGAGTTCATCTTGTTTTGCCAGCAGGAAACGTTTTACAAGCGCCATCGCGTCCAGAAATTCAGTGGGCTCACATTCAACCCGTTCGCACACGCTCTGAACGGCTTCCGTCACCAGCGGCATTACGTCCAGCGCTGTCTGCATTTCCGAAATCACAGAGGAGTTGCCTGCGTAACGGGTTGCCAGTGACAGAGTCTCTTTGCTCATGGATCGCTCCTTATGCCGAGACCGGACGGACAAACAAGTCATGCGCCCCATCTGCCAGCGGCTCGCAGTAATCACCGAAACCGTCTGGCACAATGCTGCCATCGGCCACGATGCAGGAAGCCACCGGTTTCTGTGCCCGGTACGCTGCCAGTTCGGCTGCGTCGACTTTCGCGCCATCGGTCAGGTCAAAATGCAGATCGTCATACGCAGAGCCGTTCAGCTCTTCTTCCAGACTGATAGCCGCATTCAAGGTAGCCAGCGCATCAGCGACGTCACGTGAGTTGATTTTTGCGTCGCGCAGCTCTAGCTCAAAGGCCAGTTGCAGGCGGCGTACAGCGACGATGTGGGACTTATGCTGGGACAGACGAATGAGGGTGTCGATATCGTGGGTCATGATGCTTACCTTATGCCCGGAAACGCCGGGGCGTTGGTGCGGATGCCGCGCCATGGGATTACTATGATCTTCTGAACTTCTATTGTCAATACAATAGAAAACAACGTTTTGAGGATTTTTTATACAGGACGGATGCTGCGGTAAATTCAGTTGCACACAGTCATTAGCCCCTGCATTTACAGAAGATGGAGGCGGTTTAATCCAGGAGCTGACATCTTGATATGGACGCCAGCCGTCACAGCATGATTCTGCCCGGGGACACCGCGCCGAGTGTGACCTCCCGCAGACGGAAGAAGAGCGGGGGAGAATGTGCCCCTTCTCCCTGCGGTGGTCGCTGGGTTCAATATAGGATTGAAATTCCCCGCTTATCGACCAGATGTGGCATGCGAACAGGGTAGAATACTATTCCGGATTCACGAATTATCAGCGCCAGCCGGTGACCCGCTGACGTACCCGCTGCAACCTGTGCCGAAGGTGTCGACATGATTAAAAAGGAATGTATGAAAGAACGTACACAATCCCCGGGTGAGTCGTTTGCTCACGCTGAGTTTATGGAGAAAGTCTTTACCAACTTACGGATGTTTTGTGACGCCGAATACCGACGGTTAGCCACAGGTGAGAAAGAAACCCAACAGTCGCAACCGGAAAAGACCATACATTCGCATTATCTCGTGTAAGACCCATGCCGCCGTATCCTTTCCCGATGGCCGGGCAGATTTAGCCTGGCCCGATTTTAATTCCCTCATTCTACCTGCCCCGCGTTGAGATGTTCGACAGTGATCCCGGTTATTCTTTTATAGCGATAGATAGATTGCCATTCCATATTTTGGAAAAGTAACTTTAGATGCCTTGTGACGCCGCAGTTCCCCTCTTACTCATCTTCCCTTCAGCGCATGTAACACCTTTCATGCTGACGGTTCTGCATTATTGTGGGTTCTTGCAGACGGAAAAGTAACTTTTTCGATAAATTCCGGCTTTTTGGTACCCGATTTCACACTAAAGTTAAATTTGGCCTCCTTAGCGAAAAATTAAAACGGACGGATCACGTACTATTACCACGGGAAAAAAAGTTACTTTTTTTTTCGCCTCAGGTTATTAGGAAATGAATCGAACCTGGTATTGTTGTGTTGTAGCGAACAACCACCCTAAACGAAAATTTAAAAGGAAGGCCACAATGTCCACTATCGAAAATGATGTAAAAACCGCTAACAACGATATCAGCCTGCGCACTTACCTGGAGCGTTCCGGTAACGGCGCACGCAAAAGCAATGGTCTGGTCATCAACCCGGCAGTGGTCGAAGAGGAAGAAGGTTTTAACACCCGTACCGCTGGCATGGGAGAAAGCTACTACTCCTTACCCCACGTGGTAGCCCACCTGAACAGTCTTAAAGAGTCCTATAAGTCTGAGCCTTTAAGCGTACCAGCTATCGTCGTGCAGGTTCTGAATGGTCGTCCTGTTCTGCGTCAGGGGGCATGTCGTATCCGCGCCGCCGCTATGGCAAACATCGAGCTGGCAGAGGAAGGGCGTGAACTGATTTCGTTAATTCGCTGCGAGGAGTTTCGCGGTAGCCGCGCCAGTGCCGAACAGTTTACGCTGGACGGTAACTCTAATCTGGCTCTGTCTGTCGTGGCTGAGGCGCTCTCCATCAAACGGATGGTCGAAGATGCTGAAGAACCTAAAACGTTCGCAGAACTGGCCAAGCGTCGCGGTAAAACAGAACAGCACCTGCGTCAGATGGTTCGCGTCCTGGACCTGCCTGAAGCCCTCCAGGTTATGCTGGTGACAGGGGAAGTGAGCATGTATGTCGCGCTGGATGAATATCTCTACAGCGGCGATAAGGCCGTGAATAATATCACCAAAGCCATCGACGTCTATGGCAAGGCTACGGCCAAAACCCTTAAATTCGTCAAAGCTGGCAACATTGATGCAGCCATGCAGCCGAAAGCGCCGGTCGTGCAGGAAACGAACGCAAACACCCCTGAAACCACCGTGACGGAACAAACATCCGTCGAAGGTACTACGGATGAGACCACCCCGCCGCAGCTGGTGGACGGGAATGTTGGGACCAACCCGGAGCCAACTCCGGAAAACACCCCGGAGCCGAAGGCGAAAGATCCGATCAAAACGCCAGAGCCTAAAACTGTATCGGTCTCCAGCGTACTCAACAAAAAGACCGTGACGACGATTGCGGACACGGCAATCCCGCTTTTTTCGCGTATTGCGGAAGAAGCAGAACAACGTGCCGCTAAGAACCTCAGCGACGATACGTACACCTTAGTGCTGACCAATGATGAGATGAATGCCATCTGTGAAGCCCACGGCAATCTCACGCAGTACCTGCGTAAGCATGCCGAAAAGCAGCAACAGGGCCAGGCATGATTTTCTGACCGACCCTCCACCCGGTAGGGTCGGTTACCACCACAGGTCAAGGAGAAACAGGGTAATGAAGAATATCGCGATCAACGTCAGCACGAAGGCACCATTGCAGACAGTTAAGGACCCTGTGACCCGGGTCAGCATTCAGTGTACGGCGAAGGATGAGAAGGGCGAAGACGTGGAAGTGAATATTCTCGATCTGGAGCAGCACCACACCACCAACGAAATTAAAGTGACTTTTGGCGGCTCCCCCTCCCAGGCGCTGACCATGCTCAGCCGGGTGATGGACGTGCTGCAACAGCAGGCGGACGCAGAGCTGCAACTGAATTCTTACGCTCGTTTGCAGTAAACGTAAAAGGTGAATGATCCGTTTTAATAAGTACCTGCAAACCCCATGGATACCGATTTGACGAATGGCACACCCATTTATAAATCTTAACCGCCACTGAACAGGCAATAAACAGAGTTATTGTGAACTTACATCCGAGGGAAAATAGGTGGCTACCAGCTTTTAGGATGGTGATATTCAAATAACTGCAAAATTACGAATTAGCAAGCGTATTGTAGGGAATACATAATGGTAGAATAAGATATGGTTTTAATAATTTACAACGCTTAAATCCACATTCGTCCATATTTAATATTTATGGGAATTTAAAAATATATTCAGTGTAGGTTATTAGCTAGCAGGTCGAATTTTATATAATACCAAAAAACAGGAGGTATTATGAAAACCAGTCTGGCTTACGCATCTAATTGTTCCGACGCTCTCTATTCCTTTATTTACAAGGCACTGCAACAACGCTCAGGTGCCGAAAATGAAAGTCTCTATCAGCAGGCTATTTCAGCGTGCCGTACTCCGAAGCAAAAAAAGAAAATGGCCGGTTACTACGCCGGTCCGTGGCAGATGCTGTTTAACGCCTGGTGTTACAACCGCCTACCCAACATTGCCGTACTGCCCGTGTTGGCACAGCAGTGCTTATCCTTTTTGCAGTGCGAAGAACTGATCGCCGACTGGCACTAATCACATTATGTCCTGCTGGTGGATGCTGGCAGGTCTGGAGTACCTTTAAATGTACAGATATGACAGGAACCGGCAGTCGTTCAACCTGGTCAATGCGCTTCAGCCGGTCTATCGCAACAACGGTGGCGGTTTGTTTGAGTTCGACCGCAGGAAGCAACATGAAACGGCTGATCTCATCTTCGAGGCACTGACGTTTTCCCAGGCGCCCGAACTGGAGCTGGCGAAATTTGTCCGTCTTAAATCTGTGCGCCGAATTGCACAGTTTGACGACGGTGAAGTGCGCTATGGCGTTCACGTTGAACTGGCCGACGCTGTTGATAATAATTCCTTCAGAATTTTCAAAGATGATAATACAGGTGGATTTGATTTTTATTTATTTTCTACTTCAAATAATGAAGCAGAGCTTGTCCGCTTTAATCTGGATGTCTGTGGTATTCATTTACAGGACATTTTTGAACGGTCAACCGGCTTGTGTCTGTCGTACTGAATTATTTATTAAATATTTCACTTCAGGTTATTAGCCACGAAACCGGTTGTGGAATAATAATAAAAAACGACGAGGTGAAATATGAAAAATCTTAATATTCAGATTAACGACATCGCAGCAATTAACACACTTGGTGGATCAATGCTGGCGGATATCATCGCCACCCAATATAAAGTAATTGGTGATAACAAAGACACTGCGGAAATGCCTATGCCGTGTATTGCTTACGGGCAGACCCCTGCAAATATCGACCCAGGCGTCTTCATCAACCGTGTGTACTGCTTGGACAGTCAATCGCTAAGTGCCAGCCTGCGTTACGAGCTGTTTAACGGACTTGCGAACCAGGCGTTTACCTTCTTCTGCCAGTCGGGCTGGTACGGTGCATTCCGGGTGGTGTCTTTCCGTGATAACGGACCTGCCGGACTCCTTAATATCGGCATTGTCCATGAGAAGGTGTTAAACGAATTTTGCGCCGATTTTCCCCGGGCTAATGTCAGCGAAACCGGCTTTAACTGCGGCATGACATTTGACCAGATCCGGATGTTTATTTCAGACCGGGCCTATCAGATGCCGCTCTACAACAACCAAGATCACTTCGTTAAACTCGCGAAACGCCTTGTGGCCTGACACCCAGTGCCAGGCTCAGGCCTGGCCATTATGAAGGAAATGCCCATGAGCGGATTTTTCAGCAACGAATCACCGTTATCACTGGCTCAAGCCCGCGCCGTTGCCGCCGGTTACCAGAACGTCTTTATCGAAAACCTCCAGCCAGCAGGCCATTTCCAGATTGCCATCCGTAATCATCGCGACCACGATCGCCAGCTGATCTGGCGTAACTGGAATTATGAACCCGATGCCTATGATGCGCTCAATAGCCACCTGCAAAGCCACGGACTGAAGGCCAGCTGATCAGCACAAGAACCCGGTAACTCCGGGTTTCTTTTTATGGACTCAGCTGTCAGTGCTGGCAAACGGGGAAGGGAGTCTGGGTCTGCCCGGGGCCCACAGCTGGTGGTATAAGTCTGACCCGCATGCAGATGGTTTCGCCCGGTGCCGAGATGGCGCCGGGGAACTGAAAAGGTATCTTGCATCCGGAAAGAAATCGTCGTGACCTCCCGACCTGCGTGTAGATATGCCTGGCGGATGCCTGCGGTGTGTCGTCTGTAACTGAACTGAGCCATCTTAATTCGCGATCGAGAGAAAAGGGACGTGCTAGCAAAAATTAAGCGCGAGGGACTTTGATATAAATACTCAGACAATTAACGATGACTCACAGGATTTCACTGGTGCTTATGATTCTCCATATTGTTTTAACCCTCTATGTGGTTGTATGTCTTTTCTGCTGTCTATTTTTGAGAGCCCGTAATAAAAAGGCACTTTGCCATTCCCAGACCGAAGGGCGTCGGTATACGCAGGATAGTAAGAGAGGGGGGATTGCCGACGGAAATGGTTCCTTCTTTACCCCCGATACCTCAGGCGGTGATGGTGGATGTGGGGGTGGTGGTGACGCTGGTGGCGGATGTGGGGGTGGTGGTGATTGATGCTGTTCGCAGGCGTCCGCTGGTGGGGAGCTATCGACATTGGTAATTTTGACGGTTTTTTTCGTAAAGGTTGCGGCCGTGGGCTCTGGCTGGTGGGGCGTGAAGTCAGAGAATCTAAATTAAATCCGTCGTGCAGAAAAGTACCTTTTCTGAATCTGTCAGACGCATCCGGAAAGAAAATATCTCTCGGGGCAGCAAAGGCACGCCGGAGGTGATTTGCAGATTCAAGCGGGAAAGTCTATTTTTCATGCACCGAACCTATTTGGGCTGGGACGGAACCTGGTATAATGGACACATACAAAGGAGGGCATTATGAATACTTTTCTTTACGTACTGGTAGGCTGGATTGTCGTGCTGTATCTGGTTAATAAAGTGCGCGAAAAACGCAGCAAAGCGAAAGCGGTTAAAATCCTGGTGAAACGCAATGGCGTTTATCAAGAAGTGGATGCCGTAATGTTGCCCAAATACCAAGGCAGCGATGTGAGTACAGTTAAGACAGGCAATGAATCAGCCTCGCAATGGTTGAATAAAGAGGATGATATTACTGAACCGGAGTACTACAGTGGCGCTTCATTATTGAAGGCAACGAGAGATTTTGAAGCTCAACAAATGGAACAAAAATTCTAGCTACACTAGCCAGTTTTCACGACTAGGAACTGTTAGTTGAACCCTATTCATTCAGATTTAATAGGGTTGGACGGGAGGAGTTTAATAATGACAACGGCCAACGTAACCACCACTACTATCTACCGCTCCGATGATATTGTGCCTTTTCGTCGGCCACAGGGCGTTCTGGATAATCGTTATATGCCGCAGGCTTATGCTCTGGTACGGAACTGGGCCAGCAAACCAGCGGAGTACGGTTCTGGTGTTCTGGCAACCTACAGACAGGCGGTAGTTAATCTTGCGTATCAGGTTAAAGGGACTCGTGTGATTTTAATTCTGGTTCCCATTGAATGTGAGCCGGTTGGCGTAATCATGACTGACACAGTCTTATGGCCGTCGCTACCCATTGGGGAGGTCATGCAAATTATGCAGGAAGCATGGCAAAATATTCCGGTGTTGAATCCATAAAAAAGCCCCGCATAAATTAGCAGGGCTTTTTTTTACTTTGTCGAACCGAATATTTTACCCGGTAGATTCCGAAGAAAGCGCAAAAGGTTATAGGTAATACGCTGCTCCAATCGCATAGTTGTTTTGTATCTGGTGGTAACGTTGTGGATATGGTCCAGATCAGTATAAAGGCCAGGAGGCTTTCTCTTTAACTTCAGCTCCCCACGGATATAACTTACTGCCTCAGGCTTGAATACAGTTAACTGGCGCCGCTCAGTGACTTTCCGAACAAAATCACCCATACCCATGCAAAGCCAGTCTGGCTTCTCACCTTCAAACTTGCAGGGCCCGTTAATGATGACAACATTGATACACTCCAGTTCGCTGGCGCGTAATGTAGACTGAATGGCCTTGATGTGACCGTAGTTTTGCCTGAACGGGTTTTGTAACTTTAGTGTCCCTGACGATTTCCATTTTCGCCAGTGGCTTTCATCCAGCTTCCCATAGAGCTTTCCAGCATAGTTCTTCTGCTCGATGACGTAGAGCCCATGAGAGGCGATAAGGACGTGATCAATCTGCGTGGTGCCAGTGGCACTAACCGGCAGAGTTAAATCGCTCAGAAGGCCTTCTGCATCATCAGGAAGGTACGCTTCAATTTGCTTGGCCGTCCTGCGTTCAGCAATGGCTGACGATACGAATCCCATCAAGCAATAAAGCACAATGAGTACCAGGGCAATAATACTTATTGCTATCACCCGCCACGCCATCAGGATCACGTCCATCTTATTTCACCGTCGGATAGCTGGTGGCCTGAACAGAATCAAGTAACCGGGAGGTTGTGCCCGCCAGCGTTTCGATGTTGGTTGACAGGCTCATTAACATACCGAGCGCGGAGCGAAGCGATCGTTGCGGCTCGTTGTACGTTTTGAATGTAGTGGTCGAATACATTTGAGACAGACGCGAACGGACCTCGACTGGTGTCAGGTCACCGTCGATGAGACCGTACTGGATTGCTTGCTGCGTTGTCCATACCCGGCCGGAATACAGAGCGACAGCATTTGCCTCCGGGCGGCTAATTAGTTTGTTACCCCGGCCTTGCTCAACGTCCGAAATAAATTTTTCATGCATGGAATCCAGGATTTGCTTCTGCATAAAATCCCGGGTGGCCTCGGAAAGCGGATGATAAGGGTCGAGTGCAGCTTTAAATTCCCCTGCTGTGAGCGGCTCATTTTTAACACCGACCGTATCCATGACGCGGGACAGGTTCCAGTGATCCATTCGTATGCCGATCGAGCCGGTCAGAGCGCTGCTATCTGCATAAATGGCGTCAGCAGGGGACACGGCGTAGTAGCACGCTGAAGCACAAATGCCTTTGACGCTAACGATAATAGGCTTATAGCTGGTTTCCATATCGGCAATGAAACGGCCACTCCCGGCGGAGAGGACCTCCAGGGTATTGCGTTTCGATTGTTCGGCATTGATATCGTCCTGCGAGCGTGAAGCACTGGTATCACCCGTATTACGGGTCTTGCTTGCGGATTCCGCATGTGAAATACGTTCAATCTTCTGCTGGTGGCTTCGAAGTGCATTAATCTGGCGATAAATAATAATCGCGTCTGAAGGTCCGCCACCACCTGACTCCGCCTCGATAATGACAGCTTTGGCATGCGGGTTGTTGTACGCTTTTGCCAGTGCTGCGGCTATCACAGAACCGTCACCGGCCTCTGACCCGGTGCCCATTTCTCCCGATATGCGCACGACGGCAATATGATCCATTCGTCCTTCTGATTCCTGATACTTATCGTAAATATTAAAGGCCGAAACCCCTGCTGCTGCTAATGCCAGAAGGGAAATAACCACTTTTGAGGTGGTATGGATTCGGAACATCTTATAAAAACGGTCAGCGTTCTCATCAAGCGATTCTTTGATATTGGCAGGTGACTTCTTATTTTTACGGTTAAACATCTGACCACCTTATTACATAAGTTTTTGAAAGTTAGACCACAAGCGGTTGAGTGCAATTCCCAATATCAGCAATGCGACAGGGGGGAACAGTTGAGCGATATTGTTAAAAAGAGACATATTAGGCATTGAGAGGTAAACAAAGGTTAATGCACCAATTATCCAGAAGGCTCTGAACCAGATCCTGTAAAACTGAACGGTTACATTACCGAAAACGTAACGTTTTAATTTCCATTGATACATGCCGTCAGCGAGCATAGCAATTAAGTAAGGTGAAAACACAATCAGCCAGCCGAGTATCAGATTCCAGCGGAAAATGGACTGATAAATGAGCAAGGGGAGATTCTTTGCCACAGTGTAGTTTACCGATGACATCTTCTCTGCAACGTAATTCAGCCCACGCGCAGGTTTCGTCGTTTCCGGGATCAGTATCGTATTCAGATATTCGATCAGCTTATAGTCATTAATCAGAGTCGACAAAGTAGCTTCACTATTTGCAATAACCGACAACCACCGGTCATTAGAAATGAGGCTACGACTGGCGTTCACCTCCTGAGTGATTTGTTGCTTTAGATCGTCAGTATTCTGGAAGCCCAGACTATAAATAAGATAAAGCATCATCCCTAAAAAAAGCAGTCCTCTGATGAATACTGCCCGTGCAGAATTATCCGCAGCCATTTGCGTCCCTCCACTCCCTGAATAAGTCTAATCGGTCGCCATGGTCACGGTAGTGGCTTCGCCAGATTGTTGGCACACCCAGCAACCAGTGGTATTGCTGCGGGATTATGTGGTTGATCAGGCTGAACTCAGCCAGTTCCTTATGCTCCGGACTTTTCCAATGAATTTGACCGGGTTCAGGAACATAGACACAGGCTTTTTCCTTTGCAGCCTGACGGCTAAACTCAACAAAATTAATCCCCCAGGGCGTCCAGTGTCGGTATCTCCCGGTGATCCCTGTATTAAATACCGGGAGCGTTAGCATGGTGTCTGCGTAGGTTGAGATGACCTTTTTGCACACACAAGGGCTATCAATTTGCTCCCGGTCGAGGTGTGTTAATAGTGCCCGGTCCATAATGTGGTTGAACATATTGGCATACAGCCCGGTCGGGTCGGGCAGGCGGTCAATCGCCGAGATTAGTTTAAATTTGATACGAGAGAGAAACGCCGAGTCTTCTATGGTAAGAATGTGACTTAATGTGGTTTCAGGGTGAATGAGTGGCTTATTGCGTTGTACTTGTTTAAACGTGACGCTGTCAGGCAGCGTAATAAACGCCGATGCAGCACTCGTAAAATTGACAAAATAGGGAAGTAAATAACTCCCCAGCATTTTTGAATTTTTATCAACAAGGCGGCGGCGCTCTTCAGAATTGTCGAATGTAATGCGAAAACCAATAAATTTTCGCTGTCCGTCTTCGCTCGTAAGAAGAGACTGAACCCATTCATCACAAGGTCCCTGAGCTACGGACCAGTAACTTGTTTCATGGTCACCGTATTCATTGCTGGTGGACAGTTCCCCTTGGAGCAGAAAAAGCTCGGAAAGGATAATAGCCAGCGCTGATAAAGACTCAGCATCGTTGTCATGGCAAAATTGCCCCACAGATTTCAAAGCACCTTTTTCAATCCCTGCCAGACGGTCACGAACATCCTGCGAATCGGCAAACTTCAGGCCTAATGACTGCATACGCCGTTTAACAAGCGAACGGCTTTTACTGACTTTCAGAGATGAACTGAAAATTTGATTTTGTGTCAGAGTAATTTGCTCGTCCATCAATGCAATTTCCTTAGATGTTTATTTAAATAGTCTAAACCCACATTCTGACGCAAAGTTACTTTTCCGGCTGGTTTCAGGAACATCTCCAATAATGTTGTATTGGGTCTCATCGAGTTTTCACTTACGGCAATCGGGATCTGCCCGACGACTTTACGACCATCCTGAAGTCTGGCCACAATATGAAATTTTGGAACCTGGCCTAAAAGCTCTTTCGGAATACTTTCTTCCAGCGTTGTTTGCTTTCTTTCTGATATCGAACCAGAGAAGTTATTATGCGGCAAAGTGGTTTCTGATCCTGTCGTATACGTGACCATATTTGTACTAATTGGACTTTTACCAAAGTTTTCTACAACCAGCGTTTGCGTTGGGGTGTCGTTTACCCGCAGGCTAATGTAATTGTTACACAGACCCGTAATACGATTTGCAGTCTCAACGTTTGCTGCTGCAATAAAATCGGAAATGGTTTGCGTGCAAATAAACAATGCAATTTGTGCGGCACGACCCTGAGCGAGTAAGTTTATCATTGAATTGTTGATTGCGGAGTGTGCTTCGTCGACGAAAATACTGATCCTTGAATGTGAGGACATATCACCATCATCAGAGTTATAGCGACTACCCGCGCAGGACGTCAGGTCTGACATTATCAACTGCGAAATAGCCCGGGCGGATTCCGGGTTGGAAAGACCATCGAGCGAGATATAGAGAACACCTCCGGTACTGAATATTCCATCTGAAGTGACTATTTCACGCGAAGTGAGTGAATTAGGTGACGGCGAAAGCAATTCATTCAGTGGTTGTTCGGTCAGACGACTGAACAGCGGCATAATACCCGCTGTCATTTTTGACATGTGCTCAGGATCAGACAAAGAATAATCTACTAACCGGCCGACGGTATCAATCCAATCAATGGGCTCGGCACCTTCATAATTCAAGAAGTGGGCAGAAAACCATTCAACAAGGCGCTTAAAGCGGACTTGTAGAGTATCATTCGAAGAATATTTCACCTTTTCCATCCATACATCGGGCCCGTAGTGCCGTGCATAACAGCATTCCAGAACTTTTACGGTGAGGTTCAGGATTGCCATGTGGCTTTTCATGTTTTTATGAATGAGATATATCGACGGTTTTTTATCCGTGTAAGACAGACCGGTGATCACAGTTGAAACGAGAGCCTCGGCATATTGTACGAATGGGTTAACTTCCCCGGGAACCGAAACCAGACTAAGAAGGCGTGAGGTGAGGTCCGAAACATTGGTATAAGCGTTGCAGACATCAATACACACTGAAGAAGAAGGCTGGGCAGGGTGAAACTTATAAAATGGCAACCCAAGTTCCGCCGCTTCATCCATAAGTGACTGCCGCCAATCTGCGTCGTTCTTTGGATCAATAACCACAATGACGTGGCCTAAATGCAGCATACTGATGCTCAATAACCGCTGAAGGACTGTTTTACCGGTACCGACGTTTCCGGTAATGAGGGTATGGCCGAACCAGTTATCTTCGGTAACAAAAATTGGCGCCCGTTTATCAACAGCAAAAATGGCGTTACTGCCACCCATGGATCTGGCCATCGCCTCAAAATGCCGCGCTATGGGGTTTAGGGCAAATGGCAGGGCTATCTCTCTTTTATCGCTTGAGAGATTGGCAATTTGATACGCGCGATCTGCATGCTCGGGACCCCATTCAAAGCCGTTACAGAAGTAGGTTTTTCTGTCCGGTACCTGACGGTTGGATTTTTTATACTCTTGTACCAGCTGGCGGTACTTTCGCTCGTTAGAGAAAAAGTTACTTTTGTTGATCGACCTGAGCGATTTAAGGCTAATAAACATAATCTGGCGCTGAAACACGCGCCAGTGCGCCATCAAATAAGGGTATGCCGTTTTACAGCGGTACAAACAAACCAAAAGCATGAAGGCAGCGGTATACAAAATGATGGGGGCAATATTCAACCCATCTGATCGAAACCCCATAAACAGCATTATTATGGCGCAAATTAAAAGTACTGAGGCACTTCTGTACTCCAATATCGGCCTGTAAAAGTTTTCCTGGGCGTGCAGGTTGGTCCTTTTTGATTTTGCCATTATAGATTCCCTACATCTTTAAGTGTGTTAATGATTAACTCAATATCGACCTTTGCCCGGTCGGATGCGGCTACCAGAGTTGGCATGTTGAATGCGAAACATTTTGTATTGACTATGGCGCCGGAGGTGACCTGGTATTGAGGAAGCTGGTTAAAAAGCTCAGGCGCATTTAACTGCGTCCCGTATTTTTCAACACATGACTGGGTCAGAAAAAAGGTGTTCTGGGTCAAAACCATGAATCGGTTTTTCCGCTTTCTTTTAAACGACCCAGATAACTTAGTCAGAATGTGGTGAAGCATTGTGGCAATTTCGACGTATTCAAGTTCTGTAACTTCACCGCCACTTAGCAGGGTAAAATCTTCCAGTGTCTCCTTTTCTTCTGCACCAGGTTGGTCAACGGCAATAGGAGCCTGAACTGTGGCAGAGTTGGATCGATTAAAGGCTTCTTTCACTGGAGTCGTGACCGGCGGATTTTCATGCTTCTTCTCTGCTTGAGTGTTTACCGCAAACAGACGAGCCAGGGCCGGAGATAGATGGTTCGCTTTCTCCCCGGCGGGTTCCGATTTTATAGGGTCCTGTGATGACACAGGACTTGTTAAAATTACTTCTTTCCCGGTTGTATTGGGAGCTGGTGGCTCTCTGGTATCCTCAGGATCATTCAATTTACCGGGCGCAACGACCTGGTCTGTTTCATCATGGAATTCGGCGACATCGCTATTTTTCGCCTCAGGCTGGGGGGGTTCAACCACAGAGTTGTCGGCGACTATAAAGTCAGAATATGCCTCACTATCGCTATCTAGGGTTTCTTCCAGCAGGTGGCCATATTGCTCATACTCAGAAGCAGTGACGGTCTCCGGTTCGGAGTGGGCGTTAATCTGTTCAGCTACCGAATTGGCCTCTACAGCCTGGGGGGTATTCAGTCGCGCCGGAGGGAGATCAAGCGGTGTTTGTGGGGGCGAAACCGCTTCGTTTAATGATGGACTTTCAGGGATATCCAACGGCTGGTACATTGACGTATCAAAAAGCGACTTCAGCGTAGAAGTGGTTCGGGGTTCCGAGGTGCTCACCTGAATACCAGCACAGTTATCCCCCAGTTGTATCAGGCGTAGATTGTTTACGTCACGGACTATCCACATACCATCCAGTGATCCATCACGGTACGTCAGCTGGAAAAAGGGCCCATCACAAAATGCCGCCTCATCAATACCAGGGATTAACGCAATAGCAGCATCGAGATTAAGGTAAGGTACGGAATCAATATTAATGACTGCGTTGTGGGGCAGTGGGGCGCTCAGAAGCATTTCATGCAGCTGCTCGACCAGACGCATCTGACTCTGCTCTTCATGTTCCTCTACCCGTTCCTTTTCATCCAAGCCGCCTGTTCCGGCTGTATCTGTTGGCGTAGTAACCTGCGGATCAATAATATCGGTTGCTTTATCCGTGCCAGCCGCCTCCACACTTTCTGTGATGGCTTCAGTATTTTCACTGCTTTTACCGTTGACACTGTCGGCATCAGGGCCGTTCACGAGTTTGAGTCCGTATTGTGGAGTATCTTCAATGGCGTCGCTTACGGTGTCCGTTACTCTGGTAACAGACTCACGACCCGGGACCGGCCTTCTGTATTCTGTTACAGTTTTCTGTTCATCAATATAGATGAAATCTTTATTTGCATTAACGCTGAAGAGGCCCGGAACAGAATCCGGGATTTTATATGAGTCAAAAATTAACCCGATCCAGCGAAGTTTCAGGAGATTATAAAATTCCAGCTTACCGATACCGTTTCGGAAGATGCTGGCTATTTCATTTTCCGAGTATGTCCCGGGAATAAAATAATGAACCACACGCTCATCATCGTAAGGCTCAACATAACCCCGTTGAACCAGCGACTCTACTAGTACAGTTTTACCTGCATCCCCCTGTGGGAAGTTGAACTTGTGGGCCGCAAAATCACTAAGTACAAAGTCGAGGAAGGCGTTTTCATTGAGGTAAACTTCACCGTTTACAATAATGATGTGCATGGGTTTGGATTTATAGTTATTAATATTAATACTGGTGAAGTTATGCTTAATGGTACCTATTGCTCTTGCCGCAGCATCATTCGACCGCAGACCCATTATCGGGTCCCTCAATACATTAAGGTCAGTTCCCGTTGAATAATAATCTGAGGTTCTTACACATTTGGACAGAAAGTCATTGCCATCGTTATAGACATTCAGTGCCGTAACCATTTTTGCATAGACGCGCTCCTTTTTGACACGGTCGAGGAATGACATACAGACCGGATCTAATATTCTCTCAAGGAAAACGCTTGACCATATATTATGTTGGTTATGAATGCGTTTTCGCCAATGTATTTCATATTCGACAACATTGTTTTCACGTGCCCAGTCAAGCAGGCTTTGCGAGCTTGGCGCCCATGTTAAAGTTTCATTCAGATTCAGACTTACTATATCGAGGTCATATACCTTTCCGGCATCATGCACAAGGCCACAGATAAAAGCGGCATAGAGATATACTTTTCGGCGAATGACTTCTTCATCCTGATACCCAATTGGGCGCAATTCAGAATGATTGGCATTTTTTAAAGAAATCATTGCAACTTCCAGGCTATGTGACAACAATCCGCCAATACCATTATGGTGGTGGTTTTCTGAAGCAGGAAGTAAATGAATCCAACGGATGTATTCAATCAATGGTTTTAAAACCAGATTGGTGAAGGTAAAGGCATCCTCACGGATGTCTCCATCACTTATTGCCAGCATCATAGAGATTGAGTGCAGTTTATCTCTGTAAAGAGAAAGAATAGACTGCTCATTAAACGTTTGTATCCCAGCTGGCCGAGTTGGGTACTCAATGAATTTCAGGACTTCAAGATTCGGGTGATCCGGTACAGTGTATTTCTGATCCCCTATAATCTGAGCAAATGGTGAAAGACTCGAAACATCCTTCATCATTAACTCAGCCACATCATTCTCCCTACTGGAGAAGATGCCTAAAACTCTTTGTATACTTAGGAATAGCGCCCTGAAATTCATCAAATAATCCTTATTGGCGTTTACCAGATAGTTCCGCAGCAATATATGCCTGCACGCTTTTGTACTGTTTTACCTTTTCGATAAACTCATCAGGACTGTAAGAACCTTTTACACGGCGCGACACGTTAAGTGTTTTTTTGACCCGTTCGATATACATGTTGAGACTTCGGATAATATTGTGCGCCATTACGTTGTAATCGCTAACCGGCAGCTGACCCAGAGAGTTGAATTTATACATCTGGGTCAGAAGGTTGTTCATTTCAAAGATGTGCTTATAAAATCGCATCGTGTTCTGGTTGTTGAAGTTTAACTGGACAGATTCAAATCTGAACGGAGAAAACTCAGTTGATGAGAAGAATGGATCACTTTCATCAACCTTAATAGTGGCGATGTGGGCCTCCAGATTCTGCTTCATCAAATTGTTTTCGTCGTGCAATTCATTAAACCAGTCCTGAATTGCCTGCACCAATTCAGGGTGTTTTACCGCATTAACCGTCCTGAATAATGATGAAATAGCAATGCTAACATCATTAAAGCCTCTTATTACGGAACGATTCCGTGCCGTAAGAAATCGGTTAAAGTCTGGCGTGCCTGGAGTAATAGTTACTGTTGCCATGCCGTAATGTTCATTTTTACTTTGCGTGGCTCTTCGGCTATCTTCAGGAGTCTGAGAGGAGCGGGCATTTACATCAGGTGTCTTCTGCTTGCTTTCATTAATTGTTACGTCGGTCATTGTGCCACCTCTGATTTTGAGTATTTACGGATTTTGCGTCCCAGTTCGATATACGCAGTATGATAGAACTCAAGTAATTCTCTGTAGGGTTCTAGTACTCCCTCCGTTTTTTCGATCATTTCATATTCCCAGAAGGCATGATTAACAAAGCAGCTTTTCGAATATTTTCCGCTTTTCATCGCAGAAATCCGTTTCGACATATGACTGGGAGACCTGGTTTTAAACGGGCTGAACTTATGCCAGGTGATTGTAACTTTTTTGGCATTACCGATTAATTCAATTTTCGGCGCATACGAACCCAGATACTCACGCTTTAGCGTATTGTTAGGCCGGGGTAAATTAATCTCCAGATGATTCCGTTCTTTCCACTCGATCCAGTAATTTGTGCAAAGGTCTTCAGCTGCCTCCCGCAGAACCTCGATTTGTGAACGCATCAAACTGCGTGATAATTCTAGTGACTTTATTAGTTTCGAATTAGACATGTGACCTCCTGATGTGAAATCACTATACCGAAGTGGTTTTTATTTTTTTTTCACAAACAGGACTTTTTTCCGTGATTTTTATCGAGAATTTTGAGGTGGGGCTTCGGAGGCGTGAGGAATACAGATAGTGCGCAGCTCCAGATGAACACGGGAACGGCTGAGATGGGCGCATTTAAGCGCGGCAGAAAAGTAACTTTTTCTGCCATGGGTATTTTGAGACCGTGATCTGAAAAGTGCTGTTTTACTTACTAAGTTATACATATATCTAGTGCCACTTTTTAAACAAAAGTGACCCTATGTTTTTTGCGCATAGTGCCACTTTTAAAAAAAGTGACCCTATGTCTTGGCTACATAGGGTCACTTTTCACAAAGAAGTGACCCTATGTCGAGGCTTCATAGGACCACTTTTCGGCAAGAAGTGACCCTATGTAGTAGTCATGTTAATCAATCGGAAAAATATTCATCCTGAATCGCTTTTTTCGCTAATGTTATTGCCGCTTAATGCCGATAACGATTCGGGCTTTGCTATTTTTTTAAGCGATTAAAATTTCGTTAGCAAGCGCAGGGTTTTTTGATAAAATTCTGGTTAGTTTGGTCAAAAAGTGTTACAAGTAAGGCCAATGGATGAATGGTTAGTTTTAAGACTCAAATAGGCAGTATTAAAATTCCAAAAGTTACTTTTCATCATTCAAAAACCAAACTTTAATTTCATGTAGAAGATTAGTACAATTGTATTGACGCAAGGACAATCCGCACATGTCAGAATCAGATAACATAACGCGTAACCTACTCGGTAAACTATTACGTACCGAGATTTCGATTATTCGTAGTTACCGTGCATTCCTAATGTTATTGCCTATTCACGGATCTTCTATGTATCAAACAGGGTCTCCACTCCTGCAACGCCGTCTATTTGGAACCGGGTTTGGGGCAATGGCTGATAATGCATTCGAAGTTGAAACACGTCCCGGAAGTTTCCTCGTTCCACGTTCTTTAGGTAAAGAGATCTCGTGGGATAAATTTTTTATGGCCGTTGTTGATGGTGACACTAACGTTATCCGTGAATATGACAGTGACGATACTGACTTCGGCATTTACAATGCAGGGGAAAAAGTTACTTTGTTGAATGGGCAGGAAGATTGTTATAATCCGAGCAAAATTCAGCAGTTACGCTCCAAGTGTGTAGACATACAAAATGATTATTTTATGCAGATCTTCTTTATGTCAATGCTTGCACCTGAGTTTGTCAGTATATTTTTTGGATTAAAGCCTGCTACCGTAGATGCAATAAAAGATGTTGGTGTGTCATCACTCAAAGCAATTAACGATGTCGTTCTATTCCCACGAATAATTGCCTTTACACCGGGGTTGGGGGATGATAGTGCAACATTAAAATCTAAGGTGTTTGCCTGGGCATACGAATTATCTGCCGACATTCGTTTGGGTAAAGTTAGTGACGACTTAATGGAACTATTGCGTTACGACACTATGTTTACATGCCACCGTCAGGATGTGTTCAACTCTTTGGCAAATAAAGTGCTCTTGAAGGATTAATAAAAATGGCTAAAGTCGATCAAACTAAAGCTAACATGTTGTTGAGCGCTACAAAAACGATGTCACTTGGTGCGAATAAAAACTCAATAAGAATTCTTTATGGAAGCCATGTTGCAGAAAATATTGATTTCAGATCGGAACCTCAACAAAACGTTAAAAAAGGTATTCGAGGGTGGAGTCGTCGTTCGGATAACCGCAGAGCATTTTCTGCGGTTATTGATGTCGCGGTAAATTACTTCGGTTTTGATCCTATTCATCCGGAATCCAGCTTCCGCAATATTGACTTCAACCGAATCATGAGCGTGCTGCATAACCTTGGGTATTTCGTCTGCGCCCCTGAGGTCAATAAAATCATTGAGATCCTCACGTCAATGAAAGAAATAGAGGAACTCGAAACTTGTGCGAAATGCAAGCGGCCTTACATTGTCCCGTATACCAATGATACTCATTGCCCTCGGTGCAGATTGTCGTCAACGGTCTCTGCAATAGCGAGATATTCTCAGGAGGAGTTAGATTAGCTATTACTTTATGTGAGTGGTTTTAAGCTGAGACCAAAAATCTAAAGACTGCGTCGTCTTTATCTATTAAATCTTTGGCTTGCATACCGTTACACATGGTTCCTCATGTTGCTGTTTATTTTCAGACGGCTTCCGTTCTGACGTATCTAAAACATACTGTGTTAAATATTACTACCATCCGTATTTTTTTGTCTGCTCTATCCTTCCAACGTTCATTTTCTGTAAGTATAACTAACATGAATTGCCATTCTTTGATTCATTACGGTCTTTGAAAAGTCCAGATTTTATGATGCGCCTGCCAATTTCGTTTCTTATAGGTATTCAATTAAGTATAAATTCCCTTATGCGTTAACCAGCAAAGTACGGGGATCGTTCATAATCTGGATAGTGTTGTCTGAATGACAACGCGAATTTGCATTACTGTACCGTCATATAATTAATCCATTTCTCTCTTACAGACCATGTCTTTACCGGGACACTGTGTTGAACTGTCGTTTTTGGGGCTTTGTCGGCGTCACATTTCTGGTTTTTTAACGCATGAAATCTACTCCGTTATCGAACTCCCGGTGATTTTTTTTATGCCATCATACCTCTATTCCATGAGGAGATCGGTGAATGACTCGATTAACGTTACTGCCTTCAAAGATGTTAGTGCTGATGTCTTTGTTTATAACTGGCGTCCATGCAAATGAAGACCAGACCCTTATCAAAGACACCCCATTTGTGTCAGGACAAGCCTTTAAGAAAGGTTTTTTCTGGTATGACGACCCAGCCCGGAAAACTGAGGAAGAAATTAATGAGACTACGCCTCCTGTTGCATCTTCGTCCCAGCCAGTACAAGAAGAAAAGATTGATCTTAATTCAAAGTGGCTAAAGGACAATATGCCCCGGCTTTTGACTCAGGCAATGGATAATCCGACCCCTGAAAACTTATCGAGGTTTTATACAGCGCAACGTTTAATGTTGGATATCGGTACGCGATTTTCGGATAAGTCGAAAGATTATTTTCTTAAAAATCCAATGATGTCTGAAAAACGAAGACAGCCGGTTGAGAAGGTTGCCTTGGATGCACATCGTACGGTTGTGGAAAAAAACCAGCAGACGGTAATGAAAGATATTTTCACAAGATCCGGGCTCTTTTTCTTTTTCCAGAGTACCTGTGAGTTCTGCCACGAAGAAAGTCAAATCCTCCAGTTTATGCAGAATTACTATTCGGTCGACATTCTCCCTGTCAGCATGGATGGCAGACCATTACAAAATGGGTTGTTCCAGGATTTCTCTGTCCCTAATGCGCAGATTATTGATCAATTCAAAATCCGCGAAGTGCCAACTATTTTCCTTGTGTCGAAAGACGGGTCATCAGCGCAACGAATTAGCGAAGGTATGATCACTGCTGAGGAGCTCAAGAATACTATTATTCTGGCTGCAAAGGGCATGAACCTGATTGATGATGCCTCATTCCAATCCACGTTAGATATTAAGCGCCAATATACCATTGGTGAGGATGGCGTAATTACAGTGAATAAATCAGAAATGGAATCTGACCCGTTCTTATTGCAACGAATAATGGACCAGAAGTTGGAAGGGTACGATATGCCTACAGCGGACCCTGTGAACTACTTGAATGTTGGTGGCAGTTTAGGAGGCCCATATGCGCGCTAACCTCCATGTTTGTGCAAAAAAGTTACTTTTGTCGTTAGCCGTTTGCACGGCGATGATTGCACCAAATGCCGGTGCCGATAACGCCATGCGTAATATTTTTAATGGAATGATGACGACAACCAGCCCGGCCAGTTTTGAAACGGCCACCCGTACCGGTGTGGTTGGCGGCTCTTTTTCCTACCGCACAACAAACGTGAATACCAATTTAGTTTCAATGTCTTTCCCCAAAGCTTCCGTCGGCTGTAACGGCATCGATGTTTTCCTCGGTTCATTCAGTATGATTAACGGAGATCAGTTGGTGCAGGTTGCTCGCGGTATCGCGCAGGGGGCCGCGATTTATGCATTTAATGTCGCGGTATCGGCAATCTGTGCTGACTGTGCTGCGACTATTAATGATATCCAGAACAAATTGCAGGCGTTGAACAAATTTGCCAAAGATTCCTGCAACGCTACTTACTCGTTTCTTTCTGAAAATGTTGGACCACCCAGCCAGTATGCGAATGCGGTCAGTTCCGGCCCAGCTTCAATGCTTGGTACTCTTAATGGATTGTTGCCTGATTTCGGTTCATCAATGACCAAGTCGCCAGAAACTGTGACCTCCCAGGTAAAAGCAAAAGACCCTGAAGAGTTTGCTGAAAAATTCAGTGGAAACCTTTTCTATATGTCATTTATGGACATCGATAAAGGTTCTATGAATATCGGTGGCGTGACTGAATTATCTGGCTACAAACTCGCAGAGCAGCTGATGTCGCTTGTCGGCACTGTGATTATCAACTGGGATGCTAAAGGTGAAAAAGCGGGGATGGAAGTTCGTCCATCGACGATGACGGTATCGGATTTCATCATGGGTCCTCCGGCTGGTGGCTCCATAAAAATGCTCAAATGTTCGCCTGTACCCGATCCTGCTTCAGCGAGAAAGTCGCAATGCCTGGTTATGTCTGAAGTGATGGATGGTGGTTTCAAAGGACTGAAGGATACGATTTCAGACCTCCTAATTCAGGTTCAAACAAAGGCAATCAGCGATGTCAGGATCTCTGATGATGAATTACGCATTATTTCTTATATCGGCATCCCAACAATTCTTGATTCTCTTCAGACTTTTGATGTCCCTGAAGGCTATGCCTATATCCAGGATATCAGTGCAATAGCGGCCACCAGCCTTGTCATTAACATGCTTCGGCAAGTTGAAGCAAAGATCAGCGCTATGAATATCCCCAGTGAATCACTTTCCGGACGGCGGCAGGACCTGACTCGGTTATCTGAAAACCTTAGCAATCAGGTAAAAGCAGCTTACGAGCTCACCCGTAGCCAGGTAGGTAACAGCTCTGATGTCATTTCAGCATGGGATGATCGCCGATTAAAGAGGAAGGCGTTCATGGAAAGTCTTCGTGGCACAGGTAACTGAGGTCTGATATGGATTACAACATCTATACAGTAGGTGATATCGAGTTCGTGTGGTCCGCCCTTAACGGGATTGCCCTGATTTTCTCACAATATACCGGTGTAAAAGCATTTCTCACCACGGCAGCGGTGCTGGCTGGAGCCAGCCTGTTTTATAAAACATGGCTTTGGCTGTTGAACCCGACAAAAGCAGAGGTGCCGATATTTTCATGGATTCTTGGGCTGATTCTTTTTTCGATGGCAATAGTACGCGTGGATGTGACTATTGAATCGGTTAAGTCTGGTGAAGTGAGAAATGTCGATGGTATTCCTGTTTTTATCGCGGCGATGGGAACTGTAACCACTAACCTTAGCCAGGGCCTACTCAAAGACTATAAAACGGCGTTTGATCCGCTGGCGCCGATCGACTTTGCCGCAACCACGCTTGATGATGACATTACTCTTGGCCCGATGATTCGCTTCGTTAAATTCTTACAATGGGGCGGGGACAGCCAGGGGTATTGTTCAGCGTTCCCCGAACCAGTTAGCGGATTAGGTGCGATGAACGTGTGTGCGACAGTGCAATCACTGGCCTATAACTGCCTCAAGGGAACACAAAACTCAAGCGCGAAAATCGCTGGGAAAGAAACCATTTTTAACGATATTTTCTCTTCAAATGTCGCGGAAAGCATGGAACGCATTAATCAGGCGATGAAAGGTTCGCTGAAGAACGCATCTGCTAACATCGTGGGTGTGAATAGTTCAAAGTCAGCGACTTGTGAAGAGGTCTGGTCGACCGTTAAACAGGTAACGAGCACCCCGGAGGCTCGACAGACGATTGCTTTGATTGGGCAAACAAACGGTATTCTTACCCCAGAAGAGGCGGGCGGTGCCGCATCCGGATCGAGCTTCACGGATGTAATGGCGTCGGCGAACGGCATGTATGGCAAGGCGATTGGCGCTTATGACGCGACGCTTTCTTTGTTCATCATGAATGAGCTACGTAATGGTGCCAGTAAATACAAAACCCCACTTGGTCTGGCCTCGGATATGCAACTGTTTGAGGCATCATTAAAACGTACGAATACCATGGCATCTCAGGGGCAGCTCTGGCTGCAATTATCTGGTGCGGCAATTGCGTTTCTTGAAATGTTTGCGTACATGGTTGCTCCGTTTGCATTGCTCATGCTGCTTGCACTCGGCGGAAACGGTGTTGCCGCAGCGGCAAAATATCTTCAGTTGATTCTCTTCGTTAATATGTGGCCGATTACTGCGGTGATGGTCAATGCCTACGTGAAGAAGGTGGCAACAGCGGATCTTGATACATGGAGCACACTGAATAGTCAGAGTAACGCGGTGACTTGGATGGGCTTACCAGGGCTTGCCGAAACATATAGTTCTTACTTATCAGTTGCATCAGCGCTCTATGCTCTTATCCCAGTCCTGACGCTGTTCCTGATGACGCAATCCATTCATCCAATGATGAATGCGATGAAAGGAGTTACGCCACCCGCACCTGTGGACTCCAGCCACCTCACGCCGAAAGTGTGGGATGCGCCAAATAGCGGAAAATCATCATTTGGGGATGTTAATCGTACAGCACTGACAAGCACCGGGCAGGGGTTCAGCGGTGGCGGGGCCATGGACTCCAGTAACTTCCGACTCGGTACGTGGAATGCAGGTTCAAGTATCGCGTCAAGCCAGGGACAAGGGGCGGCAATGACCTCATCAGTCATGAGTGCAGCAAGTAATTCATTCCAGCAGGCCTACAATCAGATGAGTGAAGTTGGTCGTTCGGGGCAATCGGGCCAGCAATTTTCCTCGAATCTGCAAAACTTGAAATCATATACAGACCAGGCCGGTGCAAACGTCGCTAATAGCGTAGGGGCGAAGCACGGAATTAATTCGCAGCAATTAGCTGGTGTGGTGTCAAACCTTCTCCTCAATGGAAGTTTGGGACTTGGTGGCGAGGAAAAACTTGGAAAAGGGGGGGCTGGGGGCATAGGTCAGAAAGTGATGGATTCACTAGGTCTGAAAGCATCGGGTACCGTTGGTTCAGGGATCTCAAAATCGAATTCAGGCAGTGATAGCCTCTTAACTGATTTGAATAAAGCTATTACGACTCAATTGTCAGAAAACTCAGGACTTTCTGAACAAATGAGTAAAGCGGCTTCTCAGGTAAACAGTGATCAGTTTGCACAGACCAATGCATTCAAAGAAGCTGCATCAAAAATGAACCAGGCAACACAGACAATGGCCGAAAATCTGTCGACGTCACTTTCAACGAACGCCAGCGCTAATACCGGCATGACACTCGACTCAAGACAGTCTGTCAACCTAGACAGATTCTCCGATTCTATTCGTAATAAAAACTTCAGCGATGATGATGTGCGTAATTTTGCACGGAAAAATGGTCTTGATGAGAATGCGTTTATGGATAAATTCAATTCTTACAATGACACATTTAAGGCCAGCACTCAGTTGGGATCACAACTCCAGCGAACTGATGCGCTGGTGGCAACGACACGCGACTTTAGTGAGCAAAAAATTGCGATTGATACTGCCAGGGGTGAAACGGCTGAGAGCAATAAGCAGGATCTGCGTGAGACCTCCAGCCTGCTTAAAGGGCTGGTTGCTGACTTCGGCGGTAACGCTCAACAGATGCTGCCAATTACCAATCAACTTGACCGAATCACTGGTGATGCATCGGGTATTAATACCATTGCACAGGCGCAGGAGCGCACACCAGACCATGTAGATACCTCCGGCGTAATGAGTGCCGATCGTGTTGCTGACGTAGGGCAAGGTCTGGATGCTCAGGCGAAAGCTGGATTGGCACAGAACCAGCAGAATGCTAATCAACATATTGGCGGACAAACCGAATCAGGTGTTACGCCGTACAATGTGGGCTCGGTCAGTAAAGAAGATATTCAGGGCATTCATAAAGGTAATGTAGCTAACTCCTATAGCGAAGAAAACCAAAGTGTTCTCTCGTCGTTGGATAAGAATACCCCTGTAGTGACTAATGAGACCGTGGGAAGAATTCAGGGGGCTGGGCAGGACGTTAAGAACGCCAACCAAACTTTCGACCAGCTTCAAACTGGTATAGGCGGCAAGCATGCTACTTCAGGCATGGGTAATACCAGCGAAAAACTGAATTCTATGTACGGAGATAGCCAGATACGCGGGATATCAAACAACCTCCCGAATTATTTTGACAGGGTTGCAAATGACCCAACCAAAAAGCCGGATGACAAACGGGCGGAGCTGGCCGCACAAGCCGTGTTTACCTATGGGGCCAGTACAATGGCAACCGGCGCTGAGAAAGAACAACTGAAAGCGGATACTCAAAGCCTCCTCACCGAGCTGGGTCACTACAACGTTAGCTGGGGGATGAATGATCTCCAGAGTATCCATGAAGGTTTCAACATGCACAACAAGGCTTCAGGCTCTCTTGATTCAGCAATAAGGGCGAATCTTGGTGAAGGCGGCTCTGGCGGCGGGATCGTTGGCCAACGAACCCAAACCACGATTGATACCCTTGCTGGTAATAAAATTGAGTCCAATACAGAACGTAGTGTGATTGGCAGTACGCTTTTATCGGGCCAGGAGAGTGTTGCCAGAGGGCTTGACGTTATCGGAGCAAAACCCGTAAACGACATGCTCTCAGGTATTGGGGTCCTGACTACGCCCGCATCTTTGGCAAACGATGCAACGAATCCGGTAAATATGCCGAGTTCGTTATTGGGCAAGGTTGGCAACCACCTGCAAATGTCAGATGGTCTGAGCGCGGTGACCAGCCGTTATAAGGATATGGGAAGTGATGGGATCAAGACGTATGAGAGTGCATCACAAAACTCAGAGCGTGCGATTCGTCAGCAACTGACCGATGATCCACGCTTCGGGTCGGATAAAGCAGATGCGTTCGTTAACTTTATGAAGTCAGACCTTAACAATACAAACGAACCGTATCAGTCGAGAATAGAGAGAGCTGAAAACTGGCTGAATGATAATAAGAAGTAGGAGTGAATACTGACTGATAAAAGCCGTGCTCTTTTTGGGCACGGCTTTTTTATGCCTGCATCCGGGGAAAATAACTATTCACGGCAGTGCTATTCAAGGTAAACCACGAATCTGAGAAAAGTACACCGGCTAACTGAGCATTGGATAAGGTTTGTTCAGTTTTAAAACAATGGTCAAACAGGATACTATCTTAATCACGATTCAAATTCTCTTTCCAAATCCAGTTCACTCGCCACCCTAAGAAACGTGAATGCTTACTGGCCTAAATTAAAGTTGAGGAAAAAGTTACTTTTCTGATCGACTGATGCAGTGTTTTTGGTAGATGGCGAATCATGGTTTTTTTTGACGGAGTGTGTGGAAAAGTTACTTTTTTAATAAAAACGGGCCATCAGTAGGTTATATCTGGCTATCAGATCCGTTATGTCCTTTTCTTTAACCCCCGTGTAATAATCCGTACGGATCAGGTGCGGATATTCTGGCGGAAACAGGGTCGTATCGTCATCAAGGCAGATAAAGGCTTTTACCTGGTGCCTGGCCACGAATTCTTCACATTCAGCTGCACGTACCCCTATTCCCCCCGAGGGTAGACACAGGGATGGGGTTGCGCCAATTACCCGGTCTCTGTACGGCGAGCGGAAAAGTGACTTTAGGTAGGTAATACTCCCGCATTCTCTCCATGAACTTGATATAACGATGAACATTGAAGGACTTGCATCAAGTAACTTCTCAATCAAATACATCCGTTCGAAAGATTCATTCTGACATTTGTGGATTACACCATCAAAATCCAGGAAAAGAACAATATGGATTAATGGCAGAGGTCCCCATAAGCCAGCTGTTGATTCATCCTGAGGCAAGATCCCGTCCAAGTCTTTATTTCTAAGCTTCTGTGGAGAACAGCGTATCTTGCACAGGAATTCGTATATTGATTGGAGCATACCTAACCTCTTTCACGGGACAGTTTCACTCGCTCAGTGATGAATTGTTCACAGCCACGTAAAACAACTAAACAATAAATTGGAGAGTAGGGGGGTAATTTACTCCGGAACATTTTTTACAATATGTCCGTTGTACTGGGTCTTTGGTTGCGTCCACTGATATAACTCGTCCATGCCATTCCGGCCCTGAATCCGGCGATTGTATTTGACCATGAAGTTAAAGATATACCTCGCCCGGACCTTAGGGGTTTTGCTGTTGTAATCGGCAATCCCTTCAAATACATTACCATTTCGGTCTACAATTTTCCGGTAAAGCCACCAGGTACCTACCCAGAAACTGGCACAGGCGTCATAGGCCAATACCCGCCAGGTAACAGACGGAAAGTGGCCACGTATTTCCGGCAGATTGGACGAATTGATCTGCATAGGTCCAATATCATAAGTGCCATTTTTATTCCGGCTGAACGTTCCCACTTTTCCGCCTTCATTATCAAAAAGCGTAAAGACCAATTCTGCATCAATCCCGAAAAAGCGGGAGGCATCGGTAATGCACTGTGTGTAGACTTCAACAGGAACGGGAATAGGTTTCACATCATCTGCTGGTGGTATAAACACGAGATAATCTCCACTGGAATTACATACTGGATATTCTCCCACATCGCGGGCTAAAAATTTTTACTATAGGGAGGGAATTTTGTCCCTTAAGCGAATTTGGAGGATTTTTTCGCATGATAGTATTAATGCTCCATTAAAGGAGCTGAAATGAATAAGACTATCAAGGCATCATTCTTATTACTGGCATCTTGTACGGCCTTTAGCATGAATGCCCAGACAGTGAAAACTGACGTGCTTCCTGATGCAGCACTGAAGAAATTAAAAGAAGTTGGGCTGTCCATCGAGCATATTGAACCATCCCCAGTAAAAGATATTTATACCGTGATTTCAAGAGAAGGCGTGAGTTACGTCAGCAAAGATGGTGATTACATTTTTACCGGGAGCTTGTTTCATGTTAACGGCAAAGATGTGGAGAATACAACGGAACAGGCGATACTGAAAGGCGTCAGGGAGTTTGCTGCTAAAACAAAATCCATAGAATATAAGTCGGCGAATGAAAAATATCGCCTGGCGGTGTTTACTGATATAACCTGCGGGTATTGCCAGAAACTACATCATGATCTTCAATCCTATCTCGATGCCGGGATCTCAATAAAATTCCTCACTTTTCCGCGTGCAGGCCTGAACTCCGTGGTCGCGGGGAATATGGCAAAAATCTGGTGTGCGGCCAAACCTAATGATGCGCTGGATGCTGCAATGAGCTCGATATCAATCATTCCGGAAGGACGGCCTGACGCGGCCTGCCTCGATATTATCAAATCGCATTTCCAGGTTGCTTCAACTATTCCGCTTCAGGGTACGCCAACCATGGTAACGCTGTCGGGTAAACCTCAGTTGTTCACCGGCTGGTTGAGCCCGGAAAATCTGGTGACCCGCATGGGCACCGCACAAAAGTGACTTTTCACGACTGCAAGAGGTGATTATGAAATCTGTAATACTGACAACGTTAATGCTCGTGGCGGTTGGCACTCAACCCGTCTTTGCGGCCCAATGCCAGTTCGGGTCCTGCAACGCAGACATTGAGGCCAGCAGTGAACTGCTGGTCTCTGCGGCTCAGACGGATAAAGACGCGGTTTTAAAAAAACTTAATGACGCATCATCCCCCAGCGACGCCATGTCTAAGCGGGTTGAATCGTATCTGAATAATGACAGGCTAAAGGTGAACACCGACAGTACCCGGAAAGGTCCGGGCAATGGAATCGTGAAGCCGACGGATGAGCTAGCGCCGGTAAGGCAGCTGAAAGCCATTCGCCCCGAGCTTGTACAAAACCCCATCACCCAGCCATTGGTTGCCTTTTATGAACGTATGGCCTGAGAGCGCCGTATATCCGCGATTTGGGGGTTAGAAAATGTCGCTCTGGCTCAGCATTGTCACCCGGGCAACGGGATTACCGGATAAGCGGTATTTAAATGATCCGGTGATCTTCCGTTATTACCAACAAAAGATCCAAAAGGCTCCTTTTGCCCTGGTCGGATGGACTCTCTGTTTCCTGGCAACCATCGGTGTGTCGCTGGGACTGGAGCTCTCCAACCAAATATTACTTCTCGTTCTGCTGATTCTGTTTTTACTAATGGTGGTTCTCCAGAGTCGGTACCAGTTCATGCATCCGGAGAGATGCATCAGTGCTCGATTTTACCAGGAGGTGCTGGACGATGCGTCAGTGTCAGATATTCAGAAAGCGCAGTTTGAGTATTTGTTCGTGTCCAAAGTGGATGCAATGACGATCGGTGATCTTTACCGGCTCTATGATTTCAACAGAGGAGGCCGGTAAAGGTGCGGCATGCAGGTGAGAAAAGTCACTTTGCGGTTGGGCGTTGCGGTGCTGGTCATTAGTTCCAGGGAACCGATGCGACATAGTTTCCGGAGCGTAGCGGGGCATCCAGTTTCCCGGCCAGAGCGTCGATCATTGCGGAATACGCAATGCTGTCCGATGGGATTGGCGCATTGCTCTGCATACTGACTTTAAGAACCTGTTGTGCCCCTTTCCCCGCAGGGTAGACTTCCACATCAAGGCGGCGCCAGAAATGCCTCTGTGATATCGTCTCTGACCCCACGATCCCGCTGACGGGTTTATAGTCATAGTCCGTCTGAGTCTGCCCGTGTTTATCTTTTTTCGTTGTCTTCTTCTCGACGACATATCCGGTTATGCCCGTCACCAGCTGTTCACTGTATTGCATATTTTCCTGGGTCTTACTGTAACTGAATCTGAGAATATAGTCGGGCAGATGGTTGGAAATATTAAACCCTATCCCCGTTAATCCACTCGCAAACCGGGCTGCAAACATGCGCGATTGTATACTGTCATCAGGCGCTACAATTTCAAATTTCTTGTTGCCTACCGGGCGTGACATTAAATCGTAAGCATCAACATCATTCCCGAAATGATAGCTGCACCCACATAAGAACGTTGTGGCGGTCAGTAAGAATAAATGCCGTAACATTCTAATTCCTCCAAAAAGGGTTCTTTAACGAATAATTCCGATGTGCTGTGACAGTATAATCGAACACAGGTTGATAACTAACAAGTTGAATTCGTAAAGGTGGCTATGACTAAATTAAATTATTTAAAACCCGTAGCGTCTGTTTTAATTTCTGTGTTGATTGCGACGGCTGGCTCTGTGTATATCACGTCGAAATATTTTAAAACTGAGCTCCCCAGTAACGATGAAGTAGGAAAGGTAGCGGCTACCTATCTGGTAAAAAATCCTCAGTATCTGCTTGAAGCGGGTAAGGCTCTTGAAAACCAAAATACCAACGCCTCCCTTGAGCGGATCATCCCTTACGCACCGGCTCTCTTCGAGACCAAAGAGACTCCCAACATTGGACCGGATAATGCGGCCGTCGCCGTCATCGAGTTTTTCGACTACCAGTGCCATTTCTGTATGAAGGTAGCGCCGGTCGTTGAATCCGTGTTGAGCCAGAGCAGCGATGTTAAATTCTTCTTTAAAGAATTTCCAATCTTCGCTGGTTCGAAACCCGTTTCTGCGATGGGGGCGGCGACAGGCCTGCATGTGTACCAGGCATTTGGCGCTGAAGCGTATCGTAAGTACCACAACAACCTGATGACCAGCGCGTATGTATTCTTCAACAACCAGCGAGGGTTTACGCTCAGTGATTTAGACATGGTGGTGAATAAATCCGGGTTCAACAGCTCATTCAGCGATCGAGAAAAAAGTCGCTATGAGAATGTCATTTCCGGAAATATGCAACTGGGGGAAGCTCTCGGGATCAGCGGAACGCCAGGGTTCATTATCATGAACATGCAAAAACCCGATGCTGCAACGACATCATTCATCCCGGGGGCTGTCGACGAAGCTACCCTGAAATACGCAATCCAGAAGGCCCGTGGTGGTTAAAGTAGCTTTTCATGCCAGAACTGACCATGCCGGGTAACACTGGCATGGATGTCAGGCTTTTACGACAAGTAGCTCATTCCAGCGAGTGGTATACCGTGGCGACATTGACAGTATGGTCTGCTACCCCCTGAAATCCTGCTGAATCCCTTCCCCAAGCAGGAACAGAGAGCTACGCAGCTCTTTGTTAAACCGATCCATCGCCTTCATAAGCGCTTCACAGCCTCGTTTGGCGGGCCGCTCATCGAATTAGTCGCGATGAGTGGCTCAATGCCGTAACAGCTAAAATCTGGTAAGAGATATTTGTTAGTTTTCTACTAATTGAACGACTACCAGCCTGCCACCTTCCTCTTTTGACAAAACAAATTGAGCGTTATTCTTCAGTTCTATTTTTTCCCCAACCATAATCTGCCGCTTATCCGGTAATGACATTAGTCCTGATATGCCTTCATTTACCAACCACCATTGATCGTTATGGTAAACAAAATAACCAACCCGTTTCCTTTGTGCATCCGTTGTACGTTCATTTGGCGCGATAAGACGATTCACATGCCACGCATAGATAGACTGCCCGCTCCAGACCATCAACCGGTGATCGTCAGGACGATAGCTGCCTTCTTTACGAGAAGAATAAAAATTAAGCACTGGCAACTTACCTTTATACGGCGTACCGCAGTAAGGACAGACCGGCTTTGTCTTACCCGAGAAAACGTACCACTTCTGTTCACATTTCGTGTTTTGGCAGGGCTGTATCAGGTCAACGGTCTTAACCAAGGCACTTTCCCACTCATCGGCGGTAGGGCGTTTTGTGGCATCATGTAAGCCATCGATGAAGGCTCGATCAAACAATGACGTCAGGTAGGGACCCATGATGGTGTAAGGAATTTTACCCGGGTCAGCCCAGGGAAGTGAAAAGGAGGATAACTGACTGATTTTGACTGCATTACTTTTGTCTGTCGGATGTTCAATGAAGAGCGCTTTCTCACCCATTGATAAGGTTTCATCACGCACTTCATCCGACATGTCATGTATTTTTCCGCCACGTAGCGGATGACGGAAAAACAGGTACATGTAGATAAGCACCGACAGTGCATGGCGGTCAGTAGTAATGCTTGGCAGTACGCGGTTCGGATCTTCTTTGGAAAGATGGCTGGTTTTCACCACCTCCGGAGCGATAAAATCCGGAGTGCCCACCACATCGGGAGGATACTTTCCAGGAACGACTAGGCCGTCTACGTCAATGATGCAGGCATGGCCCATTTCTGGATCAATCAGCACGTTTTTATAGCTGAGATCGCTGTGACAGAGGCCAGCTGCATGCATCCTTCTGACGGCTCTTGTCAGCAGCAGACAGACTTTGAGATAGGTAAGCGTATTGCCTCGTTCACGCGGATCGAGGAATTTATTCTGGTTGCTGGCGCTGGCAAACCATTTGCCTTCTTTCTCCCGGCCTTTAATATCCAGAAAATCATCGTTTTTGGAACCATATTTAAAGAAAAAATGGTTCTGGTAGGTTGGAACCACGATACCGATTTTATTCCCATGCTCAACAACGTGGGTCGGCCAACAAAACAGATCCTTCCAGTATTCGCCACCGGATTGTCCAAAAATGTTTTGCCTGTAGCGGCCGGTGATCATATCAATACGATCCCGGGCCTGCTCATTCTGCGGTTTTTGATAAAAAGCGACGACGTAAGATTTATCAGGCGAAAAGTAAACATCCTTCATCGAGCCTGAACCAATCACCTCGTCAACATACTGGACTGTTTCGCCGTTCTTTGTTTTACACGTAACGATATTTGCCATATTGATCACCGAAAAAGCGTATCCCTTACCACAACACCGCAATAGTGCGGTCATCATGGTTCCCAGTGGAGAAAAAGTTTAACCAGTCGCCTAACCCCTCAGACGCAATACTGGCGTCTGCGAGGATAGGGGAGATCTCATTAATGAGACGGGTCCATTTTTCGTCACTGCGAAGCCCGTTATCAGTCTCAAACAGAGGGTCTGATACGCCGTCGGTCATAAGGATCAAGTGAGATACGTCATTCCATTTGCCCACGCTGATGCGACCAGTAAATGATGGGTCTGCGATAATGCTCTGGTCAAGGAAGCGGGTTTGTCCTGCGTATTCTCCGCTATCGGGATTTCCAAGTATCCTGACTTTACCTGAAGGACTGTATGCACCTATCGCACCATCGCCAAGCCAGAAAGCAGCTGCAAACAGCTCGTTTTCAGTTCGCAGTGCTACAGTTGCAAGAAGGGTTGTTGAATAGGATTTCACAGGTTGTTCTGCACAAATGGCTTCGTTCTGGATGCTGTTGACCGCGAGCGTAGCTGCCTGTTTAAAATGATGAAGCATGGCGTTTATGGTTGCCTGCTGATCGCTCCCTTCCCAAGTCGTGATATGCTCTTTTAAACGGACGCCTTTCACTCCACTGAGCTGATTGAAAAGGTAATCGCCAGCCGTCATGACTGCAATTCGCGATCCCTCTCTGGAATTTACTGCACTACCGGCCCCGTCTGCGACCAGCATGACAGACCATCCTGTTTCCTGGCAGTGGTTGATATAGAAGTCATCATCTCTGAAGCTCCCGGCATGCTCATGAGAGCGGCCCCGGCGACTGGCGGCAGCAATACATATGTTATCTCTGACCAGGCCAGCAGAGTCCAGATGGGCCTTAGGGTAGGGAGCGTCTGCTGGTGGTTCTATTACCTTCCACAGGCTTCTCGGATCCGGGTTTACTACAAAAAGTAACTTTGTTTCGCATTCGTCGTGCGAAGTGTATGACCACAGTACTGAAAGCTCAATATCGCCAATTTCAGTGGGTATGCCAGTGAGCAACCCTTGTTCTTTTTTATACGACAAGCCAATGTCCCGGGGAAAGACAACGTCTCTTATCGTCGCCCGTCCACCCTCATCCAGTATGATGGCAACCGGCGAAGAGAAACGTTCGCCTGCGCGGGCGTTGGGTATGGTTATTCTCGCTGTCGGGGGCATTACACATTGCACTGCTGACCCGGTCCGATGCTGGCTTTCCGGTACCTGCCCAGGTTTTAGTATCGGAGACGGCTGGTTTTCAGTTTCATTTTTTCCTGGTTTCTGAAGTTCGTAAAAAGGCATCAATTTCCACAATGTAGGGCTGGTTTCGTTGACTGTGGCTGTTTGCGTCTCTTTTTTGTCAATAGCGTGGTTTCCCTGCATATCCTCATCAGTCCCGACCGGCTGTTGCTTTTCGGCAAGGCCTGGAGCAGGCGGGAGGGCAGTCACTGATTCGTTCTCACCTTCGTTAACCAGTGCAGAGGTACCTTTTGCAAGGTTCTCAATCCGCTTTATAAGCTGCATAACCTCGGCAGACAGGGCAGGATCCTGGGATGGAAGGGAAAGCCGCTCACCTTCTGCGGTGTGGCTGAGCTCAGACAGAACTAAGCGGATAATCTTTTCTTCAAGTGACGTATTTTGCGACATCAACCTCTCCCTCTGTTTACGTCGAAGTTAGTGTTTCCGCCATCATTGCTGAATGAAAGACCTTTTTCACACCATGGGCAGATCACGTCATCGGGGCCATCAATGCAGAGCAACTTCCCGCATGAGCACATGGCAAACGCACTGGCATTACCACAGTGGGGGCAACCCGGTACACCATGCAGTTCGCTTGTGTTTACCTGCAAATCGGTAGCGGTGGCATCTGACCACGCAAAATAGTCCTCATCAATGGGATAGCATCCGGCAATATTAAAGTTGTTCAGGTTCAGGTTGAAATCGAGCCCGGAAACCCTTGCTGGTGGCCGTTCATATTTCATCAGGTACGGTCGACGAGTCTTGCTGCAACGCCCGGTGAGCGTAACGCAGTTTTCGTCGTACGCTTTTACATACTCGTCTTTGGACAGGCGAACTATGTATTCAGTCTGGCTGAGCTCCGGTTGTTTTTCGTCCCCGACACTGCGGCTGTGAGCAGTAACCGAGGCCGTGATCCATTTGATGAAGCGGGTAAAGTCGCCTTCCTGTGACTCTGTGAATAGCATGACATTTTCTGTCAGCTGCCGCAGGATATTCAGGTCCGCTGACGGTCCCAGGCCAACGGCAATGAGATTCACCTTACTCGCGTAGTTATTTTTCCAGCGTTTCACTTCTAAGGTTGTGTCGTCAGTCGGACGTCCGTCGGTAAGGAGATACACTACGGGTTTCCAGTCGCCTTTAGTCTCATGAGTGGTTTTTCTTACCTGAGTATCAATTTGCACGGTCAACTCACGCAATGCAGCCCCAAGGCTCGTGCCGCCGCCAACGGGAAGGCGGGGAGGGTAGAACGAGGCAATTTCGTGCAGAGGTACAATCGTGCGGGCTATTCCGGCAAATGCGATTACCGAGACCCAGGCCGTTTCCAGTGCGTGTGGATCTTTTCTTAAATCTCCGACGATCATTTGCAGACCATCAGTCATTTTTTTCAGGTTTTCACCGATCATGGACTCTGAACAGTCCAGAACAAAAAAAACGGGAAGGCGTCTCATAATATCCCTCGTACGGCTGGTAACAGTCAGCAGAAAACGGTTCTGTAAAGGAAGGCGTTTGCCGGGTAAAGCAGCACCTTCCTGTCTGTCAGAGCACCAGCTGTATTTCTGGTGGAGGAGGTGGGAGGGTATCTGTTCCGGCATTGATCCCCGCGCTTGTGCTACCGGAAGAAACGCTGGCCGAAACCCATTTAAAGAAACCTGCAAAAGCGGTTGAGTCGAGAGTCTCCAGAGACACAACCTTATCAGTGAGCTGTTTTAAATGCTCGTGGCCTGCTTTAGGACCTACCGCACAGGCAATGATGGAGCCAAATCCCCGGCCACGAATAGCTTTTACCGCTTCACCGTACGCCATGGCATCAGAAGGCGTACCATCAGTCATCAGGAATACCAGGGGACGCCAGTCTCCTTTTGTATCACCATCTGAGCGACGCACATCCCGGTCTACACACTGCATCAGACATTCAAGGGCAGCGCCGGTGAACGTCCCGCCAGCGCTTGGCACAACGATGTCAGAAAACTGGAAGTCTTCCAGCGGCGTGAGAGGAATAAACTCACGCGCCTCATTGTCATAGGTGATAATGGAGACATGGACACTTTCGAGGGCGTATGGATCCTGGCGGAGTGCGTTTAGCATCGCCTGAATTCCAACGTTAACGGAATGGATGGACTCACCGCGCATTGAACCGGAGGTGTCGATAACAAGGTAAACAGGCAGGCGACGCATCAGATGTAATTCCTCAGGTGTGAGACAAACGAATCTGATTCTGAAGGCTCACCAATTGCCTTGAGTTTCCAGCCTGTAGGTTCGCGTATCAGCTCGGCAAAGACCATGGAGCGCTGGCTGGCAAAGGCGGGTCCGCCAGAAAGATCGAATCGTGCCATTTCAATATTACGGGCATCTACTGCCCGGATGAAGGCATTCTGAACTTTACCAAAGTGCTGCTGGAGCTTTTCACCATTGTAGATCTGAACGATGAACACAATTTTCTCGTACTGAGCGTCAAGGGAATTCAGGCGCACAATAATTTGCTCATCGTCACCGTCACCGGCTCCGGTTCGGTTATCGCCTGTCAGCCAGATATTGCCTGACTTATGGCGAAGGCTGTTGAAAAAGATGATATCGCCATTCACAAGCGTTGGTTTACCATTTTCCACATTGCCGAGATCGGTCACCTTTCCGGCTGAATTACACAGGAAAGCGATCACATCAAGGTCGTATTCTTCTTCTTTTTTACCAAAGATCCCGCCGAGGAAACCTTTCTTTTCCTCATTAATATCCCAACCCAGGCCGATAGTAACGGACGAGAGATCGTATTCATTTTTTTTCAGGCTTACGCCCTGGCCTTTGCTCAGACTGACAGACATGACATCCCCTTAATTAATAAAATTATAAGACCACATTTACTTCTGGCGGCGGCGGTGGCAGGTCTTCAAGACCGATCACTTCTTTTTTGCTGGACTCCACTTTCTGACTGCCTACCGAAATGCTCGCACTGACCCATTTAAAGAAAGCTTTAATCGTCGAACTGTCAGCTGTATCGAGCTGAACCACGATTTCAGTGATTTCTTTGAGGACGCTGGTATCGGCATCATGCCCGGCTGCACATGCCACAACAACGCCGGTTCTGGCGGCTTTAAAGTCATTCAGGCCTTTACGCCAGTCATCATTCGGACTTCCATCCGTCATCAGGAATACTAGGGGACGCCAGTCACCTTTAGTGTCAGCCGTCGTTTTCTGTACTTCTTTGGCAATGGAGCTGGCCGTCAGGGTAAGCGCTTCGCCAAGAGACGTGGTGCCGCTGGCTGTTAGTGCTGGCATCTGGAAACTCAGGAGGTCTGTCAGGGGGACTGCCTGTCGGGCTGAAGAATCAAAGGTGATCACTGACACGTAAGCCGTTTCGAGTGCATACGGATCCTGTTTCAGCGTGGTAAGCAGCGTCTGAACGCCATTCTTAACCGCTTCGATAGGCTCTCCGTGCATAGAGCCGGACGTGTCGAGTAGCAGATATACGGGTAAGCGTCTCAAATGTAATTCCTTCTTAAGAGATCGGAAGAGGAGAGTAGTTTCAGGAAGAGGCCAGAGTTTGTAGATTTGATAAAACGGCACGACATCTGTCGGGTGGAGATTAAATACTCAGAAGCGGCATTAAAGAAATAAGTTAACCACCATTGAATTACCGACATGTGAATGGCCTCTTATCAGAGAAAAAAATTCAGACCGTACTGGAATATAAGATTTCTGAAAAAAACTCCGGCAAAAATAAACTTTCTTATGTATGAAAATCATCATACATCACAGATCTGCATGAATGGAGTGTAAATCGCCCAAAGATTGATGTGTAGCACAAGAGGATGTCAAGACACCAGGTTTTGTAGGCAGAAAGGCGCTGCTGACATTGCGGGAGGAGAATAGATCAAAACTCCGTCACGCAGATACAGAGGTGAAATATGACAAAACCGGGGTTTTCACCCCGGTCTGAGATTTAGCGTCAGGACTTTTTAGCGCTGTATTCTTTTATCAGTTCATCAACGGAGTGCAGAGCCAGCTTCTCTACCGCTTCACTTCGGGTCGAGCCACTCAGCGCAGCCAGACGGTCAATTTTTCTTAAAATCCGCATGCGTAGCGATAATGACACGGCTGTTTTTTTATCCTTATCGAGTACGACCTTCCCTGTGGACTCACCGGTTTTCAGTTCAGCATTCTGTGCGAGCGCTTCATTCATCCGGCGAAGGGTCTTTTTATCCAGCTGGCCCGGATTAACGAGATGGTATGAATGACCTGCCTTGCTGTATTTGATCTCCGCAGAATATGACTCGCGTAGCTCTTTGAGTGCCCGGGTTAATGTCGGCTCTGAGCATTCCAGACTGGTTATAATGTCGGCAGCGGAAACGGGCTTGCCGGTGCCCAGTAAGTTGGCAAGCTTAAAAATCCGGGCCTGTCTGGTATTTAATTGCATCGTAAGATTTAGCCTGCTTAAAGGGTTAGTGGTTCAATAGGCTGAAAAATGAAGGTACTGCTCATCTTTCGAATAACCGGTTGATCGCCTAACGCTTCAACCGGATCAATGTGTTCTAAGCCTGCAAAATTTACTGACGACATCTGGCTGCGACTGCATTTGCAGGACAGGATATACTCATCCTCCAGATAGCCGGTCCGCTTACTGACCCGTTGCGTAAAGCCTGACACAATCACGTTGTCGAACGGTAGCGTATGTAAAACGATACCGACCAGGCGGAACAAGCAGCCATGGACGTGGCGGGCATAGTTTTCGCGTACGGCTTTTTGCGTCATGGCTTTTTCCGTCAGCTCCGTGCCCCGGGCATTAACGCCGTAAATCTTATCAGGGAAATCTTCAATCTCAGCTAAATCAACATCCAGCAGGACTGCTGATAGCTCCGGCTTTACTTCAAATGCAACAAGCGTTTCACGCGGCCATTCAGTTTCTGCCAGCACACCCGCCAGGTATGATTCGAAAAACGCGGCGTCTGTCCGGAACTGCTGCCGGGCATCTGCCTGAGCCGTGGCGAGCCGTTTTTCATGTTCTTCAGCCTCAAACTTCCAGTTTGCATACTGTTCGGCCCAGGCCGTCCGTTGTTGCTGGTACCGGTGCTGTCGAAGGGTATTCTCACGCTCCACATCAATCAGCTCCTGCTGCCACCGGCGAAGATTTTCGGCGTGGCGCTCAGCTTTAGCTGATTCCGATTCAAACCATTTACCCAGAAAACTAATGCCTTCGCTCTCGGCAGGCTTTTCCGGCAATGCAAGATAGTCTGGCTTTTCTGGACGCACCGGTGCCGGAACCTGAAAAGGCGACGTTCTGTTATGCAGGTATACTGCTTCCAGCTCTGCCCAGCTGATGCCTGTTTTAGGATCCGGCGTCAGCTCGTGAATATTACGGATTGCGGTCACCGCTGACATGAGATCAGCGGCTTCCTGCTCAAGCGCCTGTCTGAGCCCCGGGTCGGTAGCCGTCCGGTTCCCACCTCCGGAACGCGCGGCCCGGTCAAGCCGGGTACGGTAACTCAGCCCGGTACCGGGCAAGCCCAGATTGGCATAGGTCCCCCGGCTTCCAAAAGAAACGGAAGCACCTCTCGGCCCGACACTCAGGCTCGGTGCACCGTTACTCAGGTTGAGGCGAACACCAGGAATAATGTTGATCGACTTTCTGAACCTGAACCCCATTATGATTTCCTTAATGATGCTGGGTCACGGTAAGTAATCTGATTCCATCAGCGCTTTGCTCGTTCTGTAACCCATAAAAACGAGCTCTGTCCAGAATGCCAGCCGCCCAGCGGCGATGTGTGGCGGGTTCACACATTGCTCCCTGCGACTTAAACACGGCCTGGGTAGAGTTCAGGATCCGCAGAGCGTCAGAATGCTCACCCTGAGTGACCATCAGCGCGTTTTGAATGACCTCTATCTGACCCGGGTGAATGGCCGTTTTCCCAACAAGCCCATGTGCCATATCAAGAGCCAGCTCTCTGGCCATTACGGCATGATCGTCAATATGCTCACATACGGGCGCGGTCAGGGCAAAATCACGCGGGCCGAAGACCGAAACGAGCATTTTGATGACGTAGCCCATCGGGCTGTCATACAGCGTCAGGTCCCGGGGACGGCGAAGCGACACAACGTTCATAAGATCGTTGCCGCCGATTCGAAGCGCAATAATGCGGTCGTGGCAGGGATGTTCCACCAGACGGGTGGCCAGCTCCCGCATCTGAGCCACGTCAAAGACGTCTTCTGTTTCCAGCGTTGGCATCATGCACAGGTGAGTCCCGCCCATGATATCCCACCATTCAGCTAACGAACTGAGGGTAAATTTCGGCAACACAAACCCGTCGACAGCGGAAAGATCATAATGCGCTTTTAACCATCTGCCCATGTCGGCATGCCGGGGGCGAATGAACACCAGAGGCCAGTCATTTTTACCCAGGCTACGCATGCTGTTACTGAGCTCGTGCAGCAGGTGCTCCAGATTTATGAGGGCGATGGGGATGTCTGCTTCACTGACAGCATCCTCAAGGCAAATTACCAGAGAGCGCAAACCCGGGATTTTCCCATGCAGGACGGCATCAGCAATATCTTCCCGTGTTGCAGGCATGTATAGCGTGGCTCCCAGATTCCAGGGAGAAAGACGATTTTTCATCAGAGTACCTTCTTGATAATGGTTACAGCCCGATACTGGCCGAGGGTTCCCCCCATTTCTGTAACAACTATTCCCTTTTCACGAGCAAGCCCTACAAGCAAGGCAACGTCCGGGTCGTCAATAGAACGCACAAATATATGGTCCGGTACCCGACGCAATACAGCCCGGGTTGCTTCAGCAATACCGGGTTTAATACGATTGACGCTGTCCACTTTAAATTCATCGGCCAGGAACGCGATAACGTCGCGACTTGTCTGCCATAAGATCCGGGCTGACTCCGTATTCCAGCTCAGGGGAGCGAGGGATGTCGGTGTTAACTTCTTACGGAAATGAGCGACGGTATCGACAAGCATCCGGCTGCATTCGAATTCACTGAGATGCTCGCAAACCATGCACCCATGTAATCCTTCAGAGGACCATACTGACCGGGAGATCAGGCCTGATACCGGCGCACCCATGATGCCAAAAGGAATGAGCCAGTCATCATCACTGGCAGCAAGCCAGGAGCAGCCACAGGGATCCGCCAGGACAACCAGTCGCGGCTGCTCAGGATAGCCCGGGCGATCTTTCAGTGCGCGTACAAGCTCTCCGGTAATTGCACCTTTACCTGTCCATCCGTCAACAAACACAATACCGCTGGTACCGTGTCGCTCTTCAATGACGTCAAGTGCTGTACTGTCAATTCCGCGATCCCGGATGATACTGATGCCGTAATGCCATGAGGTTTTCCCCATATCACGCAGGGTCTGGTGCAGCATAACGCCGAGGGGCACACCTGCCCTGACAAGACTGGCCAGAACGATGGGCTCATCACCGAAGCGTTCGACCAGAGCAATAGCGAGCTGCGTGACTTCTTTTGCAAGCCGGTCTGCCCCCCGATCCAGCGCCCGGTGAAACAAATCAAGATGCCATTGTGTGGGTGCTGGCTCCTGGCTGAGCATGTCCGAATAATGTTTCTTTCCGGACTGAATCAGCTCTTCTTTTTGCTCAACCGGCGTCATCTCAATGACTACCGGCTTTAGCAGAAACTCCACGTCACCGGGCTGGTATGAGCCAGCGAATGTTTCATGTGGCTGCATTTTATTCTTCTCCAAAAATTCGCTGTGAAATGGCCTCTGCAAACTGACTCTGTCGCGGAATGCCAAACCAGCTGCACAGTTTCATAAAACGGTGATCGCTCAGGCTGTCACCCAGACCTATTACGGGGAAAACCCCGCGCTCAGCGCGAAGCTTTTCGAGCAGCCAACTGACAGCTCGCCCCTTCTCAACCGGCGTGGGGAGCCAGGCTACGTTATTACTGTTTCGATGGATGTAGAAACCTTCCGTTGAGAACACCTTTTCAATTTCATCAGCAATAGCAGTGAGCTCATCGAGGCGTGTGCTGTCCCGGTGTTTCATCACCATATAAACCGGAGTTTCATCATATTCATAGTTAAGCCTTGCCCAGGCCTTGATCCCCTTTGCGTCCATCATTTCAGTGATCAGACGTTGCATAGACTCTAACCTTTCCTGGTAGGGCGCTAACTGGTCGAGCATAAGGGCCTTCCATTCCTCGTCGGGCGTTCCCTCTGGCGTTAGAATGACGGCCCCATGCGTGGTGATTGCCCAGGAGCGGAAAGGGATCCTGACGCGGCTGATTTCTTCAGTTCCCCGAGCGGTAACAGGAATGAGTTCAGCCTGCTCAAGGAGCCAGTCCACCAGCATGGACTGTTCTTCTGTCATAAAACTTCGTGGATTCAGGGTGCGATCAACGGCACCGGTACGAAATGGCTCCAGGGCCAGCTCGTCTACCATTTTACGACGGGTCTGAAAGAGCGTGTCGTCAAGGTCGCTCAGAACAACGGGTTTATTCATAGGTAACAATCTCCACGACGGGCGCAACCTCAGCCAGCGCCTTAAGAAGCTGCGCGTCAATACTTTCTGCGGGTGTCTCAGTACACACAAGAATGCGGTCAAACTGCTGGTGGGCGACGTTATAGACAAAATTGGGGATGCCCAGCCCGTAGTTATCCGTAAAGGAAATGGCGGACTCAATGGCATAACCAACGGCGATAGGGGAGCGGGTGGTCGAACCGTAAAATGCCTTTGCCCCGGCAGCTTCGAGCCGTTCTGCAAGCAGGAACGGCTCCCAGACGAATTCCCCTGTCCCGAGAACCAGAACACGCTCCCCTTTGCGGACGGAAACCTCATGGCCGAGATCGGCCGCAGGTGCGAGCATCCCCAGTCGACCCCATGACTGTTTCCCCTGGATGTCCCATTCTCCGCGTGAAGTTACGTTGACTTTCGGCATGTCCGGGACCGGTGCATCTGGTAATGTGGTCCATCCCCACTGACCGCTTACAAGAGAAACAGAAGTGACGGGTAAGGTGCTGCGCTCGGACAAGGCTTTGCCACTCCAGTCGGTAAGCGTAACGGCGATAACCTGTTCAATATGTTGAAGCTTGCCGGTATTACGCAGGGCAGAAAGCAGGTTAATAAAGGTATTACCGGTGGTTGCCTCGTCATCAATCAAAACCAGCGTTCGCGCGTTGGTAACACGACGTCTTTTCTCTTCATCATCTGGCAGATAGATCAGATGATCAGTGGCGTGGCTGTGTTCTTCCTTGAACTCGCAAAGCAACGTGCCATCAACCGGGTGACGGGTAGAGGTCAGATATACAGATTCACGATGCTGGTGGCGCACTTCATCAAACACACCGGCCCCAAGCCCAACGGCGGTTTCAGCCATACCGATAAAGAGTACGGGCCCTGTCAGCGTTGCGGGGAACTGGCTGGCAAGCTGTCTATAGGCCTGCCGCATGACTGAGGGTGGCACGGGAATGTGTCTGCCGAGTACTTTGCTGACAAACAGAAAGGCGCGTTTCGGGTTACGTCTTTCAGCGATATCAAACAGGTCATCGAGCGAAACTTCACCCTGGTCGCGGGTTACCTGAATCGTACCGCATGAGAGGGTACGGCGATAAATCATATCTTCGAGGATGTCAGACATAAATACGCCTTAATTCAGAAGGTTAGAGAGTGATTCCGGGTATGCAATTACATCCGTAATGGATCTCACCGCAACCGGAGAAAAGGTGTTTTTAGCGCTCTGGCGCACCATATCTTCAGACATCAGACCGAGCTTAAAGGCAGCAAATAACCCAGGAAGGTTCACCCCGCTGTGAAGGGTATAACCCACCCCCCCTGACGGACGCATGTTGGTTTCAAGCAGCACCGGGTTGCCATTCACATCGTTTCGCGTCTGAACATTCACCAGCCCGTCGGCCTTCATAACACGGGCGCAGTCACACGCCAGTTCCCAGGCGCTTCCTTCGTTTACCAGATACTGGATAGCCCCTTCCTTACGGCGTCCCACGGCTGCGAGTATTTCGCCCTTATCCGCGAGGATATCGACGGAAAATTCCGGGCCTGGCAGGTACGGCATCAAAACAAGGGGTTTAAACGACTCAGCAGCTGATGCTGCTGCAATATACTGTTGCGGACTGACCAGACGATGTTCGGGATGATTAAAGACGGCCATAGGCGAAGCACTGTCATCAAAGCGCCAGAATCCCATGCCATAGATACCCGTCACCGGCTTCACGCATACCGGGCTGTCAGTGAACGGCGGGGCCGCGAGGTGTGTCTTTAATTCTGCCAGCGTATTCACCCGCCAGGATGGTACGACCGGGAGACCCTTTTGCTCCATAAACTGAGCAAAAGTAACTTTTTCGTCAGCCAGAGTTAACCAGTCGACGCCCGTTGCACCGGTAGTAAGGGTGGCACCGGTCGATTCAATGGCTGAACGGTGTTCTTCAAACCACTGGCTGTTACGGCCAGTATGAATATGGTGGATGCCGTAGGTCTGAATGGTTTCCTGAATAAACTGGAGACGTTTTTGAGGATCTTCAGGTTCAGTCAAAGAATAATCGGCAACGGAAAGGATTTCATTTCTTTCGTTACGGTGGGAGGCAAAAACGGTAATGGCAAAATTATTTTTTTGTGCAAATGATTTTACCCCCTGAATAATATCTCGCTGGGAGGACAAACCTTCCATAAACCAAATTTTTTTGTTCATTTTTTTTAATTATCCGGAACGCCATGCAAATTTATGATTGAGAAGTGAGTCTATGAGTGTCTACGCAACATGTCAATCATAATATGATTAATAACTCCTGAGGTTATGGAGTGTGCCAGTGTTTTTGTGTTCCCTGTTAAAGTATTGATATTTAATACAAGTCTAGAGATAAGGACATCCTAAAAAGGATTTCATTTTGTGTTTTTACAGAAAACTACCAAAATTTCCCTTGTCAGAGAACTTCATCATGATATGATTTTCTTCGTCAGTTAATAAACAACCCTTTGATTGTCTCGGTCATTACCATTTTAAGGAATAAAACATGGTTTCATTAAGTAAGAACCAGACGGTATCACTCAGCAAAGAATCTTCAGCATTAAGCCAGCTTCAATTCGGCCTCGGTTGGGATCCGATTAAGAAAAAAGGTTTTCTTGGCGGACTGTTAGGTGGCAACGACTCAATCGATCTCGATGCTGGCTGCGTATTAATGGACAGCACTGGTAAAACAATTGACACCATCTGGTTCCGCAAACTGGAATCCACCTGCAAAGCTGTTGTGCACAGTGGCGATAACCTGACCGGTGAGGGTGACGGCGACGATGAAGTGATTAAGGTCAACCTCTCCCGTCTGCCTGCAAACGTTGAATACCTGGCGTTTACGGTTAACAGCTTCCGTGGTCAGTCGTTCAATGACGTCGAAAACGCATTCTGCCGCGTGGTCGATCAAACCGGCAAAGAGCTGGCTCGCTACAAGCTGACTGAGCAGGGCTCACATACCGGGATCGTTATTTCTTCGCTGCGTCGTAATAACGGCAACTGGGACTTTACCGCCCTTGGCCATGCCTGTCGCGGCCGCACAATTGACGATATGCACTCCGATATCGTTTCAGCGGTTATTCGCTAATGAACCTGACGCCGGGGGGCAATGCCCCCGTTCCAGCCCAGGAGTTGCGGGTCCGGATCACCTCGGGCGGTCAGGTGGATGCTTCGGCGTTTCGCCTGTATGCCGACGGGAAGGTGCAGGGTGATGCGGACATGGTGTTCTATGGTCAGCCACGCAACGATGATGGTACCGTCAGCCTGGTCAGTGAAGGCCAGTACTCAACTTTTACTGTCGCGCTCAACCGGCTGAAATCTGATGTCCAGAAAATTGCGTTCACAGTGACCTGTGACGGTGGGCAGACGGTGTCCGGTCTTCGTAATCTTTCCATCGACGTGGAGCAGGGGGCTACCGGCCTGGTTAGCGGCATTGTCGAACTGAGCGGCCGTCAGGAAGCAGCCTTAATTCTGGGTGAGTTTTACCGTCGTAATAATGACTGGAAATTCCGCTTCGTTGCACAGGGGTTCAACGGTGGTCTTAAACCGCTGGCAGAGCATTTCGGCGTAAATATTGCCGACGAACCTGCTCCCGCCGCCCCGACCCCTCCGGTTGCAACCCCTCCGCCAGCTGAGACAAAAATCAGCCTGAGTAAGGTATCTCTGACAAAAGAGAAGCCAGCAATCAGCCTGACCAAACGGGATAACTTCGGTGAAATCCGGATCAACCTGAACTGGCACCGGGGCAGCGGCAAATCGGGTTTCGCAGGCATGTTCGGCTCCAAAGGAATCGACCTGGATCTTGGGGCATTTGTTGAGCTTCAGGACGGGTATAAATCGGTCATTCAGGCGCTGGGTAATGCATTCGGTAATTATCGCGATGAGCCTTATGTTCAGCTCAAGGGCGATGACCGGACGGGTGATGTATCAGACGGCGAGTGGCTGCATATCAATGGCCGGGAATGGAAGCATATCCGTGAAGTGCTGATTTACGCCTTTATTTATGAAGGTATTCCCAGCTGGGACAAGACTGATGGTGTGGTCACCATTCATGTGCCGGATCAGCCTCCCATTGAGACCCGCCTCACCGAAGGTGAAAACCGTCGCACATTGTGCGCCATTGCCAGACTCGTAAATGAAAACGGCGCGATTAAAGTCGAGCGTATCAACCAGTACTTCAAAGGCCAGGACGAAATGGACCGGGCATTTGGCTGGGGATTTCGCTGGAGCGCCGGTTCTAAATAACACAGCAACAAAGGAAACAGGTATGAGCTTTTTCGACAAGGTAAAAGGTGCCATAAACTCTGGCCGGGACGAACTGACCCGCCAGGTTGGTCGTTTCAAAAACAAAAAATTTATGCACGGCACCGTTGCTGTATGTGCCCGTATTGCCGTATCGAGTGACGGCGTGAGTTCGGAAGAAAAGCAGAAAATGATGGGCTTTCTTCGGTCTTCAGAAGAGCTGAAGGTCTTCGATACCAATGAGGTGATCGAGTTCTTCAATAAACTGGTTTCAAGCTTCGATTTCGATGTTGAAATCGGCAAGGGCGAAACCATGAAATACATCCTGGCGCTGAAAGATCAGCCTGAGGCCGCTCAGCTGGCCTTACGTGTTGGTATTGCCGTTGCGAAAAGTGACGGTAACTTCGATCAGGACGAGAAACTGGCCTCCCGCGAGATCGCTATCGCGTTGGGCTTCGACCCGGCTGAATTTGGCCTCTGATCCACATCCCTAAGGGTAAAATATGGTTTCCACACACATCGGCTTCCCGACTGAAACGGTCATTGTTTTCATTGCGCTTTCAGTCGGTGCCATCTTTATTGACCTGTTTATGCACCGTGATGACAAGCCCATTTCCCTGAAGAGTGCGGCGCTCTGGTCCGTATTCTGGGTTGTGGTTGCGATGGCATTTGCCGGTTTCCTCTACATCCACCACGGTGCTGAGGTTGCCAGCCTGTTTGTAACGGGTTATGCGCTGGAGAAAGTGCTGTCGGTCGACAACCTGTTTGTCATGATGGCCATCTTCTCCTGGTTCGCCGTTCCTGATCGTTACCGCCACCGTGTTCTCTACTGGGGGATCATTGGTGCCATCGTCTTCAGGGGCATCTTTGTCGCCATCGGTACGAGCCTGCTGAGTCTGGGGCCGTATGTTGAAGTTGTCTTCGCTATCATCGTCGCCTGGACGGCGGTCATGATGCTTAAAAGCGGTGATGACGATGATGAAATTGAGGATTATTCCCAGCATCTGGCTTACCGCATGGTTAAACGCTTCTTCCCTATCTGGCCGAAGCTCAGAGGTCATGCTTTCCTGCTTAACCAGAAGGAAGTGGATGCCGAACTGGCGAAACCAGAAAACAGCGATGTCACCATTGGCCGTGGTAAAAAGGCGGCGCTGTATGCGACCCCTCTGTTCCTGTGTGTGGCCGTGGTTGAACTATCGGATGTTATGTTTGCGTTTGACTCGGTACCGGCAATCATTGCCGTCAGTCGTGAACCGCTTATCGTCTATAGTGCCATGATGTTTGCTATCCTGGGCCTGCGTACTCTGTACTTTGTCCTTGAAGCACTGAAACAGTACCTGGTTCATCTGGAGAAGGCCGTTATCGTGCTGCTGTTCTTCATCGCGGCAAAACTGGGCCTGAATGCGACCGATCACATTTGGCATCATGGTTACAGCATCGCGGCCACAACCAGCCTGTATGTTGTACTGGGTGTTCTGGCGCTGGGCATTCTCGCAAGCGTCATGTTCCCGGGCAAACCTGAATCTGAGGAAAAGGGGAGCTGATCCCCTGAAGTGTTAACCTGAACAATTACTAATCGAAGAGGTTATTTTATGAGTGTTTCTCTTTCCAAAGGCGGGAACGTCTCCCTGAGTAAAGCAGCTCCGTCAATGAAAAACGTCCTGGTGGGCCTTGGCTGGGATGCGCGTTCAACAGACGGTCAGGACTTTGACCTGGATGCTTCAGCTTTCCTGCTGGCCGCAAATGGCAAAGTGCGCGGCGATTCAGATTTCATCTTCTATAACAACCTGACGTCATCGGACGGTTCCGTAACGCACACCGGCGATAATCGCACCGGTGAGGGCGATGGTGATGATGAATCGCTGAAAATTAAACTGGACGCCGTCCCGTCTGAAGTTGACAAGATCATTTTCGTTGTGACTATCCACGATGCTCAGGCTCGTCGCCAGAGCTTTGGTCAGGTATCCGGTGCGTTTATTCGCCTGGTAAATGACGATAACCAGACTGAAGTTGCTCGCTACGATCTGACCGAAGATGCGTCCACTGAAACCGCCATGCTGTTTGGCGAGCTGTATCGTCACAATGGTGAGTGGAAATTCCGCGCAGTAGGCCAGGGTTATGCTGGTGGTCTGGCATCTGTATGTGCTCAGTACGGTATTAACGCGTCCTGATCGAAAAGTTACTTTTCTTATCCGGGGCTGTTTATTCAGCCCTAATTCAACTGTTTGCAGGAGCTTAAAATGGCAGTTTCTCTCGTAAAAGGCGGCAACGTATCTCTGACCAAAGAAGCACCAACCATGAATGTCGCTATGGTTGGCCTGGGCTGGGATGCCCGTGTAACCGACGGTCAGGGTTTTGACCTGGACGCTTCCGTATTTGCAGTAGGCGAAGACGGTAAAGTGCTGTCAGATGCCCATTTCATTTTCTTCAATAACAAAACCAGTCCTGATGGCGCGGTAGAGCACCAGGGTGACAACCGTACCGGTGAAGGCGACGGCGACGATGAGCAGGTCAAAATCGATCTGACCAAAGTCTCAGCAGACATCAAAAAACTGGTGTTTGCCGTTACCATCTATGATGCAGAAGCGCGTAAACAAAACTTCGGCATGGTGAGCAACAGCTTCATGCGCGTGTACAACAACGACAACGGCGCGGAAATTGCTCGTTTCGATCTGTCTGAAGACGCCTCAACCGAAACTGCAATGGTCTTTGGCGAACTGTACCGCCATGGCGCTGAATGGAAGTTTAAAGCTGTCGGCCAGGGCTTTGCTGGCGGGTTATCTGCACTGGCAACCCAGCACGGCGTGAATATTTAATAATAAAAATAAACTCAACCCCGGTGCTGTCACCGGGGTTTTTTATAGGTGTTAGCACATGGCAAAGAAAAAAGATGATGGTTCAGCAGTAATACTACTTTTTATTGTGGCTTTTTTTGTGTTCCTGCCGTTTCTGATATTCGGGATGTTTTTCTACCGAAAGCTAAAAAGAAAATATTCAGCTATCCCCAACATTCAACGTGTATATGATATTGGCGTCATTTTTAAAACGTTAAGTGCCTCTATCGCAGTTATTGTGGTTTCAGCAGTGCTCGTTCTGCAACTCAGTGCGCTTCCCGTCAAATTTGTATCGCCAGAAATATCACATTATATAGCAAGAGTTATGTTCGTTCTCTATCCACTTGTAATGATCTGGCCAATGAAAAAAATGGCGGAACGCATCGCCATAGAATATTTCGGTATAATTTTTAACGACAATGACAGAACGATAATTCTTCCAGCAGATTTAGGCAATATGGGATTGGGTGACTGGCTTCGTCTCAAGTTTCTGAGCAGGATGGGTGAGCAAGACAGCATTGAGATTCGAAAAATATCGAATATCACACGCGAGAAAGGTGTCAACTTCTATATCCATGGTGATTTCGGATCCCGACGCATCAACTTTTCGAACAAGCAAAAGCGCGATGAGTGTATTTCAGCACTTCAGGCCAGAACCCGGGTAAAGGGTGGCAGAGACTACGGTTACTAAACAAGGAACAGAGTCATGCAATTACAGTCAGGTCAAAATATCCTTCTATCTTCATCATCAGTCACTCTTAATTTGCGATACCCGGTACGTCCCGGTTTTAACGGCGAACCCGACACCTGCGTTTTCATGCTCAACGCACAAGGTAAGGTGAGCGGTGATAACGATTTCATCTTTTTCAATAACCTGAGTTCACCGGAGGGGGCTTTAAAACTGACGGCAGGGACGCAGCAATCAAGCGTACATATTGATCTTAACCGCGTTTCCTCGGCTGTTCAGAAAATCGCCATAACCCTCGTGATAGACGGAAGCGATACTATTACAGGCTTGCAGAATCTGAATTTGCAGGCCTCCGGTATTGCATCGTTTGATCCCGAAACAGCAGGGCGCAGCGAGAAAGCTATTATCGTGGCGGAGGTGTATCGCCATAACGGCAGTTGGAAGCTACGGGCGCTTGGCCTCGGTTTCAACGGTGGGCTTGAGCCCCTGGCGATGAGTTATGGTGTTGATGTTGCACAGACAGCTCCGCAGCCAGCACAACCTGCTCGTATCAGTCTGGAAAAGAAGCTCGAAACAAAATCTCCGCGACTTATAAGTCTCGCTAAAAAGGCCTCAGTCAGCCTCACTAAAAATAAACTGGAAACCCTGGAGGCAGCAGTTGCGTTTGTTCTTGACGCGTCCGGCTCAATGAGTGGCCAGTTCAGTAAGGGTAACGTTCAGTCCGTGCTGGATCGCATCGCCGTCCTTGCCGCCCAGTTCGATGACGATGGCGAAATGGATGTCTGGGGCTTTGGAGAGAAGCATAAGAAGTATCCAAATGTCACTCTGGATAACCTTGACGATTACATTCAGACCATTCGTGGATCCGGAAAGCGTTCAGCCTGGGAAAATTTGCCGGGGCTTGGTGGGACTAACAATGAACCACCGGTAATGGAAGAAATTGTCGACTACTTCAAAGACTCAAAAATCCCGGTTTACATAGTGTTTATTACCGATGGCGGGATAAGCAAGACCGGAGCAATTAAGAATGCTATCCGGCGCTCAGCCAACTTCCCGATCTTCTGGAAATTTGTCGGCCTCGGTGGATCTAGCTACGGAATCCTGAAAAACCTGGATGATTTTACAGACCGCCGCGTTGATAACACCCATTTCTTTGCAATGGATGACTTCGGCTCTATCAGCGATGAAAAATTATACGATAACTTACTGGAAGAATTTAGACCGTGGATAGATGAAACAAAAAGGTTAAATATCCTTTAGCTTGCTTCCTGATAAAGCTTAATTAGAGGGCTCTGGCGAGAGACCCAGCCAGCTGGGTCTTAAAGGTATCAACGGCCAAACACTGGTCATGGACAACTGTGAAAGCTAGCCCCGGTATATTATTTAAAACGTTCATGTTGTGCGATTTTAGACCCTGAACGACTCCTTTTTTAAGCGGTGTATAAAAGCTTTTTTTCTGTCCCAACGAGGATGGAAGTGCCGCCAGTGGGCATCTTTGGCGGCTGCCAGCAATTCATAATCGCCCCGAGTGTCCCCCCAGGCTCGAAGATGATACTGATCTAATGGTCCGTAAATAGACTCCAGCCGGTTAATTTTCTGTATGCAACGACAATTGTGCCCTGTAATGCGCCCGGTCAGGATACCATTAACGCTTTCCAGCTCTGTACCGATGAGCTTGATCCCCAGTCGTTCAGCAAACGGAGCAAGTACAAGCCTCGGTGAGGCTGAGCAGAGTGTCACCTCAACATTGTTAGAAACTTCCGTTGCCACGGCCAATAGGCCTGATGCTCTCATCAGACGCCCCCAATAAAGGTTGCAATAGGCTTCAGCTTTCTCCTTGACCCACTTTTCCTCGATACCAGTGAGAAACGTTGATATTAAAATTTCTTTGAGTTCATCACGAGTTAGTTTGCGACTCAAACACCGCAGGGTAGGAAGAGCGAGTTTAACCAACCGGCGGGTGAAGACACTGTTACCGAAGGCAAAGCGCAAAAAGGGGATAAAGCTGTCATGTCGGGTAAGAGTTCCATCAAAGTCGAAAACGGAAAGAACCTTTATTTCTGCACGAAATGAATTATCCACAAGCAGCCCTTTTTGAATTAGATAAATTTTCCATATTTTATCATCTGACGAGGGTGACTCAAAGCATGTCAGAATTGGATTGGACCATGAAGATCTCGCAGTCTTACACTGCATCTTGTTATCCATGCCGTGGTCAACTAATTGTGGCCCACAACCTGGCTGTTCGTGGAACAGTTGTTCTGATTCATTTGGCGTTTAGCAACTGTTCTCTCTGGCGCTGCATTTAGGAAAGATATAATGGCGCTAAGCCATATTTTATGTAAGGGTATGATATGGTTCAGCGGATTTTCATTCACGATACTGACAACAGGATTTACCTATGACTATCGATACTGATGTAGCCCCCTGAAACACCAGACAGTAGCTGTATCTCCAGATAAGAGATAGGCTTGAATATATGTCTAACACTAACACCAATTTTGAGATGACCGGGATCCTGTTAGGGCAAGAAGTCCGTAAACGTAAAACTCCTCAGGAGAAGATCGCCATTATCCAGCAGACGATGGAGCCGGGTATGAATGTCTCCCATGTCGCCCGCCTGCATGGTATCCAGCCCAGCCTGCTGTTTAAGTGGAAGAAGCAATATCAGGAAGGCAGCCTCACCGCCGTTGCGGCTGGAGAGGAAGTCGTTCCTGCTTCTGAGCTTACTGCTGCTCTGAAGCAGGTCCGGGAGCTTCAGCGCCTTCTGGGCAAGAAGACGATGGAAGTTGAGATCCTGAAAGAAGCCGTGGAGTACGGTCAGTCGCGAAAATGGATAGCGCACGCGCCCTTGTTGCCAAAGGACGGGGAATAGCCATGGTCAGCCGGACCATGGGCGTGTCGCGTGCGCAACTGTCACTGCGGATTAACCGTTCTGCCGACTGGCAGGACAGGCGCTGTAACCGGCGTAATGAAGAAGCAGACGCAGAAATACTGTCGGCTATCCTCAACATTATCAGCGATATGCCGAGTTATGGTTATCGACGCGTGTGGGGCATCCTGCGCAAGCAACGTCGCACAGAGGGACAGCCACCTGTGAATGCCAAACGGCTTTACAGGATAATGAGCGAGCATAACCTGTTGTTGTTGCATCACAAACCAGAGCGACCGAAGCGTGAACATAAGGGCAAGATAGCGGTGGCAGAAAGCGATATGCGCTGGTGTTCAGATGGCTTCGAGTTCGGCTGCGACAACGGCGAAAAACTGCGGGTAACGTTCGCGCTGGACTGCTGCGACCGTGAGGCCATAGACTGGGCAGCAAGCACGGGAGGCTATGACAGTTCGACCGTGCAGGATGTGATGCTGAGGTCGGTGGAAAAGCGCTTCGGCGACAGGCTGCCCGACACAGCGGTGCAGTGGCTGACGGACAACGGTTCAGCATATACCGCGCATGAAACGCGGAGGTTCGCCAAAGAGCTGAATCTGGAGCCATGTACAACAGCGGTGAGCAGCCCGCAGAGCAATGGCATGGCCGAACGGTTCGTGAAGACGATGAAGGAAGACTATATCGCGTTCATGCCGAAACCGGATGTGAGAACAGCCCTGCGAAACCTTGCAGCGGCGTTCACGCATTACAATGAAAATCACCCGCATAGTGCGCTGGGATATCACTCTCCGAGAGAATACCGGCGGCAGCGGGCATCGTTAACTTAAGATACAAAAGCTGTCCGGAAATGGCGGGTCAAGATCAGAAAGTGGTACTTTGTCACTGGTATGATGTGACGGGTGATTCATATACTGCTGAAGATCTTACAGGGAATATGCCTCATGACGCATTTAAATTCCTTCAGTATAGGCTGGATAATATCGAGCAGGCTGAGGCATTTATCAAATACAGAAACCGTAATTATCAGTCCCGAGAAAATTCAGATTGGCCCGAACCGCCTGAAGGTGTAAAGCGTTACGTCATCAGAGCCCGAAGCTAAGTGAGCAACATTAAGCTAAAAGTTCAGTATGGAAATAAATAAATCATACTGAACAATAAATATAACTTTATGCATAACACTATGACGGTATCTTATTAGCAGGTGCTTCGGAAAAAAGTAACTTTCCAAAGGTAAGTAAGCGCAGCGGGAGATATGCTAACATGAATACATCACGGGGACAGTGCTGGATACTGGCCAATCCATAATTTGCATATGATTAAAATGTACTTAGATGTTGCAATACTGATGAATTGTGTTAAAAGATAGCCGTCGTTACCTAAGTTAAATTTTATGAAGTATGGTACTGTTATGGCTAAGAAAAATTTATACTCGGAAGAGATTGTGATTGCCAAAAAGCAACTCAATCAGCTATCCACGCTTAAAGATAAAGTCAGCCTGCTAACGCGTCAGTGGGAAGGTGATATTGGCAAAAATCTGCCTGGTTACACTGAGCTATATGCTCACGTGGAAAGAATTGAAAGACAGATTCATGAACAAATTGGTAGCTGGAAGAAAAGTCCTACAATGTAAGATTACGGCGATCCATTCTGAAGCGGTGTATTTGGTTCAAGAATGCATAAATAACATTCCTTTATAACTCAATTACCCGCTTTTAAATCTCTTTATTTTCAATCCCGCTCATCCATTTGAGGAACTTTGCGCGGAAGTTCAGCGGCATCATAAACTGTATGGGACAGTAAGAATTGCACTGACATTAACTGGTACAAAATGCAGGGCTATTGAATCCCTTCAGTGTACGCAAGCCTCACGTGTTCATCTACTGTAGCTTGGTTGCCGGGGATATATCGCGGAAAGTCCGACACGTCATTGGCATTTTTGACAATGAAAGAAGGGTATCCAAACTGCTCGGCAGCAATATCGATATAAAAAGTCATTCCTCCAGCACTCAGCTCACACCAGTAGTGGCCATGTCCTCCATACTCATTGAAAAGACCTCCATTATCTGTACCATTCCCGCCGCGTATACTTGCGACCATGCCTCTGAGTCGTGCAAATTTACAAACCAATATACATGCGAACATGCATGTTCCGGTTGTGTCACTTGTTCCAATTTCCTTAAGGTTCTCTTTTAAGGACTTATGGGCTTCTTCTGCAAGCTCCAGGATTGGCGTAAGAACTAAAATAGATGTCTTGTCAGTCACGAATAATGTCTCCGGTAAACAGAACAATGGTAAGGCTAGAATCCCGTTTAAAATAATTTTAGTATCAGGTAACAAGTACCTTGAACAAAGCACTTGATTCACACAGATCAATAAAAACCTTTCGAATAAGGAAAATACGAAAATTTGTGAAAGTACATTATCGAGTTTTAACATGAATCTATTCTGAGTCGCAAGGGTTTTCAGTTCGGACAGAAGGCTTCTAAAATTTCATGAAGTCGTCCAACCATCTTTAACTACTAGGTAACAAACCATAATTATTGATTTCATGAAAATAATTAAACTCAGAAATTGTGTTGTTGAGGTTATTAGAGATGGATATAGGATGTGGTATATTTGTTTGGAAATAAAAACAAAGGTTAGAACTCAGCTTTCGTACAATCTAGTTCAATCAAATTATGACGCTTAGGAGTATAAATGAGCATTAACGACAAAGATTTTAGTTCTTTAACAGTAGAGCAATATGGCTGGAATTTGGGGGTTTTTAATCATTCAACCCCATTTACATCACACTTTATTTATGTCTACGATTGTTATAAACAGTATGTTGGATTGATTTCCATTTCACAGGAGGATTTTAACACCACTAAAATTTCCACATCGTTAAGCATTCATATGTGTGTGGCAAAGCTAGGTAAAATCCTTAAGAAAATGTCAAATAAAAAGGCTTTGTCACAAACGGAAGAAACTGAATTGGCCCCTCTTATTATTAATTATGTAAAGCAAACGATGACTTTTAGGCAATGGGTAAGTCAATCAGAATTAAATCAACGCATGCATTTTCTAATTAATATCTACGGTTCTAAAGATGATAAAAAAGGGGAGGTGGTTCTACGACCATTAATTTCGAATCCAGATGCCTTAATTTTAACACCGACGGAAGTCATTGAATTGAACACGCAAGTTATTAAAGCTGATCGTATGCGACATCCGGAATGGTTCCGTTAAGCAGATTTACCGCATTCACCATTGGAACCTTCGCCAGTAAGAGCTCGATGGTAAAATTACAATCTGAGATGGTTCAAAACGGCTATAGAGTTTTGAACCTCAAACGGGAATATTTTCACATTCATCCTTTGAAAGAAAGTCGTGGCTAAAAGAACTGAAGTAACCCTATCAAAGCCAATTTTCCTAACGACCGGAGTTATCTACTATTTACCGGATAACATTATTTCATTTGTCCTGTCGAATACCATGCCAACGTAGATTCCGGGATGCAGATTTTTGAGGCGAATCCATCGGTAATTAAATCGAGCAGATTTGGGGCTAGTAGATTACACGGTGCTGGCCTCAGTGGTTCATAATGATGCTTCGGGTAATGAAGGCTGCTGAAAATGCCATGGGGCGCCCCTGAGGCTTTATCTGGGCCACAGAAAAGGTTAATCCACATCCGGAGGCGGTAGTCCACCGTGAAGCCGTCGATTTGCAACCATAAGTGGGGGGAGAGCACAAAATCACATCCCTTAACGGTAACTTTCCCAAGGAAGCGAAGATGTGGGATCTTAGCCTCCATCAAGGCATGGCTGAGCATTAAAGTATGCCCATCGCATTCCAGCTTTGCACTGTCTACCGCTAAAAAGGCATCATTAAGGTCAGAGAGATGTATAGGTGTGTTATTCACTGTTACCATTGTGTCTCTCAATTTTTATCCTTTGTCCTGAGATTTGCTATAGTTAAGTTAATATAAACGACTTTATCCGCAAATATTCCGCCAGACTCTCGCAAGCTAAAGCGTATGGTTTGATGATGGGTGCTGTGCATCATTTCAAGTTTAATATTTCTGTTTTCTTTTTGGTAGTCTTCAAGCGCTGATTCAGTGTGTTTACGAATATTCACAAATTTATGGTCAAAGCAGAATAACACCAGATATAGGTCAGGCGGAACGATAAATGACTGAGCAACAGAGTCTGAATACTTTGTATAAAGTTGAAATATTCCTTTTGTTATTACAGATTTTATTGGCACTTCGGTGGAATGTTCTTGTATTAACTTGGATTCGATAATGCAAACTCTCACACCTGAAGAGAAAATAGAAATATCACTTCGCCCGTTTGCGATCTGATCTTCCTGGACCACCATAAACTTTTTAAGTTCAAGGCTTGCTTTCAACCAGGTTAATAATGATGCTGTAAGGTTATTTTCATAAAACAGAATGTCGTTTTTCACACGATACAAATTACTGTTGCTGGTAATGTTCTGAATGCCAGTGAAAATAGTATTAGGCAGAAGGTCGATTGTCTTGCTTTTAACATCGTAATTATTAAATGAATCAGCTAATACACCTAGTTTAAAAGCGAGCGTCCGTATTTTTTCTGTATTTCCAAACTCAAGATGATTGGCTTGATGTTTAAGTGATCTGATTTTATTATATATATATTGTGTGTTTCTTTCACTTAATCTGACCTGCATAAAACTCTGGCGCATGTATTCTTCAAAAAGGTTCTGGAGCTCAAACAATTCTTCAATAATAGAGGTTAACTTATTTTTAGGTTCAAAGAACATTGAGTCTTTATTTTTAATGTTTGAAGCCAGTGAAATGATTTCATAAAGAGCATCGGTAAGCAGATGAAGTGGTTCAACTGTTTTTATAATGCCTTTTTCATTCCTATAAATCATAATGTAAGGCTGGTGACGTGAAAATAAATCCTGCAAGACATCTTGTGACACTGGCGTTGTAATGAAGAAAATAAGTCCCGGCTTAAGATCTTTGTTTTTCAAATGTTCTAATTTATCAATAAGTAATACTTTCCTAATCCCGTTCGCTAGAATTAGTCCGAATTCAGTTCGATAAAGATTCCAATTTCGCTTTGTTGATGTAATAAGGGATAAATCATAATTAATATTTACGAGGTTTTCATTGATTGTCGTAATTAAGTTATGAATGTAATTGTTGTGATAAGTGGCATAACTCATAATGCCAAACTTACTTTTGAGTTCGTTGATGTGTTCGACAAGTGTTTTCAAGTACGTATAAGTTGTGCTTTGAGGAACTTTTTGGAAATTGTAAGATGACCACTCTTTAGCTATATCATAGATAAAATCGCATTCTTGTGATTCAAGGAACTTAACCAAGCGATTTCTGGAACTTTTATTGCTGTTAAATTCTTCTTCAAATCTTTCGAGCTTTCTGCAAAAAATATGAACCGACAGGCAATGGCGACGTTCCTGCTCTAATAATTGATCATCCAGGAAAATCTCAGTATTTTTGTTACGACTGAAGATAGATATGGGGGCCATTTCCATTAGTTCTAACGCATTGAAATCATAAAATCTGCTCATTTATTTCGCCTGCATAGTAATTTTAATCACTAAAAGCTATTAAGCTTTTTCCTTTTTTAAACATACGAAAGCCTTTAGAAACACGATTTATACTAACGGGGCATCTAAATTCGTGATCTGTTCAATGTATTCAAAAGAGTATTGAACGCCTCATATGATATTTTCGCTCTGAAAGCGATTCCCCTAGCTTCATTAAGAGCCTTTCTTCCGGAAGCAGATTCAGGCGATTTAAGGTACTTTAAAAGTAACTTTTCAATCTCTATAGTTTTGTCATTCTGAAGTAACTGAGAGGCCATGATGGCTCCGAGCCTAAATTGAAGCTGAATATTCACTTCTTTGTGAAACTCCAGGTGCTGACGGTGGCGGTCAGCCAGCTGGCTTCCACGGACCCTGGCACGATACAAACGCATATAGTCGGCCATTTCGGCGGTATGGCGTTGACGATACCGGTTCTTGGCTGCATTGACTACATTGCGGTTATTCAATTTATACAACCGGTTTTCGCCAGCTACGCACTGGCGGCAGCGAGTCTTATGGCCATCCTTACTTTTACGGTCAATTCCGAAGTCTAACAAGCTCTTCAGAGTCTTGCATTTTCGGCACAGCTTACTTTCAACGAGTTCAGTCATGGGTATATTATGAATTGAAGTACTTCCCGAAAGTATACCCAATTCGACTATCCATTACAATTAAACGTTTTTGGGTTAACATAATCCTGATTATGCGCACTTAAGTTGTTAGAACCATTTAGTAATGTCACTTTTTATCCAGATAGAAACGTCACCTTAGAGTAAGCTAAACTGAATGCAATTCTAAGGGGCTCAACGCATGTTGGTGACCATGTCAGATAAAGAGATCCACCGCCTACCGGTGATACAGGCAGTTTGTGAAAAGCGTCTACGCCGTCGTGATGCAGCATCACAGCTTGGCATTTCAGAACGTCAGGCGCAACGACTTATCAATCGTTACCGAGTTTCTGGTGCTGAAGGACTTGTCAGCCGCAAACGCGGCCAGCCCAGCAACCGCCGGTTGACCGAATCTCTCAAACTACGAGTACTCACGCTGATACGTGAAAACTACAGTGACTTTGGGCCCACACTGGCCGCAGAAAAACTCAGAGAGCGCCATAATATCCGGCTTTCAATCGAGACCGTCCGCAACTGGATGACGTCTGACGGACTCTGGGTCCCGCATGCTCGCCGTAAGTCACGGGTTTATCAACCCCGACATCGGCGTGATTGTCTGGGTGAACTTATCCAGATCGACGGCTCCCACCATGACTGGTTTGAAGGCCGTGCGCCAAAATGCTGCCTGCTGGTCTTTATCGATGATGCCACCGGGCGTCTGATGCATTTGCGGTTCAGCGAGTCAGAAACAGCCTTTGACTACATGCTGGCAACCCGGGAATACATCGAGCAGCATGGGAAGCCGGTATCGCTGTACAGTGACAAACACGCAATATTTCGCGTCAGTGGTCCGGAGAAACGCAATACCACCGTTACCCAGTTCGGACGTGTGCTTTATGACCTGGCAATCGAGCTTATTTGTGCCAACAGCTCTGAAGCTAAAGGCCGCGTGGAACGTGCGAATCAGACACTTCAGGATCGGCTGATCAAAGAAATGCGTCTGGAAGGTATAACCGGCATTGAGGCCGCAAATGCCTGGCTTGCCACTTTCATCGCTGACTTTAACAGCCGGTTTTCACGACCGGCTAAGTTCCCCAAAGATTTGCATCGTCCGGTGCAGGAAAGCCCCGATGAATTAAGAGACATCTTTGCCTGGCATGATGTTCGTACCGTGTCGAAATCACTGACCTTCCAGTACGATAAGATCCTTTATCTCATGGACACCACAGAAGAAAATAGCCGTCTTGCCGGTGAAAAAATTAAAGTACTGGATTATCCCGATGGCACCCTCGCCTTCCTCTATGGGCACCGGAGCCTTAAGTGCCAGGCATTTGATAAGCTGGCCTGTGTCGACCAGGGGCAGATTGTTGATAACAAACGTCTCGGGACTGTACTCCGACTGGCTCAGGTAAAACAGGATGAGCGGGAAAGCGAAGGCAAACGGGAACGAAGCAAAAAATCGCCCAGCCGTAAGGCTCAGGTGCGCATCCAGGAACAGCTCCGGGCTATCAATCCCGTTCTGGCAGACCCGAGCTTGTTTGTGGCAAGTTCAAAGCGATAGAATCGACCATCAGTGCTGCAAAGTACCGGAACAGTGAGTCCCCAAAAGGATACTTGAGATGATTAAATTCCCGACTACAAAGCGCGTTGATTTGTATAAAACTGCTGTCAGCTCTGAGCAATTACATCTAGATCTGGTTGCGGCTCAGGAGTTCATGTTCGATGCCTGGGAAAATGATGACCTGGAAGTTGTGCTGAAACTCATCAGAAAAGCTATCAAGAAATCCCCGCTCTGTGCTGACGCATACTCATTCTACTGCGAGATATCTCAAGAACCTCCTGAGTCAAAAATCGGGAAGCTGGAGACTGCTTTGTACGCAGCCAGCATTGCACTTGGCGAGGATTTTCAGGAGTTCGCAGGACGTTTCTGGGGATTTGTCGAAACACGTCCATATATGAGAGCAAAAGCAGCTTTGGCTGAGGCCTTATGGGAGTCTGGTAATTTTTATCCGGCTATGGCTCATAGCCGCGAAATGCTGAAGCTCAACCCGAACGATAACCAGGGGATTCGTCATTTATTAGCGAACTATTACCTTGAGCTTGAAATGGTGGATGATCTGGCCTTGCTACTGGACGATTATCCTGGGGATATGCGTTCGTTTTTTCAGTATACACGCGCCCTACTCGCCTACCGACAGTCATCCCCGGATGCCGATGATATCGCTAAAGCTGCGATTGATTCTAATAGACACATCCCCGGCTTGTTATCGAAGTGCAGATTACAGATCAAGTCTAACAGTGGATATATCACGTTAGGTGGAATGGATGAAGCCATTTATTATGTGAATCATAATATAAAGCCTTGGATTCGCACCTCTGGCGCAATTGATTGGATTGTAAATAATTCATTAAGTAAAATATAAGGATTTAGTTTTAATGTTTAATCTAATTATGGGCGGAGAACCTGACTATTTTGAACATTGGCCCATGTATGAACGGGTTAGTGGGAGTTGTGATTTTCCTATATCACGTATGTTAGAAGGCACCTCTGATGACATCCGGTTGAAGTTAACGCCTTTGAATGATAAAGCATTATCTTATATTGAGAAATTACCTACGCTTTTTATGTCAGAACTTTATTCCCGAGACAATGTTGAATACATTACTTTGCGACTTGGTGTAATTTCAAATCTACGAACAGTTAACAAAAATGTTGAGTTTGATTTCAGAATCACTCACTCACAAGATGATGTCGTAGTGATAAACAAAGAGTTATATCAAACAGCTTTAGAATTAGGTGCATATGGGCTGAAACGGACTCACTGGGGAATAAAAGCACGTGATTTAAATCAAACATTAGCACTTCTAAATATAACGACAAGAAGTACACCACTTCCTCCTACTGAAGCACTTCCTGATGAAGTTGATAACTACCCAATAATAGATAATGTTCAAAGTTTCATGGCGCGTGTTTTAGAACAAGATCATGAAGAAGATGCAGAAATATTTTATCGTGGACATTCTGATGTATCTTACGAGTTGGCTCCATCAGTTTTCAGGAAAAACAAAAAAGGTAACTTCAAGCATTTGCACAGTGAATCAAATTTAGGGAAGGTGCGAATAAGCGGGGAAATTCTTCTCGGCTGACTCAGTCATTTCATTTCTTCATGTTTGAGCCGATTTTTTCTCCCGTAAATGCCTTGAATCAGCCTATTTAGACCGTTTCTTCGCCATTTAAGGCGTTATCCCCAGTTTTTAGTGAGATCTCTCCCACTGACGTATCATTTGGTCCGCCCGAAACAGGTTGGCCAGCGTGAATAACATCGCCAGTTGGTTATCGTTTTTCAGCAACCCCTTGTATCTGGCTTTCACGAAGCCGAACTGTCGCTTGATGATGCGAAATGGGTGCTCCACCTTGGCCCGGATGCTGGCTTTCATGTATTCGATGTTGATGGCCGTTTTGTTCTTGCGTGGATGCTGTTTCAAGGTTCTTACCTTGCCGGGGCGCTCGGCGATCAGCCAGTCCACATCCACCTCGGCCAGCTCCTCGCGCTGTGGCGCCCCTTGGTAGCCGGCATCGGCTGAGACAAATTGCTCCTCTCCATGCAGCAGATTACCCAGCTGATTGAGGTCATGCTCGTTGGCCGCGGTGGTGACTAGGCTGTGGGTCAGGCCACTCTTGGCATCGACACCAATGTGGGCCTTCATGCCAAAGTGCCACTGATTGCCTTTCTTGGTCTGATGCATCTCCGGATCGCGTTGCTGCTCTTTGTTCTTGGTCGAGCTGGGTGCCTCAATGATGGTGGCATCGACCAAGGTGCCTTGAGTCATCATGACGCCTGCTTCGGCCAGCCAGCGATTGATGGTCTTGAACAATTGGCGGGCCAGTTGATGCTGCTCCAGCAGGTGGCGGAAATTCATGATGGTGGTGCGGTCCGGCAAGGCGCTATCCAGGGATAACCGGGCAAACAGACGCATGGAGGCGATTTCGTACAGGGCATCTTCCATGGCACCGTCGCTCAGGTTGTACCAATGCTGCATGCAGTGAATACGCAGCATGGTCTCCAGCGGATAGGGCCGTCGGCCATTGCCCGCCTTGGGATAAAACGGCTTGATGACAGCGGTCATATTCTGCCATGGCAGAATCTGCTCCATGCGGGAGAGGAAAATCTCTTTTCGGGTCTGACGGCGCTTAGTGCTGAATTCACTATCGGCGAAGGTGAGTTGATGACTCATGATGTCCCTCTGGGATGCGCTCCGGATGAATATGATGATCTCATATCAGGAACTTGTTCGCACCTTCCTTAGTCCGTGAAGCCCTAACAGCAAGGCCAACTGAGTTTGTTGATGATAAAACAATGCTAGACAAGTTAGTAAGGATGCAACACTACGGACTACCAACTCGTTTGTTGGATATAACATCAAATCCACTAATCGCTCTGTATTTCGCTTGTTGCGACATTAGTAATAATGAAAATACAAATGAGGTTGATGGACATGTTATTATTTTCAAAACAAAAAGGGATCGTATAAAATTCTTTGACTCTGATACAGTAAGTTGCATATCAAATATATCAATGCTAAGTCAAACACTGAAAGATCAGCTGGATTGTAAAATGGACAAGGAGGCTTTCAATAAAACTGAAGCTTGTCAAAAACTCATACATTACATTAAAGATGAAAAACCTTATTTTAAAGATGTAATTATACCATCAGATTTGGAAAGGTTAATTTTCGTTAAAGGAAGAAATAATAATGAAAGGATGTCATCACAGTCAGGTGCATTCTTATTATTTGGGAATAATGCTGTTTATCCCGATTTAGTTTCAAACCCTGATGATGCTATGCAAGAGTTTAAAGTAGAAAAAATAGTGATCAGAAACAAAGCTAGAATACTTAAGGAACTCGCAAGGTTAAACATTACAGATGCGACAGTTTATCAAGGCATGGAAAGGACAATGAAACTAATTGCGGCCAAATTTTCCGCAGGAGATTGATCTTCATGTGGTTTTTTGACACACTAGCCTGTCGCTACTGGCATTGGTCCCTTGTATGCTAAGCATATGAACTCTGGTGTGTGTTGGACAGGAGCAATTAACCAGTCGTATAGTAAAATTTGAATGTAAAAATATAAAACAAGGAGTTGAGAATGAACCCCATTACTTTGAGTGAAATGAGTGATGAAGATGAAGAGGTAAAAATCATTTCTTCATATGAACCTCAAGATGATGAGATTGCGATCGTTTTTGATAGTTCAAAAATTACTGGAGGTAATGCACTGGATTTTTTCCAGTTCACCAAGCAATCACATTCTAATGTTAAAGTGTACGGAGATTCTAATGGTGTTTCGTACCTGCAATTAAACAGTATAACGTTAGCGTTAGGCACTTTCTTTGCCACATCAGTAATGATACCTTTTTTAGTAAATCTTGTTTCAAATTATATTCAGAAAAAAATTGATAACTTTGGAACTAGAGATATAGACGTTAAAGTCTCTATAATTAAAAAAAATAAATCAGGAAAACATGTGAAATACACTGTTTCTGGAAAAGTAGACGATGTTTTAAAAGTAATTAACAAAATCAAATAAAAATCTATATAGATATTATGAATATTCACGAAAAGTTAAAGCGTTGGATGTGTATTACTCAAGAAGATAGTGCTATTCTTGATTATCTTAATGCTGAGTTAAAAAAAGCTCAATCCTTGAGCTTGAATAATGAATCAAACAGATTGTTTTTATACAAAACAATTTTACTAGCCCATTTAAAATATATTCAAGTCATTAATTTACTTACAAGAGGTGATTTTTATGAAGCATGGGTAGAACTTGAAAGGATAGAAATAGATTTAATACATATTAAAGAAAATAATGAGTTTCTGCCTGAGGTTAATTTCTATGGTGTTAACTTCTTAGCGAGAATGGTATGTAATTGGCAGGCGTTATTCCCATATAAAATCTTCGGTAGTTCTCGTGAAATAATAAAAGAAGTGAAATGTTCAGTATGTAATACAACCCGTAGTTTTATTAATGATTGTGGTCATGTTAAAAATAAACTTTATAATGGAGTTCTTTGCTTTGATGAAGTGATCGATTTTGAATTAATTACTTATGACATAGTTAGTAATCCCGTTAACAAATGTAGTGTTTTTTTCTCCAATGATGGTGATCATTATAACTATTCAACTTTAATTAGTGTTGTCAAATACATACAATCCCCACATCAAATTTTCAATATTACGACCTGGAGATTTAAGGCGAAAGAACATGATGGAGTATTATCGCCAGAAAATATTTGTCCATGTGGAGATTCTTTAAAAAAATATGCAGATTGTTGTTTGCCACGTAATGGTATTTATAAAAAACATATAGATATTTGGTTTCCCTTCCCGTTGAATGTAGAACCTATTTAGAACCAGATATTCAATAACTAAAGATCCCGTTGACACAGATATTTCCATATTAAGATGTTTTCGTTATATTTTTATTCCAGTCTTTCATATTTAACTTTTGCTTTATTAATTGGTTGAGTGGGATAACGCAGCAGTCACATTAATATGATTACATAGGCTGAAAGTGCCCTTTCTATCTTGCACAAAGAGGTGACATTTTAAACTTGCTTTGACATAAGTTGTAGTAGCAAAGTTGTAATGTCCGATAATGGCTAAGTTAAGATGTCCGGCGTGTATAATCAAGTAAGGATTACCATGACGGCTCTCGCAGCGGAGTTTTTCACATTGGATGAAGTTAACCGACTCAAAATCATTCAGGATGTCATCGACCGGCGTCTGACAACACAAATGGCAGCTCAGCGGCTTGGTATCTCCGACCGTCAGTGCCGTCGTCTGCTTGCGCGTTATCGTGAAGATGGTCCGATTGGCATGACCAGCCGCCGTCGTGGTAAATCCAGTAACAACCAGTTGCCTCAGGGACTGGCCGCATACGCGCTGAACATTATTCGCGAACGCTATAACGATTTCGGTCCGACGCTGGCCTGTGAAAAACTGTCTGAGGTGCACGGTGTTCATCTTTCCAAAGAAACCGTCCGTAAGCTGATGACTCAGGCCAGTCTGTGGGTCCCACGTAAGCAACGTGCGCCAAAAATTCAGCAACCTCGTTACCGCCGTGCCTGTGCCGGTGAACTCATACAAATCGACGGCTGCGACCACCACTGGTTTGAAAATCGGGGACCTAAGTGTACGGCACTGGTTTACGTTGATGACGCAACCAGTCGTTTAATGCAGCTTCTTTTCGTGAAATCTGAGTCTACTTTCACCTATTTTGAAGCGACCCGGGGCTATATTGAAAAACATGGCAAACCGCTTGCGCTGTACAGCGACAAAGCCAGCGTATTCAGGATCAACAATAAAAATGCAACCGGCGGCGACGGCGATACCCAGTTTGGCCGTGCGATGCATGAACTGAACATTCAGACCATTTGTGCAGAAACCAGTGCTGCCAAAGGCCGCGTTGAACGGGCGCACCTGACGCTTCAGGACCGACTGGTCAAGGAGCTCAGGCTCCAGGGCATCAGTTCCATGGAAGCTGCGAACGCATTTGCCGAAGAGTTCATGAACGATTACAACCGTCGTTTCGCAAAAGCGCCTCGCCAGGCGTTTGATGTTCATCGGGAACTGGATGTCGATGACGATCTTGATATGGTATTTAACTGGCGTGAAGCTCGTAAAGTGTCGAAATCACTCACAGTGCAATACGACAAAGTCCTTTATCTGATTGAAGACAGCGAATTCAGTCGTCGGGCGATTGGTAAATACATCGATGTCTGGCATTACCCGGATGGACATAAAGAGCTCCGGCTTAATGGCGTATCACTTCCCTACTCCACCTATGACAAGCTTTCTGAAATCGATCAGGGGGCCATTGTGGATAACAAACGTCTGGGGCGGGCCCTGGAAATGGCGCAGCTGGTCCAGGCCGAGCGGGATAATAACCGGTCGCAATCCGTACCATCCGGAGACGGCCCTTCTCGCAGGCGTAAAGCTCCCACGACGAAGAAATCCCAGCGTTCCCTGGATCAGGACGATATGTTCAATGCCCTGGTGAAACTTCAGTCACGCTCTGAAGAGATATTTGGGAAGAAACCGATTTAAAGCCCGGTAATCCATCCGGGCATGCCTGGCTGTCAGATTTTGGCCTGATTGACCCGTGCCGCGAGCTCCTGATGACTCTCTTTCCTTTCGCTGTAGCGGTCGGACAGGTAGGCTGTGTGCCCTTTCAGGAGTAACGTCATTTTGAACAACTCTTCGGTAACGTCGACAATCCTGTCATACCAGGGTGAGGGTTTCATGCGCCCTTCATCATCAAATTCCTGCCATGCCTTTGGCACTGACGACTGATTGGGGATGGTGAACATCCGCATCCAGCGGCCAAGTATCCGCATCTGATTGACCGTGTTAAACGACTGTGAACCACCACAAACCTGCATGACGGCCAGCGTTTTACCCTGGGAAGGACGAACAGCACCTTCACTCAGGGGTATCCAGTCAATCTGGGCCTTCATCACCGAGCTCATGGCGCCATGTCTTTCCGGAGAACTCCAGACCATTCCGTCACACCACCTGACCAGCTCGCGGAGTTCAAGCACTTTGGGGTGACTTTCGGGCGCATCATCGGGTAACGGCAGACCGGATGGGTTAAATATTTTCACCTCAGCCCCCATCTTTGCCAGCAACCGCCCGGCCTCTTCCGCTGCAAAACGACTGTAGGACCGCTCTCGTACTGAACCGTACAGGATGAGAATTCGCGGCATGGTTTCGTTGTTGCCCGTAAGTTTGCTGGCAAGCGCATCATCAAAATAAGCCGGTTCGATTGCTGGTAAGTCGGTCATAAAAAATCTCCATTTCATAAGCTATGCTTTAAAAGTTATCACATATGAAATACCATATGTATTGTTATTTTTTTACGAGGTTAAGCATGCTACAGCCTGTTCAGCTTTTTAAACTGCTCGCCGACGAGACCCGTTCAACTATCGTGATGCTTCTCAGGGAGTCCGGTGAAATGTGCGTCTGTGACATCTGTGCGGCAACCGCAGAGTCTCAGCCAAAAATTTCTCGCCATATGGCCCTTTTACGTGAAGCCGAGCTGGTCATCGACCGTCGCGAAGGAAAATGGGTGCATTACCGACTGTCGCCACACATGCCAGCATGGGCTGCGGGTATTATTGATACAGCCTGGAACTGTGAACGAGAAAACATACGCAACAAGCTCAGTAGCGTGGCATCTGTCTCCTGCTGATGGCGATATATATATCCGAATAAACAAATGTGAATGGAGTTTCTGATGTTACTGGCTGGTGCTATCTTTTTATTCACGCTCGTCCTGGTTATCTGGCAACCCAGAGGGCTGGGGATTGGCTGGAGTGCCTCACTGGGCGCAATTCTGGCATTGCTGACTGGCGTCGTTCATCTGGGGGATATTCCGGTGGTCTGGCAGATAGTGTGGAATGCGACCGCCACCTTTATCGCCGTGATCATCATCAGTCTTCTGCTCGACGAATCCGGCTTCTTTGAATGGGCCGCGCTGCACGTTGCCCGTTGGGGGAATGGCCGGGGGCGGCTGCTCTTCACCTGGATCGTCCTGCTTGGTGCGATGGTTGCGGCACTGTTTGCCAACGACGGTGCGGCACTGATCCTGACACCTATCGTTATCGCGATGCTGCTGGCGCTGGGATTCAGCCGGGGAGCAACCTTAGCGTTTATCATGGCCGCAGGGTTTATCGCTGACACGGCAAGCCTGCCACTGATTGTCTCAAACCTGGTGAATATCGTCTCGGCGGATTTCTTTAAGCTTGGTTTCTCAGAATATGCCGCCGTGATGGTCCCGGTTAACCTGGCCGCGATTGCGGCTACGCTGGTGATGCTGCATCTGTTTTTCCGTAAGGACATTCCCGCCGTTTACGACGTTTCTCTGTTGAAAGAACCGAAAGACGCTATACGTGATGTGAATACCTTTAAAACCGGCTGGCTGGTTCTGGTGTTGCTTCTGGTGGGATTCTTCGGACTGGAGCCGCTGGGCGTACCGGTCAGTTTGGTCGCAGCCGCTGGTGCATTGCTTCTGTTTGCTGTTGCGAAAAAAGGGCATGCCATTAACACCGGTAAGGTGCTGCGTGGTGCGCCCTGGCAAATCGTTATCTTCTCGCTGGGGATGTACCTGGTGGTCTACGGCTTACGAAATGCCGGTCTGACCCACTATCTCTCTTCCTTGCTGAATCAGCTGGCAGAGCAGGGATTGTGGGCGGCAACGCTGGGTACGGGCTTCCTGACGGCCTTCCTGTCATCAGTGATGAACAATATGCCGACCGTGCTGGTCGGGGCGCTGTCGATTGATGGCAGCACAGCGACCGGTGTTATCAAAGAAGCGATGATTTACGCCAACGTCATCGGCAGCGACCTGGGGCCAAAAATTACCCCTATCGGCAGTCTGGCAACGTTACTGTGGCTGCACGTTCTGTCGCAGAAAAATATCAAAATTACCTGGGGATATTACTTCCGGGTGGGCATTGTCATGACAATCCCCGTGCTGTTTGTCACGCTTGCAGCACTGGCGCTTCGTCTGTCTTTCACTTTGTAATGAGATACTGATATGAGCAACATTACCATTTATCACAACCCGGCCTGCGGCACGTCACGCAATACCCTTGAAATGATCCGCAACAGCGGTACAGAGCCGACCGTTATTCATTATCTTGAAACCCCACCATCACGAGCTGAGCTGGTAAAACTCATTGCGGATATGGGGATCACGGTACGAGCGCTGCTGCGTAAGAATGTCGAACCTTTTGAAGCGTTAGGGCTGGCGGAAGACCGCTTTACTGACGAGCAGTTAATCGATTTTATGTTGCAGCACCCTGTTCTGATCAATCGCCCTATCGTGGTAACGCCGCTGGGTACCCGGCTATGCCGCCCTTCTGAAGTCGTGCTGGATATTCTTCCCGATGCGCAGAAAAGCGCGTTCACGAAAGAGGACGGTGAGAAGGTAGTTGATGAAAAAGGTAACCGGCTGAACTAAACGTGTTCTTGTGACGAAGGGCGAGAGAACTCGCCCTTTTTTATTTAAGATAATCAGTGCTAACGGAGGATAAGAAGCGGTTGTTGCGTCTTTTGCAGCATTTCGGAGGTATGACTACCGATAAAGAACTGCCGCAACCTGGAATGACCGTAGGCCCCCATCACTATCAGATCGACAGCATTTTCCTCGGCGTAACGAATAAGCGCGTCCCCGACTGATTGCCCGGTAAGATGTGTTGTGCTGTTTTCTATATCCGCGTCACGTAAAATTTGCTGTGCGGTCAGCAGCTCTTCCTTCTTACCGTTTACCATGACAAGGTGGCACTCCAGCCCCCTGAGTAAGGGACTCATCGTCAGACGTTCCAGGTTACTCCTGCTTTCTTCACTGCCATCATAAGCCAGCATGACTCTGGAAGGCACTGAGTAGTTCTCCGGAACAACCAGTAGGGGTTTCTTTTGCAGACGAATAACGCTTTCCAGATGAGAGCCTACCGGATGCTGGCTACCCCGACGCCCCAGCACCATGAGACGAAGGTCGCTCAGCTCTGCCAGAACTTCATCCGGTGTACCGTGTTTTTGCATCAAAAGCACATCCGGGCTTCCCTGTTTTTGAAGCAGTTCAGCACAACTTTCCAGTATTGCTTTCCCCTGGGCCATCAGCAGGCGATTACGTTGCCCTTCAATTTCTACCAGCTCATCGGTCAGCAATTGCTGACTGTCTATGCCGAGAGTGCCGGTCAGGTCTGACACTACCGGGGTGCTGTCTTTTTCGATAACGTGCAACAGTGCTAGCTGTGATTGCAAAGTGCGGGCTGCCCACGCCGCATATTCACACACTGACCGCGTTGAAAGTGAACCGTCCACACAGGCTGTAACAGTATTATTCATAGTTTTCCCTCCAGTCTGTTAATGACCGCCCATCAGTTTTTCGACTTCTTCAGGTTTATCGTGAACACCAAACCGGTCAACGATGGTGCGGGTGGCTTCATTCATCCCACGTATTTCAACCCCGGCGCCCTCTCTACGGAACTTAATGACCACCTTATCCAGGGCGCTGACGGACGTGATGTCCCAGAAATGGGCATGTGAAACGTCTATCACCACATTCTCAATCGCTTCACGGAAATCAAAGTGGCTCGTAAAGCGGTCTGCTGATGCAAAGAATACCTGGCCGGTGACGGTATACGTCCGGCTCGTCCCCTCCAGAACTGAGGTTACACGCATGAACCGGGATACTTTAGTGGCAAAATTGAGCGAAGCAATCAGTACACCGGTCAGCACACCGAAGGCCAGATTATGTGTTGCCACCACAACCGCGACGGTGGCAAGCATGACCACGCTGGTTGAAAGGGGGTGTGTCCGCAGGTTGGCAATGGAGCGCCAGGAGAATGTCCCGATGGAAACCATAATCATCACCGCGACCAGCGCTGCCATCGGAATTTGGGAGACCCAGTTGCGCAGGAACACAATCAGGCAAAGCAGCACCACGCCCGCCGTGAGGGTTGAAAGTCGTCCGCGTCCACCGGATTTTACGTTGATAACAGATTGCCCAATCATCGCGCAGCCTGCCATTCCTCCGATAAAGGATGTGCAGATGTTCGCGATGCCCTGAGCTTTGCACTCCCTGTTTTTGTCGCTTGGCGTGTCGGTCATGTCATCCACGATAGTGGCGGTCATCATCGACTCAAGCAGGCCAACCACCGCAAGCCCCGCAGAATATGGCAGGATGATGAGCAGCGTCTGAAGATTTAAAGGCACGTCCGGGAGCAGGAAGACCGGCAGACTGTCGGGAAGTTTCCCCATATCCCCGACGGTTCGCACATCCAGATGCAGCCACATGGCAATCCCAGTCAGCACCACGATGCACACAAGCGGTGAAGGAATGGTTTTGTTGATATAAGGGAAGAGATAGATGATCCCCAGCCCTGCCGCAGTCATGGCATAAACATGCCATGTCACATTGGTCAGCTCAGGCAACTGGGCCATAAAAATCAGTATTGCCAGTGCATTAACAAACCCCGTGACCACTGAGCGTGAAACAAAACGCATCAGCCCGCCAAGCTTCAGATATCCGGCTATCAGCTGGAATACCCCGGTCAGTATGGAGGCAGCCAGTAAATACTGTAAGCCATGATCTTTCACCAGCGTCACCATCAGGAGAGCCATTGCACCGGTGGAGGACGAAATCATCGCCGGACGTCCGCCAAAGAAGGCCATAACGAGAGGAATACAGAACGCCGAGTAGAGGCCCACCTGGGGATCAACACCGGCGATAATGGAAAAGGCGATCGCTTCTGGAATGAGTGCGAGCGCGACAACAATACCGGCCAGAACGTCACCACGGACGTTACCCAGCCAGTCCTTACGCGTCGAGGACAGCAACATAGTAATTTCTCAGTTTTTAGATACAGTCAGCCCTGGAGGGCTACATTTTTACGTACGGTAAAGCACATCCGCAGACGGGATGTTATTGAGTGCGTGCTGAGGCTTGCTCAGTACGACAGAGGAAGGAAAAACTCAGGGTGGCGTAATACGCATAGCGGTTGTCAGATTCTCCATAGCGGATGTGTATATATTGTCGGCTCTGTTGTCAGGAAGAACTTACAGAACACGTCGCGTTTGAACATGAAACACTTCAAAGCAGCCCAATACTACAAATAAAGCGAATACGGGGTCAACCCAACAAGGTACTCAAACGAAGAGGTTAAGATGCGATTTTTATCCAGGAATTCAATATTATCAAAGGACATTTGAACTTTGCCCCACCCCGGACATCTCTACTTAGCTTTGACATAAGTTATTGATTCATATGTGGTTATTTTTTAACATTTACGTTTCACGTACTGATAGATTGCCTTTGAAGCCAACGCTGACCGTCATTCATCTTGATCAGGAATTTGGGCATCTTCTAAAAACACCTTTGTACGGTAATCATCTTTCCAGCCTAACCAAACTGAATCTTCACCACCGGAAGAAACAACTTTACGGTTTCCTGTGAGATTATCAGCCTGTTCTAAGCATATTGACTGCATATCAATGAGCAAATCAGCTTCTGCGACTTCCGTGCCGCCGATCGTTTCATAGCCGGAAATCAGAACAATTGCCTCAGGGTCTCTTTCGTTCAGCATGGCGATCAACTCTTTCACTTTCATTTTAAGATACCAGTAGTTTATTTGTGTGCATTGCTGATGGATTTTATAGTGCTGCCGACCTTTTTCAAGGTGCTTCCGTTGCTTCCAACGATCATGCTAACGACCTTGTTGTCTGACCTGGTATTGCCGTGGTCATCCTTTTAGAGAAATGCTCCAAAGATCAACATGGCGGCATAGGTTTTCCAGCTTGACCAATCAATCGTGGAACCAAGCAACAGATAGAATGCCAGGGCTACCAGCCCCAGCTTTACTACTAGCGCGATTATTATGGTGAAGATAGACTCATCGCGTTCGCCTTTAAGTATTTTATACCGCGTAATTAAACTGTCGTTTTTCATGTAGCATCCGTTATAGTTATTAAAGTCCTGCATTAGAAGTTGTTATTTGCCGAAGTTACCTTGTATGAGTTAACTGTGGATCCAAAAATACAAAATATAAGCTGTGCCAATTGAAAGGATTAGAAAAGCACAGTTACTAATAAAATCTACTAATGCTTGTAGCTTCTTTATTCTCACAATTGCTGGACCGTGTTCAGTAGAGGTACTACTCAGCCCTTTTGTTCTGGCACTCTCTGCTTTTCTGAAAAAATTGTAATGCAATCCTGACCGCAAGCAAAACCATGCCAAACCAGTCGTTATTACGATATTTATGTAGAAAGCATATTGAATCATTTGTTCAGTTTCGAAGCTTTCCATTGAAAACCCTTTGTTGAAATGTTGAATAAAATTATTTTTAGTAAATGTAAGCAATAAATAGAACGAATATTAATAGTGAAAGATGCAATGCCAACATCTGCTTATGATGCCTTATGAGGATTTCTTCCTTCGCATTCATTAAATCGTACATCTCATCAATATTTTTATTGCTGGTATATTCGAGACGTTCATCACGAAGTAATTTGAACTTTACCAATACGACAAGTGATTTAATAATAAAGCTCGTAAGCATAACAGTTATAGACAAAAATAAAAAATAGGCCAAATTCATATATCACTCCATGGAGATTAATAGAAAAATTTATAATAAGTAATCTCATAGAGCATTACTTGAATCTTCTTCCCATACTAAGGACTCACCGAGAAACTTAGTTAAAGATGATTTGGCATACTGTGGTTCGGAAAAAAAACGTGGGAACCAGCCGTCAAAGCTTTGGGTACCATTGTGACGATTTTCAGGCGAGACTGATAAGCGGTACCCGTCTTCGTAAGGTGAAATGCTAAATGTGTATCCATCATCTGTCTTTGAGATCAGCGTTTTGCATGTCATATGACTGTTTGCTCACAAAGTTACTTTTCTAAGATATCGAAAAGTGTGGATTAGATCATCATTCAGATAGTCTTTTCATCACAAACTTTCCTGCCCACATTATCACAATTATAAAGGTAATAAAACCGATCTGCTCCCAACGTAAATTGGTTTGCTGTTCGGAATCATCCAAATGAATTGCATAAATGTAACATCCGAAGGTAAGCGTGAGTGGAACAACAAGCATCCCTACCTTTTTAGTAATATTTCCAATAAACCACCAATAAAGAACCCAGGAAATAATAGAAGAATAAAAAATTGCTTCTGAAACTATCATATGTAACCTCTTGAATTAGTCGATGCTGTGGGTAAATAAACCCGGACCGTCAAATGATGCAATTGCAAAATATTTAGTAACCATGAATCCTTCGGTTATCTATTTCAGCCATGTATGCAGTAGGCTTTTTTAAGAGATAGATTGGTGAAACGACATTCGTTTTGACTTTATAAGCCAGAATGAAAACACCTGCGGAGCTTGCCATAAGTACCGCAAGAAGAATAGATACCGTTAACTCCTTTGGTGTTTGTATCACCGAAAGAAGAAACAATGCGCTTATGGCTGCAAAAATCCAGCAATATAATGATGCATCCATAAAACCAGCTACAACACTCGATCCAAAAAAAAACCAAAATAAACTTATTAAGATTACTGAGTTTTCATTCATGTCTGTTCCTTGTTATTACTAATTATATTATGCTTTATAGTTGACCGTCAGACTACCCACGGGTTTTGACGAACAAAGTCACGCACTCCATTTATACATGCTTTTGAGATGACTTCAAAATAAGGATGGTTTGATGGAATCATATTCCCGGTATTATCAAGAAGCATAATAGTCCCTAAAGACCGAACCAGTTGATATTCATTGAGCTTACGCTTTAGCAAAGTTTGCAATCTATAAATTGTCTCACCGGAACTGTTACCTTCGATACCTACAACAGAGACCGTACAGTTCACTTCCTGATTATCAGATTGATAATCGAACCAGTAATTTTCGTTGCAATTTCCTTTTTGCGCATGCTCAATTTTGCCAGGCCATTTTACCCATAAAGAAGAGTTGTTTTTAGATCGTAAGATCTGCTTCAGCGTTTCCAATGGATTTTTTTCATCAACCTCAGACCAGGCCGAAATAAATTCTTTCTGCATTGCCTTAGGGTCTATAACGGCAATGAAATCAAATTCCTCTTTATTGATAGAGTTGGCTCGATCTTTGAGATAAAACAGACCGAGTTTATATCCCTTTTCACTTTTCCAGTTTGCTCCCACAGGCTGATAGTCTGTATTTATAAACGGTTTGAAAGTGTGAGTGTCGGGAGAAAAAATTACTGAGGGTGCCAGCACCCGGCCTCGGTATCGTATTGGATTTACAAATATTTTTTCCCCGTCACATAACATTTCAATAATTGCTTTTGTCACAACTACTGAAATAGAAGGTCTACATGTATTTTGATTTATTTCCCCGAGGTGCGCCAAACTTCCATCCTCACTCTTCAACACCTTTGTAAGGCAAGTCGGGCAATACTGTTGATCTCTATAATAAACAGGCATGGTTAGACGACCGGAATCGTTTAGTACCAACTGAAGTAACGGATGAGGCTCTTTCATCATGGTTATTTCTTCCCTTTCACCTTTCTGGGCTTTTCGTTTGCCTGTCTCCACTGCCATGGTGGGACAGGGTTGGTGTCTGCCCATAACCCTTTTGCCTCCTTTTGTGCTGCGGATTCATATTTGATATAGCCAGGGACAATGGCGTTATCTTCGAACCGATAAACCCACGCATATCCACTGTCCACCATAGAGGCATTGATATCATATCCATCTAACCAGATGGTACCTAACATACGGCCATAGATATCCGTACCATGGTCTATCACGGTAACGATTTTAGTTGCTATAGCTGTGGTTAAGGCCTGTTTTGCTTTTTGGCCAAAAGCCTGTTTAGATTCAGGAGCGTCTATACCATACATCCGTATTTTGATGGTTGTGTTTTGAGCATCCAACGCAGTTATGGTGTCACCGTCAACAATCTTAACCACCTTTGCCTCAAAAGTTGTTGAGTTCCCCCAGGACGCCACTGGGAATACAACAATCATGATGGGCAAAAGTAACTTTGTTAAAAAAAACATCATTTCACCTTGATTTGTTGAGTACAGACATGTATCCACAAGCCTATTTACAGGCAGTATTTTAACAAGTCATTATTTCATGGGCGGGCTTAAAACCAATCTTTTTGCAACTTAAAGGCAGAATAATCACAATAAATTTAGAACCTGAACCAAAAAATAATCCAAATTAAGCGTGTTAATCTATCTCAAAGATATTATTCCTGAGAGAGTTTGGATGAAACGTTACACTCATGATCTTGAGACAGACCTGAATGATGTGGATAAAACACCATCTCTGATCCACAAAACTTTGTTAACAGCTTCGACCATTTATGACCTGAAATATCTGGCTCAGGTATTAAATGATGAAAATGGCAGTAATTGGTCCCGTGCATCCCTTAAACGTCAGGTTACATGCATACCTGAGCATTGTGAGCTGAGTATCGCAGATGGACGCTATCTACAGACTTTAATACCTTCACGACCTGCTGATTATGAGGACAGGCACTTTAGCTTTATCGATCTGTTTGCAGGGATAGGTGGACTGCGAAGCGGATTTGATGCCATCGGTGGTAAATGTCTTTTCACGAGCGAATGGAATACTTATTCCAGCCGTACTTACCGGGCGAACTGGTATTGCGATGAGAACGAGCACCGCTTCAATTCAGACATCCGTGACATCACTCTTAGCAACCGGCCCGAGGTTACTGATGACGAGGCATACAAATTTATCGATGCCTCTATCCCGGATCATGATGTTCTTCTTGCGGGATTTCCATGCCAGCCATTCAGCATCGCCGGTGTCAGTAAAAAGAACTCTATGGGTCGCAAACACGGTTTCGAGTGCGACACTCAGGGTACGCTCTTCTTTGATGTGGCCAGGATCATCCGGGCAAAACAACCTGCAATTTTTGTTCTGGAAAACGTAAAAAATCTGAAGAGTCACGATAAGGGTAATACCTTTAACATCATCATGAAAACGCTCGATGAGCTTGGCTACGACGTCGCAAACAGCGAAAGCACGGGCGCGGATGATCCTAAAGTCATCGATGGCCGTCATTTCCGACCCCAGCACCGTGAACGTATCGTCCTTATTGGTTTTCGCCGCGACCTACGTCTGAAAGACGGTTTTACTCTGAGAGACATTAAAGACTTTTATCCGGACAAGCGCCCTTCTCTCTCAGATTTACTGGATCCGAGCGTAGATAGTAAATACATCCTCTCCCCTAAACTCTGGGAGTACTTATACAACTATGCAAAGAAACATGCGGCAAAAGGCAATGGTTTTGGTTTTGGACTAGTAGATCCTTCCAATGTTAATAGTGTCACCAGAACCCTCTCAAGCCGCTATATGAAAGACGGATCTGAAATTCTTATTGATCGGGGCTGGTCTCATGAACTGGGAGAAACTGATTTCCATAACACATACAACATGGACCGTCGGCCACGCATGCTAACGCCACGTGAATGCAGCAGGCTAATGGGCTTCGATAAACCCGGGGAAAGTGTTTTCCGTATCCCTGTGTCCAATACACAGGCTTACAGACAGTTTGGGAACTCCGTGGTCGTTGATGTCTTTGCGGCCGTCGCCAAACTGCTGAAGTCACGAATTGAATTTGCAGCCTCCCAGCGCTTGCGGCAGTTTTACGACGAAGTCAGCTGACCTGAGCTCCTTCATCAATTTAAATGCTTAAGATTGTTGTAATAATGTCAGAGGTCAACCATGACGTATTTCGAATCAGCTGAAGGTGAGACGGTATCTAAAGAACGAGCATTACAAGAACTGTCCAGGCATTGCGTTCCCGAAACAGATTTCGAAGAATTCTTTAGCGACATGGGCGTAAAGGAACAGTATGACGCTCAGGAAGTGTTGCTCTGGTTGGGATATTAAACTTCCTGTTTAGGAGACTACTATGAGCCAAAAATTCGCAGTGATGATTGCTTACGACGACGATCCAAACGTCAAAAGGTATTCACCTGACTTTCAAACGCAGGATGAGTTTGCTAAAGGGTGGCAGTCGGCTCTTAAAAAGGCACACCACACCTCAGGTCAAAAATCAGTCATCACCTGCGGATGTCGTGGAAAAGGAGAAAAGCGACTTTATGTTCGTGCTTTACCGAACGGTGATGCCTTTATTCTCGTCAAAGCCGCTAACACGGGCATTGAGCATGATCCTTCCTGTGTATTCTTCTCCCTTGATGCCCGGCATACCGGCCTGAAAGGATATGCGAGTGGTGTGGTCCGGATTACAACCGAAGGTGATATGGCTGTAAGGCTCGGTATCGGTATGACAGAGAAAGATCCTCCTGAAAAATCAGAAGTGCCTCCCCTGCCCCATGTTCAGCGACCAGAAGGAGGTCAGGCCTCAATGACCCTCCTGGGCTTGCTTAGTCTTTTGTGGACAGAGTCTGGTCTGAATGTCTGGTACCCGAAAATGGCAGGGAAACGTAACGATTCACTGGTACGGTATCGTCTGCTTGAAACCGCTAAACAAATTCGTACCGGCAGAGCCTGCATAGGTGACCATTTATTCATTGGTGTACCTGACCCGAAACAACCTGTCGCTCAGTCGCAAATTCAGCGTCTTTCATCACAGGCGATGAGTGATAAACGTCTCATGCTCCTGTCAGTTTTACCTCGCTACGATGCTGAAAAGCATGAGAAGCCACTTAAATTTTTACCCCTGCGGAATTTTGGGGGGCTACCGCTGATTTTTTTCAATTCAGAAGTCCATTGGGATAGCGTAAAGAAACGATTTTCATCGGAGTACGCAGCATGGAAATCCGGGGCGAAAATAGTTGTCTTTGCGTTGACGTCACCAGCTGCGGTAACCGGCAGAGGCCCTTCTGTAAGAGCTCATCAAATTGTGCTGATGCACGTTAGCGAGAACTGGATACCTCTGGACTCCTCCTATGAGGCGGTTGTTGCAGAAAAGCTGGATGCAGAGCACCGGCAGTACGTTAAGCCCATGCGTTATGATGCGAGTATTAGTGAGGTGTTCCCTGACTTCTACCTGCTCGACACAAAAAGCGATAAGCCGTTCCCGATGGAAGTATTTGGTATGGCCACTCCTGCTTATCTGGCCCGAAAGCAACTCAAAAAAGATTATTACAACCGTGAATATGGGCCTTATGGATGGTGGCACTGGGATGCGACCACAGCATCTGAAACTATGGTGCTGCCTCATTTTCCAGAATCACGCAAACCTCTTTCAACTGACACACCTGCTTAAAATGGAGAAAAAATGTCCTACATGCTTTCGCTAAGCGAACAGACAAAACTGAACGCTTTCCTGTCAGGGATCCTAGATGATTACAAGACTGGGGTTATCACTCAGATACAAGCTGTTGGTAGAATCGGTAACGTGTTTTCTGCTCTGGAAAGTGGAGACTCAAAAAAGGTAGTGCATTTGTTGACTGAAGGACGAAAACTCCTGCGGACGGGCTGAATGTCCGCAGAAGTTCTTATGTGCCAGGGGATGCAGAGAAGTGTATCAACCTGGCTTCATTTATCATGATGTTTTTCTGCTACGCGGCTGTTTTGACTTTCCAGTACCTCCCCCTGCCATTGCACCAGTTAATGTATCAATGGTGCCTTTCAGGGATTCTGAGATTGTTTTCTCCGCCTCCAGGGTAGCTTCCAGCTTCATTACTTTGGCCTGGAGCGTTTTGAGTTCATTGCTTTGTTCAGCCACTTCCGCTTCATAGCCCTGGCTGACCAAAGTTACTTTATTCAGGTCGGCGCTCAGCGACTCGTTTAGTTTATGGAGTTCAGTAAGTTCGGCATTCACCGCCACCAGGTCACCCTCTTTCCCGGACAGTGCACTTTTCAGCTCAGTACAAAGGTTCTGTGCAGCAATCAATTCCTGTTCAAACCTGTCCCTCTCTGCCTTTGTATCTGACACAGTCTGACTTAACTGGTCGCATTGTCTGGAAAGACCGGCGTTATCAGAACGCTGCGTGTTGATCTCTTCGTTCAGCTTTTTTTGATATTCAAGGTGACCAGCGATCTCTGTTTTACGTTCAGCCAGTTGCTGGGAGAGTGAGTCATTTGACTGCTGTGCGAGGCTCAATTCATGCCGTGTGCTATCTAACTGGTGATGGCAGGTTTCGAGTTCTGCTTCGGCAACATTCAGCCTTGTTTCTAACTCCTTGACGGTACTGTCCCGGATCTCTAATCGACCCTGTAGTGCCTGATTCTCAAGTTTCAGCTCATCCATATCGGTAGCGCTTTGCTCAAGCCGCTGTAACAGCTGCGTTACCTCCTCCTCCAGCTGCATGCTACGTGCTTCAGCTTTTTTAACACTATCATTCTGTATTGCGGTATAGCTTCTACGGTAGTGCCAGGTGATGTACGAGATAATATCGCCGAGTGCAACCTTTACCTCATCGGGTATATCCAGGTAACGGGCCTCTTCAGGAACCTCTTTAACATACTTCTGGTACTCCGCGAACATCTCCTGTGACCTTGCAAACGAGCCGCCAACAGCGTTTCTGAGCCAGTGAACTTTGAAGCTCAGATCGATATTTTCCGGGTTAATTTCTTTCTCTTTGCACAGACGTTCGATTGCATTGAAGTAATCGATCATCGCGATAGATGAGTACCTTGAACGACCCATTTCCTTTGATTTTTCAGTGGATTCGCTGCGGATGTCATTCTGCACCTCTGGCGGGGTAGCATCGTTCAGGCTTTTTTCTTTATCATTTTCAATCATCATTTTTTTCCTGCGGCCGGAAGCTGGTTTGCAAAATATATGCTGATAAGATCGTTCAGAGCATTCAGAAGCGAGATACTGTCGATGCAAATATGAACGTTTCCATTCTCAAACAGGCGACACCGCCAGCCATTCTCATCACTGACCTCGCCTGTGAATTCTGTATTTCTCATGGCCGTCAGCCTGTCGACCATACTCAGCCCACCGCCGGTTGCAGGTGTTGGAGTATCAGAACAGATGCATACAATATTCTCAAAGTCGCGTAAACAAAAGTGATTGTCCTGCGAGAAACCGTTGTACCTCAGCACGTTCACACCAGGAAAAATCCCCCGAAGAACAAGCTTTTTTGGCATTGTATATTGCCTGGCATTGCTTTTGAAACTTCGGTCAAGCTTGTTGAGAACATCAACGAAACCTTCTGCAAGGGTGTCTCGTCTGTTAGCCAGTGCATGCTGTAATGTTCCCTTAACAATCTCCAGGGAAGCGACGGGCGGATCCGTACGAAGGGATTCGTTAAAGGCTTCTTTTTGCTTATGGTTCCAGTACCGGTCCATACCTGTTTCTTCAAAGAGCCTTTTCCACGTTTTACGGTCAATTTCCTTACGCCCCTCCTCGATGGTGCGATCCAGTGACGACGGAAGACCAAATGCGTTGGGCTGCATAATTCTGCTGGTGAAGAGAGAGAGACCGCACAGTTCCGACGCTTCCGAGATTAACCGCATCCCTTCTTCGAATTTCTGCATGGCCATATCCCGGGCGCTGATGAGCTGCCCTGTCCGGCTCGCCGGTACTGGCTCAGAACCCTGGTTTTGAGTCATTTTACACTCCATTTTGGTATGTCAGAACATTTTGATTTGAGCAAAGGTAGGTGTACACAGACATTAAAGTTGTCTCCTTTAACATGAAAAAGACTTTAAAGTTGTCTACTTCTTCAGATAGACCTACTTAACAGGATACTAAGTAGGTCATCTCCTTTCTCGCGTAGCATCTCTCGACGTTCACAGCAGAGGACACGTTTCAAAATGTCATCCAAAATTTTTTTCCATTATCTGACGTTGGGTGATTTTGATGGTCAGCGAGTAGAGGCTTTAACAATGTGGGTTGCCCTGAGCAAAGTAAGGGAAGTAGATGTACCAGAAATGTACGCGTTGCCTTGCATGAAGGGGGGCATCTTAAAGCTCATTGATTAAACAAACTCACTATGCCGCTACAAACAGCCCAAAACCGTCACTTGATAACGTGTTATTTAGATAAATTAATGCTCAGGGCTTTTAGCCAAACTGTCACTTGATGTAAGAATCCAGAACCTTCAGCACAACGTCCAGGTCTTCTTCTCGTTTCTGTTCTTCACTTTCATGAACAATATGTTCAGTCAAATGTCCTTTAATCACTTCACGCAATAAACCATTCACGGCACCACGTATGGCGGCTATTTGTTGCAGTACAGCGGCACATTCGTGAGGTTCATCAAGCATTTTTTTCAGCGCAGCAACCTGCCCCTGGATCTTGCTTGTACGTGCTTTCAGTTTTTGTTTATCGCGGATGGTATGTGACATGTGGGCTCTCACTCTCCTGGATATTTTATGTAACTATACCAGCGTTATTCTACTGGGGGGTAGTATATTTTACTGGGGGGGAGTAGAATCCGGCCTACACTTAATAACCAAGAATGATTCTCATGAACGAATTTACGACACTTCTTCAGCAAGGCAACGCATGGTTTTTCATCCCCAGCGCCATTCTGCTTGGCGCGCTTCATGGACTGGAGCCCGGGCACTCCAAAACAATGATGGCAGCATTCATCATTGCTATAAAAGGCACCGTACGTCAGGCCGTGATGCTGGGTGTCGCGGCAACATTGTCGCACACTGCAGTCGTATGGCTGATTGCTTTTGGAGGGATGTATATCAGTAATAAATTTACCGCAGAATCAGCCGAACCCTGGCTACAGATGGTCTCTTCAGTGATCATCCTTGGTACGGCTTTTTGGATGTTCTGGCGAACCTGGAGCGGTGAGAAAAACTGGCTGGAGGGAATGCAGGAGAATGAACATCATCACCATGACGAAACAAGGTTGATCGATACTGGCCATGGAAAAGTTGAACTGTCCATTTTTGAAGAAGGACAACTTCCCCACTGGCGGCTACGCACTCTTAGTGGCCAAAGATGGGCTTCTGAAGATATCTCATTAACCACACTTCGGGAAAACAGTACGATCTCTCAGACTTTTGAATTTGTTGATCATGGTGATTATCTGGAGTCAACATCTCCCATCCCTGAGCCTCACAGTTTCAACGTACGTCTGTCTCTGGGACATCGTGGTCATGTCCATGACTATGATGTGGCGTTCGCTGAACACGACCATGACCATGACCACTCTGAGCTTGATGGGCTGGATGTGAATTCGAAAGAGTATCAGGACGCTCACGAACTGGCTCATGCCAATGACATAAAACGCCGCTTCGACGGGAAAGAAGTAACCAACGGGCAAATCCTGATATTTGGACTGACAGGAGGGCTTATCCCTTGCCCGGCAGCTATAACTGTATTGTTGATCTGCCTTCAGCTTAAAGCGCTTACGCTGGGTGCCACACTGGTTGTTTGTTTCAGTATCGGCCTGGCATTGACCCTCGTAACGGTTGGAGTGGGTGCGGCGATCAGCGTTCGTCAGGTCGCCAAACGCTGGAGTGGCTTCAATACCATCGCCAGAAGAGCCCCCTATATTTCAAGCGCCCTGATTGCTGCTGTTGGGATTTACATGGGTATACATGGCTGGAATGGGCTGGTGCATTAACACCGGTACTGATGACACACACTCTGGGTACTTACAAAGTACATCCTAAGCGCCACCGTTGAGGTTATGAGCAGAAAAACCCGGAATATAAAGCTGCTCTTTCCGGGACTTGTTGCTGAGGCAGGGATTAAGTAACTGATTAAATCCATTCCCATAAGACTCAATGATAAATGAAAGAATAAAAAAAACGCTCCCGGACGGGAGCGTAAGCCAGTGACTTCGGCGTCAAATGAGGGTCTAACAAGTGGAGCTGCGGGTTAATTCTGGGTGATCTGGCTGCGATGCTTTTCAGCCTGCTGCTGATGAATAACGGAAGACTGACCATTATTCGCCTTCTCGTGCACAACAGCGGCTTTTTCATGCTCGTTCATTTCTGAAAATGACGTTGCTGATTCGTTGGTGGCCCCTGGTTTGCCTTTCATCATTTTTTTATGCATCTCCGCCATGTCCTGGTGGGCAGAAGCGTTGCCGTTTTGCATCATTTCATGGGACATTGCAGCCTGATCGTGTCCGCTCATATCCATCATTGTCATACTGTCTCCCTGAACAGCGCTTTTTTCAGAGGTTGACTGCATCTGATGGGCGGGTGCCTGGGCATTATTTACCTGGTCATGCATGTTCATTGTCTCTGCAGCCATGGCGGATGAAGCGACAGCCATAATGGCAACAAATGATACAAGGATCTTTTTCATGGTTGGGTCTCCGGTGTTTTCATACCCAAACAATCAACGGCTTATAACAGAGAAAGCATTTGATCTCAGGGCGGGTTATTCATCACTCCAGGAACCAGGCGATTGCGTTATCACTCTGCTCCTGATTTATGTATGATTATAAAAAACCGCCTCTGTTTATCGCGTGACTGAATGATGACAATTTTGTCACCTTCCAGGTTTCTCCTGAAGAACGGGATTAATCCATTAACAGGCGCACACTGAACACAATTTCCCGCCCCTGCTGTTCTGCTGACAGCTCGCCGCCATGAGCATGAATGATCGACCTTGTAATTGATAATCCCAGCCCCGCGCCTTCCGTGTTGTGGACCCTTGATGAATCAGCTCGATAGAACCGATCAAACAAACGTTCCAGATTAGCGGGAACCTGGCCGGACATCGTATTCGTAATCATCACGTTCACACAGTCACTGTCACGCTCAAGGTGTATCGCTGTACAGGTGTTATCGGGAGAATACTTGATTGCATTGGAAAGCAGGTTACTGAAAGCACGTCGCAGCATATCGCTGTCTCCGGCAACAACGCCCTCTCCTTCAACGGTGATTGTCTTTCCTGTTTCGTCTGCCAGAGGCTCGAACAGCTCACGTAATTCATTCAGTTCGGCGGCCAGATCCACATCATGTTTATCCAGCTGCAGCAGACCATGCTCTGAACGTGCCAGAAAAAGCATATCACTGGTCATTCGTGACAACCTTTTCAGTTCTTCCAGGTAAGCGAATAAGATTTCGCGGTAATGCGAAACATCCCTTTCCTTAGCCAGTGCAAACTGCGTCTGCATCATCAGATTACTGACCGCTGTGCGCAGCTCATGCGCGATGTCAGACGAGAAATCTGACAGTTTCCGGAATGACCCCTCCAGGCGATCGAACATGTTATTGAACTCCTGCATGGTCTCAGAAATTTCCGGCGGAGCCAAATCGGGATTAAGACGCTGATCCAGGCTGTGTACGGTCATGGAGGAAGCCAGACTGGTCATTTCCCGTAGCGGTTTCAGACCAATACGTGTGGTCAGCCAGCCCAGAAAAACAGAAATAAAGACCAGACCGATATTGAACCAGAACAGCCAGGTACTGAGCTTATCCATAAACAGGGTGTGATACCCAGTATCCGTGGCAACCGTAATGATGACATGTTTGCTTTTACCCTGTTCCGGCGTCACGGCAACCCGCCGCGAGATACTGCGGTACACGGTGTTATTTTCTTCCGTCTGGATCATATAGTCGAGAATATCACCCGACTTATTAAGCAGGACCGCTGGAACAACAGAATTTTTGGCATAGAGTTCAACAATTTTTTCATTTTCCATGTTTTTTATAGAAATGAATAAACCATTGTGCCCTACCATCGCATCGTTTATTTTTTCTGATAATGACTTAATATCCGTTTTGTTCCGGGGTAATGACTCCAACTTATTGATAGTGTTTTATGTTCAGATAATGCCCGATGACTTTGTCATGCAGCTCCACCGATTTTGAGAACGACAGCGACTTCCGTCCCAGCCGTGCCAGGTGCTGCCTCAGATTCAGGTTATGCCGCTCAATTCGCTGCGTATATCGCTTGCTGATTACGTGCAGCTTTCCCTTCAGGCGGGATTCATACAGCGGCCAGCCATCCGTCATCCATATCACCACGTCAAAGGGTGACAGCAGGCTCATAAGACGCCCCAGCGTCGCCATCGTGCGTTCACCGAATACGTGCGCAACAACCGTCTTCCGGAGCCTGTCATACGCGTAAAACAGCCAGCGCTGGCGCGATTTAGCCCCGACGTATCCCCACTGTTCGTCCATTTCCGCGCAGACGATGACGTCACTGCCCGGCTGTATGCGCGAGGTTACCGACTGCGGCCTGAGTTTTTTAAATGGCGGAAAATCGTGTTGAGGCCAACGCCCATAATGCGGGCGGTTGCCCGGCATCCAACGCCATTCATGGCCATATCAATGATTTTCTGGTGCGTACCGGGTTGAGAAGCGGTGTAAGTGAACTGCAGTTGCCATGTTTTACGGCAGTGAGAGCAGAGATAGCGCTGATGTCCGGCAGTGCTTTTGCCGTTACGCACCACCCCGTCAGTAGCTGAACAGGAGGGACAGCTGATAGAAACAGAAGCCACTGGAGCACCTCAAAAACACCATCATACACTAAATCAGTAAGTTGGCAGCATCACCCCGCCCTGCCACTCATCGCAGTACTGTTGTAATTCATTAAGCATTCTGCCGACATGGAAGCCATCACAAACGGCATGATGAACCTGAATCGCCAGCGGCATCAGCACCTTGTCGCCTTGCGTATAATATTTGCCCATGGTGAAAACGGGGGCGAAGAAGTTGTCCATATTGGCCACGTTTAAATCAAAACTGGTGAAACTCACCCAGGGATTGGCTGAGACGAAAAACATATTCTCAATAAACCCTTTAGGGAAATAGGCCAGGTTTTCACCGTAACACGCCACATCTTGCGAATATATGTGTAGAAACTGCCGGAAATCGTCGTGGTATTCACTCCAGAGCGATGAAAACGTTTCAGTTTGCTCATGGAAAACGGTGTAACAAGGGTGAACACTATCCCATATCACCAGCTCACCGTCTTTCATTGCCATACGGAATTCCGGATGAGCATTCATCAGGCGGGCAAGAATGTGAATAAAGGCCGGATAAAACTTGTGCTTATTTTTCTTTACGGTCTTTAAAAAGGCCGTAATATCCAGCTGAACGGTCTGGTTATAGGTACATTGAGCAACTGACTGAAATGCCTCAAAATGTTCTTTACGATGCCATTGGGATATATCAACGGTGGTATATCCAGTGATTTTTTTCTCCATTTTAGCTTCCTTAGCTCCTGAAAATCTCGATAACTCAAAAAATACGCCCGGTAGTGATCTTATTTCATTATGGTGAAAGTTGGAACCTCTTACGTGCCGATCAACGTCTCATTTTCGCCAAAAGTTGGCCCAGGGCTTCCCGGTATCAACAGGGACACCAGGATTTATTTATTCTGCGAAGTGATCTTCCGTCACAGGTATTTATTCGGCGCAAAGTGCGTCGGGTGATGCTGCCAACTTACTGATTTAGTGTATGATGGTGTTTTTGAGGTGCTCCAGTGGCTTCTGTTTCTATCAGCTGTCCCTCCTGTTCAGCTACTGACGGGGTGGTGCGTAACGGCAAAAGCACCGCCGGACATCAGCGCTATCTCTGCTCTCACTGCCGTAAAACATGGCAACTGCAGTTCACTTACACCGCTTCTCAACCCGGTACGCACCAGAAAATCATTGATATGGCCATGAATGGCGTTGGATGCCGGGCAACCGCCCGCATTATGGGCGTTGGCCTCAACACGATTTTCCGCCATTTAAAAAACTCAGGCCGCAGTCGGTAACCTCGCGCATACAGCCGGGCAGTGACGTCATCGTCTGCGCGGAAATGGACGAACAGTGGGGATACGTCGGGGCTAAATCGCGCCAGCGCTGGCTGTTTTACGCGTATGACAGGCTCCGGAAGACGGTTGTTGCGCACGTATTCGGTGAACGCACGATGGCGACGCTGGGGCGTCTTATGAGCCTGCTGTCACCCTTTGACGTGGTGATATGGATGACGGATGGCTGGCCGCTGTATGAATCCCGCCTGAAGGGAAAGCTGCACGTAATCAGCAAGCGATATACGCAGCGAATTGAGCGGCATAACCTGAATCTGAGGCAGCACCTGGCACGGCTGGGACGGAAGTCGCTGTCGTTCTCAAAATCGGTGGAGCTGCATGACAAAGTCATCGGGCATTATCTGAACATAAAACACTATCAATAAGTTGGAGTCATTACCCGCTTAAAAATAATAAAAGCAGACTTGACCTGATAGTTTGGCTGTGAGCAATTATGTGCTTAGTGCATCTAACGCTTGAGTTAAGCCGCGCCGCGAAGCGGCGTCGGCTTGAACGAATTGTTAGACATTATTTGCCGACTACCTTGGTGATCTCGCCTTTCACGTAGTGAACAAATTCTTCCAACTGATCTGCGCGCGAGGCCAAGCGATCTTCTTCTTGTCCAAGATAAGCCTGTCTAGCTTCAAGTATGACGGGCTGATACTGGGCCGGCAGGCGCTCCATTGCCCAGTCGGCAGCGACATCCTTCGGCGCGATTTTGCCGGTTACTGCGCTGTACCAAATGCGGGACAACGTAAGCACTACATTTCGCTCATCGCCAGCCCAGTCGGGCGGCGAGTTCCATAGCGTTAAGGTTTCATTTAGCGCCTCAAATAGATCCTGTTCAGGAACCGGATCAAAGAGTTCCTCCGCCGCTGGACCTACCAAGGCAACGCTATGTTCTCTTGCTTTTGTCAGCAAGATAGCCAGATCAATGTCGATCGTGGCTGGCTCGAAGATACCTGCAAGAATGTCATTGCGCTGCCATTCTCCAAATTGCAGTTCGCGCTTAGCTGGATAACGCCACGGAATGATGTCGTCGTGCACAACAATGGTGACTTCTACAGCGCGGAGAATCTCGCTCTCTCCAGGGGAAGCCGAAGTTTCCAAAAGGTCGTTGATCAAAGCTCGCCGCGTTGTTTCATCAAGCCTTACGGTCACCGTAACCAGCAAATCAATATCACTGTGTGGCTTCAGGCCGCCATCCACTGCGGAGCCGTACAAATGTACGGCCAGCAACGTCGGTTCGAGATGGCGCTCGATGACGCCAACTACCTCTGATAGTTGAGTCGATACTTCGGCGATCATCGCTTCCCTCATGATGTTTAACTTTGTTTTAGGGCGACTGCCCTGCTGCGTAACATCGTTGCTGCTCCATAACATCAAACATCGACCCACGGCGTAACGCGCTTGCTGCTTGGATGCCCGAGGCATAGACTGTACAAAAAAACAGTCATAACAAGCCATGAAAACCGCCACTGCGCCGTTACCACCGCTGCGTTCGGTCAAGGTTCTGGACCAGTTGCGTGAGCGCATACGCTACTTGCATTACAGCTTACCAACCGAACAGGCTTATGTCCACTGGGTTCGTGCCTTCATCCGTTTCCACGGTGTGCGTCACCCGGCAACCTTGGGCAGCAGCGAAGTCGAGGCATTTCTGTCCTGGCTGGCGAACGAGCGCAAGGTTTCGGTCTCCACGCATCGTCAGGCATTGGCGGCCTTGCTGTTCTTCTACGGCAAGGTGCTGTGCACGGATCTGCCCTGGCTTCAGGAGATCGGAAGACCTCGGCCGTCGCGGCGCTTGCCGGTGGTGCTGACCCCGGATGAAGTGGTTCGCATCCTCGGTTTTCTGGAAGGCGAGCATCGTTTGTTCGCCCAGCTTCTGTATGGAACGGGCATGCGGATCAGTGAGGGTTTGCAACTGCGGGTCAAGGATCTGGATTTCGATCACGGCACGATCATCGTGCGGGAGGGCAAGGGCTCCAAGGATCGGGCCTTGATGTTACCCGAGAGCTTGGCACCCAGCCTGCGCGAGCAGCTGTCGCGTGCACGGGCATGGTGGCTGAAGGACCAGGCCGAGGGCCGCAGCGGCGTTGCGCTTCCCGACGCCCTTGAGCGGAAGTATCCGCGCGCCGGGCATTCCTGGCCGTGGTTCTGGGTTTTTGCGCAGCACACGCATTCGACCGATCCACGGAGCGGTGTCGTGCGTCGCCATCACATGTATGACCAGACCTTTCAGCGCGCCTTCAAACGTGCCGTAGAACAAGCAGGCATCACGAAGCCCGCCACACCGCACACCCTCCGCCACTCGTTCGCGACGGCCTTGCTCCGCAGCGGTTACGACATTCGAACCGTGCAGGATCTGCTCGGCCATTCCGACGTCTCTACGACGATGATTTACACGCATGTGCTGAAAGTTGGCGGTGCCGGAGTGCGCTCACCGCTTGATGCGCTGCCGCCCCTCACTAGTGAGAGGTAGGGCAGCGGGCACTGTTGCAAATAGTCGGTGGTGATAAACTTATCATCCCCTTTTGCTGATGGAGCTGCACATGAACCCATTCAAAGGCCGGCATTTTCAGCGTGACATCATTCTGTGGGCCGTACGCTGGTACTGCAAATACGGCATCAGTTACCGTGAGCTGCAGGAGATGCTGGCTGAACGCGGAGTGAATGTCGATCACTCCACGATTTACCGCTGGGTTCAGCGTTATGCGCCTGAAATGGAAAAACGGCTGCGCTGGTACTGGCGTAACCCTTCCGATCTTTGCCCGTGGCACATGGATGAAACCTACGTGAAGGTCAATGGCCGCTGGGCGTATCTGTACCGGGCCGTCGACAGCCGGGGCCGCACTGTCGATTTTTATCTCTCCTCCCGTCGTAACAGCAAAGCTGCATACCGGTTTCTGGGTAAAATCCTCAACAACGTGAAGAAGTGGCAGATCCCGCGATTCATCAACACGGATAAAGCGCCCGCCTATGGTCGCGCGCTTGCTCTGCTCAAACGCGAAGGCCGGTGCCCGTCTGACGTTGAACACCGACAGATTAAGTACCGGAACAACGTGATTGAATGCGATCATGGCAAACTGAAACGGATAATCGGCGCCACGCTGGGATTTAAATCCATGAAGACGGCTTACGCCACCATCAAAGGTATTGAGGTGATGCGTGCACTACGCAAAGGCCAGGCCTCAGCATTTTATTATGGTGATCCCCTGGGCGAAATGCGCCTGGTAAGCAGAGTTTTTGAAATGTAAGGCCTTTGAATAAGACAAAAGGCTGCCTCATCGCTAACTTTGCAACAGTGCCCCACATCTTTTGTCACCAACGAGCGGCTGCCTATCACCGCACCGTGCCCGATCTTGATTCCGGGCATGACCATTGCCTCAGAGCCGATCCAAACGTCATTGCCAATGACAGTATTACCTGCTTTTTGGAAGGCATCGAGTGCGCTTGAGAATGCAGGTTCTTCCTGCATATAAAAGAACGGGAAAGATGATGCCCAGTCGTACCGATGCCCCTGATTGCCAGCCATGATAAAGGAAGCCCCACTCCCGATAGAGCAGAAACTACCGATGATCAACTTATCAACGTCATCACGGTCCGGAAACAGATACCGTGCGCAGTCATCGAATGAGTGCCCATGATAGTAGCCAGAGTAATAGCTGTACCGCCCAACTTTGATATTGGGGTTCTTCACTTGCTCAGAAAGCAGCTTGCCTTTGAAGGGGCTATCAAAGTAGTTGGTCATAAGAGATCCCGCGGTCTGTGACTTTGCCGTCTAACGTTTGAAATAAGGGGCGCCGAGCGCCAGCGAGGGGAGCCAAAAGCTTGCTTTTGGCCGTCCCGACTTGATTGAAGGGTTGGGCGATTTTGCCATTAGATTTTTTATAAATTTAGTGTGTTTAGAATGGTGATCGCATTTTTCTTGGCTTTTATGCTTGATGTTAAATTCGACCCCAAGTTTCCTGTAAGTGCGGACACAAAAACATATTTATGTCCTGATTTGCTTATAATAAACCCTTCAAACCATCCGTTTTGTAAGGTTCTATTTGCTGTGAATCCTGCACCAGTTTTCCCATACAGTTTTGTACTATTATCCAGATCTTGTAGATACATGTTCTCTATGGTGTTTTCTATGGCTGAGTTTTTAACTGGGAGATTGTGATTAATAATTTTACGCAGGAATTGAATTTGTTCTTCTGGTGAAATTTTTAAGCTACTTTCGAGCCATGCTTCTGTTAATCCGTTGTTTCTTTCTTTATCTCCAGAGAAGTCTTGATTTCCATAATCAAAATCTTTGAGATAATTCTTGATTTTATTTAATCCAATTTTTTGGGTTATTTCTTGCGAAACCCAAACAACAGAAAATTGCATCCACGTCTTTGGTGTATGATTGCTGTTCCAGATCTCCATTCCTTTGGGGGTTTTATCCCATTTGAATATGGTTTTCTGATCTATTATTTCCGCATCAAATGCCATAAGTGATAATGCGATCTTGAAAGTTGAATCTGGTGCCATTTGCGTTGCACACTTTGCTTTATTGAATTGAGCAATTTCAGCGTTTGTGGATGCATCGTAAAGTAAAAAACAACCTTCAGTTCCTTCAAATAATGGAGATGCAACAGTAGAGATATCTGTTGATGCACTGGCGCTGCTGTAGATAATATTTGCAATTATTAAAAAAATAGCGAAGTTGATATGTATTGTGTTTTTCATAATAAGTATTGGTTTGGTAAAGGGCTTAATTTTAACGGCTAACAATTAATGAGGCTCCGGGTTCGCCCAACGTTTGACATGAGGGGCGGCCAAGGGCGCCAGCCCTTGGACGTCCCCCTCGATGGAAGGGTTAGGCATCACTGCGTGTTCGCTCGAATGCCTGGCGTGTTTGAACCATGTACACGGCTGGACCATATGGGGTGGTTACGGTACCTTGCCTCTCAAACCCCGCTTTCTCGTAGCATCGGATCGCTCGCAAGTTGCTCGGCGACGGGTCCGTTTGGATCTTGGTGACCTCGGGATCATTGAACAGCAACTCAACCAGAGCTCGAACCAGCTTGGTTCCCAAGCCTTTGCCCAGTTGTGATGCATTCGCCAGTAACTGGTCTATTCCGCGTACTCCTGGATCGGTTTCTTCTTCCCACCGTCCGTCCCCGCTTCCAAGAGCAACGTACGACTGGGCATACCCAATCGGCTCTCCATTCAGCATTGCAATGTATGGAGTGACGGACTCTTGCGCTAAAACGCTTGGCAAGTACTGTTCCTGTACGTCAGCAAGTGTCGGGCGTGCTTCTTCTCCGCCCCACCACTCGACGATATGAGATCGATTTAGCCACTCATAGAGCATCGCAAGGTCATGCTCAGTCATGAGGCGCAGTGTGACGGAATCGTTGCTGTTGGTCACGATGCTGTACTTTGTGATGCCTAACTTTGTTTTTGCGTTGCTCATGATGTCTAACTCCCAATTTGTGTAGGGCTTATTATGCACGCTTAAAGGCACTGTTGCAAAGTTAGCGATGAGGCAGCCTTTTGTCTTATTCAAAGGCCTTACATTTCAAAAACTCTGCTTACCAGGCGCATTTCGCCCAGGGGATCACCATAATAAAATGCTGAGGCCTGGCCTTTGCGTAGTGCACGCATCACCTCAATACCTTTGATGGTGGCGTAAGCCGTCTTCATGGATTTAAATCCCAGCGTGGCGCCGATTATCCGTTTCAGTTTGCCATGATCGCATTCAATCACGTTGTTCCGGTACTTAATCTGTCGGTGTTCAACGTCAGACGGGCACCGGCCTTCGCGTTTGAGCAGAGCAAGCGCGCGACCATAGGCGGGCGCTTTATCCGTGTTGATGAATCGCGGGATCTGCCACTTCTTCACGTTGTTGAGGATTTTACCCAGAAACCGGTATGCAGCTTTGCTGTTACGACGGGAGGAGAGATAAAAATCGACAGTGCGGCCCCGGCTGTCGACGGCCCGGTACAGATACGCCCAGCGGCCATTGACCTTCACGTAGGTTTCATCCATGTGCCACGGGCAAAGATCGGAAGGGTTACGCCAGTACCAGCGCAGCCGTTTTTCCATTTCAGGCGCATAACGCTGAACCCAGCGGTAAATCGTGGAGTGATCGACATTCACTCCGCGTTCAGCCAGCATCTCCTGCAGCTCACGGTAACTGATGCCGTATTTGCAGTACCAGCGTACGGCCCACAGAATGATGTCACGCTGAAAATGCCGGCCTTTGAATGGGTTCATGTGCAGCTCCATCAGCAAAAGGGGATGATAAGTTTATCACCACCGACTATTTGCAACAGTGCCGTAATTAATACCTTGCGCCCATTCAGGCGACCGCTTCCCTGATAGCTGTCTTCTCCATGATCGGGGCGCGGTTGCATTTTCCCCGCCAGCCCGGGAAAGGGCTGCTGCTGCTGTTGAAAAGGCGGCGCCGGAAAACGCGCAGAATTGGTTTTATTGATGGTCTTTTTTTCCTTGTTTAAGCCAGCCATTCAATTACCTCTCATTATTTATCACAAAGACTAATAAGCGTAGACCAAAATGAATGGCATGACCTATATTATCCAGCTACACTTAATTTTCTCGGAATATTACCCCCCCTACTTTCCTCTACCGTTGCGCTTATATCCCCACCAACGTTAGATTTAATTTAAACAATATTATTTGAGACTTATCCAGTTCGCAGTGTTAATAAATAGCAACCACACTTAACATTTCAACCTTGGCAAAAGGAGAACATATGAAATTATCCATAACGCCATTATTATGTTGTTTTTTATTGTCGCCAGCGCTTGCTGATGATAACGGCGGGTTGAAAAATGATACAGCTCCACCGCCAGCCCACGCTCTGGATGAAGGTTATCGTGGGACTGAAGATGCAAGAATCATGACTGTCGAACAGGCCAAAACGATGCATGACGGTGCGACCATTTCTCTGCGAGGTAATCTCATCGAGGATCAAGACGGAGACAAATTTGGGGTTCTAGGGATTTTCCGTCCAAAAACGACAAAGTGCTCTGGAGGCCCCGCCGTCTGTGGCCTCCAGAGGGGTATTACTTTTTTCGAGATCCCTATTTGGGCTCTGTTTGAGTAAGATTTAGTCTTTTTGGGCTAAATCCATGGCATTCGAAGAACGTGTCCAAATCTTGTCCGAGGCAGAACAAGATGAGTTATATGGACCCCCCGCTTTCACCTCCGCCGACCAACGCTTCTTTTTCTCGCTGAACGATAAGGAACTGGCGATCGCTAAAAGCCTCCGTCATCGGGGCCAGCGTTACATGCTGGTGGTACTGCTGGGCTATTTCAAAGCCAAGCCGGTGGTGCTGAATCCCGGCTTTCATCAGATCAAGCAGGACCTCAAATACGTTTATCAAACCGTTCTACCAGGCCCAGGCTGTAGACCCTTTAATCTCACGCCAAAAGAGAACGAACGGATTTACCAACGTGTTTTCCAGCTCTGCAACTACCAGCGCTGGAATGTCAAAGACCATGGAGCGGCGTTGAGAGATTACTTATCCCAGCAAGCCAGAGCCTGGACAGCGCCTAGGCACCTCTTCGATGCGGCCAATGAATATTGTTCGGGGCAGAAGATCGCAATCCCTGCCTACAGCACGCTGCAAAAGATCATCAGTCAGGTGGTGGGAGACGAACAGGAACACATGGCCGCGCACCTTGAGCGTGCAATGTCACGCGGTCTTAAGCAAGCACTGGCGGAGCTCGTGAACGGCACAGGTCCACTGCCGTTCCGACAGTTGCGACAATCGGCTCGTAACTTCACCGGAACCGAGTTGGAGAAAGAACTGATTGTCTATCGCCATATCCAGCATTGGATGCCGGAAGTGGATCTGCTGTTGAGCACGCTATCACTGTCGCAGAAAAATCTGCAACACCTGGCAGAGAAAGTCGACTACTACGGTGCCAAACTGAAACGTCAAACCGTAGGCAGCCAATGGCTGTATTTATTGTGCTATCTTCAAACGCGATGGCAGCAAGCGCTGGAACGTATTGCCGATGGCTTTGTGCATCATGTCAGACAGACCAAACAGAAGGCAAAGGATTATGCGCAGGAAGCGGTGTTTAAGGATTGGCAAAAAGCAGCTAAAAATGTCAGCAAGGCAGCTGAAGTACTGCACCTGTTCATTGATGACAGCATTGATCTGCAACTACCGTTTGCAACAGTAAGACAGCAAGCACTGAGCCTGCTGACCAAAAGGGATCTGGAATCTGTATGTCTCTTCCTGAACGAGCAGCGACGATCGGTCGATGAAGCCATGTGGCAGTACTGCGACGAGAAAGAAAGTCTGCGGAAAGGTTTGCTGCGAGAGTTGTTCCTATGTCTGCGCTTCGAAGGCTGCGACGGCACCCAGCACTTAGCGGCCGCCTTGGCGAAAACACAAAACGAACTCAACGGCCAGGACGCTCAGTTGCAAACTGCCGACACCAGACTCCTTTCCAAAAAATCACGTGAATTCCTGCTGGATGGTGAAGGGAATATCCTGATCGATCGTTATGAGTGGTTCCTCTATCAACAGATTCCTGATCGCCTGAATGGCCAGCTGACGCTGCCTGATATCACTAAATACCGGGCACTCGACGCCGACCTGATCGACGGGGAACATTGGCGAAAAAACAAATATACGCTGCTTCAACAGAGCCATTTTACAAAATTAGCGGAGGAGCCTGAAAAGCTGATCAAACAGATGGCCATGGAATTGGATACCCGTTTGTACGAAGTCGGCGAATATCTTGAACAGGAAGACAACCGGAATATCATCTTGCGTAATCCGCAGGGTAAACGCTTCTGGCGCCTGCCTTCGGCCAGCAAACATCATCTGGTCAACAATCCCTTCTTCCAGCAAATTCCCACAACGGGGATTGCGGATGTACTGCGCATGGTTGATCGTGACACCGGTTTCATTGACTGCTTCGCTCATGTGCTGGGTTCCCAATCCAGAAGCCGTTCCCATGAATATGACCTGTTGGCAATTCTGGTCGGCAATGCAACCAATCAAGGCATTTACGGCATGGCACAGATCTCTGATCGTACCTATGATCAGCTCAGCACTATCCAGGCGAACTATCTTCGCCTGGAAACATTGAATGCTGCTAACGACAACATCAATAACGCGACAGCCAAGCTACCCATCTTCCGGTACTACAACATCCAGGAAGATGTGATCCACGCCAGTGCCGATGGTCAAAAGTTCGAAGCCCGGCGCGAGACCTTCAAAACCCGTTATTCGTCGAAGTACTTTGGCACTCAAAAAGGTGTTTCTGCCATGACCTTGATCGCCAATCACGCTGCGATCAACGCCAGAGTGATCGGCGCCAACGAACATGAATCGCACTACATCTTTGATTTGTTGATGAGCAATACGTCAGACATCATTCCGGATGTGCTCTCAACCGATACCCATGGGGTGAACCATGTGAACTTCGCGTTACTGGATCTGTTCGGATACCAGTTTGCCCCACGCTATGCCCAGGTTGGCAAAGTGATCAATGACATGTTTGATGTCAAGGAAGACAAAGAACACCGAATTCAGCTGTGCTTAAAAAAGCCAATCAATACCCATCGTATTGCGCAGCACTGGGATACCATCCAACGGATTGCAGTATCACTTAAGCAGCGGAAAACAACGCAAGCCACCTTGGTGAGAAAGCTCTCGGAGTACAAGCGCAATCACCCGCTGCTGGAAGCCCTGACGGAATACAATCGCCTGGTGAAAGCGAATTATCTACTGTGCTACATCGATGATGCCAGTTTAAGAAACTATGTTCAGCGCGCGCTGAACCGGGGAGAGGCCTATCACCAACTGCGTCGGGCCGTGAGCAGCGTCAATGGGGATCAGTTCCGGGGCAGTTCAGACGAAGAAATCCAGCTATGGAATGAGTGCGCTCGCCTGGTCACCAATGCCATCGTTTACTTCCACTCCAGGATACTCAGCCAGCTGTTGACCAGCTTCGAATACCAAGGAGATACCAAGAGAATAGATATCGTCAAACAGGCATCCCCTGTGGCCTGGCACAACATTAACCTCAAGGGGACTTACCACTTCGAATTGAGCGAAAAATTGCCAGATCTGGAGGAGCTTATGCGCTCAATCGAGGGATATTTACCCGTCAGCGAAAAGTAATACCCCTCTGGAGGCCACGGACGGCGCGGCCTCCAGAGCACTTTGTCGTTTTTGGACGGAAAATCCCTAGAACCCCATTTTGCCATTCAGATGTGCCGCGAGATCGGATTACCTCTGTTTCCGGGTTTTAGTGCCGAGGCCAGAGAAACTCTCCTCCACTACCGTTGGCCGGGCAATATTCGTGAACTGAAAAACGTCGTGGAGCGATCCGTTTACCGGCATGGAACCAGTGATTACCCGCTGGATGAGATAATCATTGACCCCTTCCGCCGCCACACTACTCAGCCGCAGGCGCCGGAAACTAAACCGATGTCTGTAGGGTTACCGCTGGATCTGCGTGAATTCCAGCAGCAGCAAGAGAAAGACTTTCTACAAACCAGCTTACAGCAGGCAAAATTTAACCAGAAAAAAGCCGCTGAATTACTGGGTCTGACTTACCATCAGCTTCGCGCTTTGCTGAAAAAACACCAGATTTAACGCACATTTGCAGATGTCATATTGGCGGATTTGACGCATAACCTCATCAGGGTTTACCATGACGCCATTACTGTATAAAAAAAACAGGTACAAATATGGCTCTGGCACTCGTTGGCGAAAAAATTGACAGAAACCGTTTCACCGGTGAGAAAATTGAAAATAGTACATTTTTTAACTGTGATTTTTCAGGTGCCGACCTGAGCGGCACTGAATTTATCGGCTGTCAGTTCTATGATCGTGAAAGCCAGAAAGGGTGCAATTTTAGTCGTGCGATGCTGAAAGATGCCATTTTTAAAAGCTGTGATTTATCCATGGCGGATTTTCGCAATTCCAGTGCGCTGGGCATTGAAATTCGCCACTGCCGCGCACAAGGCGCAGATTTCCGCGGCGCAAGCTTTATGAATATGATCACCACGCGCACCTGGTTTTGTAGCGCATATATCACGAATACCAATCTAAGCTACGCCAATTTTTCGAAAGTCGTGTTGGAAAAGTGTGAGCTGTGGGAAAACCGTTGGATAGGTGCCCAGGTACTGGGCGCGACGTTCAGTGGTTCAGATCTCTCCGGCGGCGAGTTTTCGACTTTCGACTGGCGAGCAGCAAACTTCACACATTGCGATCTGACCAATTCGGAGTTGGGTGACTTAGATATTCGGGGCGTTGATTTACAAGGCGTTAAGTTGGACAACTACCAGGCATCGTTGCTCATGGAGCGACTTGGCATCGCGGTGATTGGTTAGCATTCACGGAGCGGTAAGTACCGCTCCCGCCCTTATACAATAGTGTCCGCCCTTGCCTTAAAAGTCACTTTCGACGCACAGATCGTAAACGTTAGAGGGTTCCGGTCCCCCCATCAGAACACCAGACCTGACCAGACGTATAGCTGTTCTCCCGAGCGGCCAGGGTGACATAAAGCGGCGCGATTTCCACCGGTTGACCAGGGCGTCCCAGCGGCGCATTTGCCCCAAATTTCTCCACCTTTTCCTGCGGTTGACCACCACAGCACTGCAGTACAGTCCAGTATGGACCCGGCGCGACGGCATTGACACGGATCCCTTTCGGGGCCAGCTGTTTCGCCAGCGATTTAGTAAATGCCACGATAGCTGCTTTAGTCTGAGCATAATCAAGCAAGATTTCACTTGGCTCATAAGCCTGTACGGAGGAGGTATTAATTATCACGCTGTCTGGTGAAAGATGGGGTATGGCCGCTTTGGTGATCCAAAACATAGCGTAAACATTGGTTTTGAATGTTGCGTCGAAGTCTTCTGTGGTGAGTTCCTCAATTGACTCACAAAATTGCTGACGACCCGCATTATTGACGAGGATATCCAACCCTCCCAGTCCTTTTACCGCCTGTGTTACCAGATGACCGCAAAAAGCCTCATCACGGATATCTCCGGGGATGGCCAAAACATTTCTGCCTGCTTTTTTTATCAGATCGACCACTTCACGCGCATCGTCTTCTTCTTCAGGTAAATAGTTAATCGCAACATCAGCGCCTTCACGAGCATAGGCAATAGCAACAGCACGACCAATCCCTGAATCCCCACCGGTAATTAAGGCACTGTTGCAAAGTTAGCGATGAGGCAGCCTTTTGTCTTATTCAAAGGCCTTACATTTCAAAAACTCTGCTTACCAGGCGCATTTCGCCCAGGGGATCACCATAATAAAATGCTGAGGCCTGGCCTTTGCGTAGTGCACGCATCACCTCAATACCTTTGATGGTGGCGTAAGCCGTCTTCATGGATTTAAATCCCAGCGTGGCGCCGATTATCCGTTTCAGTTTGCCATGATCGCATTCAATCACGTTGTTCCGGTACTTAATCTGTCGGTGTTCAACGTCAGACGGGCACCGGCCTTCGCGTTTGAGCAGAGCAAGCGCGCGACCATAGGCGGGCGCTTTATCCGTGTTGATGAATCGCGGGATCTGCCACTTCTTCACGTTGTTGAGGATTTTACCCAGAAACCGGTATGCAGCTTTGCTGTTACGACGGGAGGAGAGATAAAAATCGACAGTGCGGCCCCGGCTGTCGACGGCCCGGTACAGATACGCCCAGCGGCCATTGACCTTCACGTAGGTTTCATCCATGTGCCACGGGCAAAGATCGGAAGGGTTACGCCAGTACCAGCGCAGCCGTTTTTCCATTTCAGGCGCATAACGCTGAACCCAGCGGTAAATCGTGGAGTGATCGACATTCACTCCGCGTTCAGCCAGCATCTCCTGCAGCTCACGGTAACTGATGCCGTATTTGCAGTACCAGCGTACGGCCCACAGAATGATGTCACGCTGAAAATGCCGGCCTTTGAATGGGTTCATGTGCAGCTCCATCAGCAAAAGGGGATGATAAGTTTATCACCACCGACTATTTGCAACAGTGCCGATTTGCTCACATCCAGCTTTTGTTAGTTCGTCAACCTGGTGCGCCACATCCTGAAGATGCGTAGATTTACGTGCATAGCCGATTTTCATTCTTTTCTCGCTAATTAGTTATGGGGTTATTGTTATGTTGATACAGTAACGAGTTTTGTTACATGAGGGGAGTCATTTTTCGGGAGAAGTCAGGACTTTTCAAGACTGTCACAAAAACCATCGTTTTTGATACATTAATTTAACCAATAGGTTGCAGATCAAATCGCCTGTAACAGCCTTTCTGGCTGTTTGTCGTTTTCAGAAGACGGCTGCACTGAACGTCAGAAGCCGACTGCACTATAGCAGCGGAGGGGTTGGATCCATCAGGCAACGACGGGCTGCTGCCGGCCATCAGCGGACGCAGGGAGGACTTTCCGCAACCGGCCGTTCGATGCGGCACCGATGGCCTTCGCGCAGGGGTAGTGAATCCGCCAGGATTGACTTGCGCTGCCCTACCTCTCACTAGTGAGGGGCGGCAGCGCATCAAGCGGTGAGCGCACTCCGGCACCGCCAACTTTCAGCACATGCGTGTAAATCATCGTCGTAGAGACGTCGGAATGGCCGAGCAGATCCTGCACGGTTCGAATGTCGTAACCGCTGCGGAGCAAGGCCGTCGCGAACGAGTGGCGGAGGGTGTGCGGTGTGGCGGGCTTCGTGATGCCTGCTTGTTCTACGGCACGTTTGAAGGCGCGCTGAAAGGTCTGGTCATACATGTGATGGCGACGCACGACACCGCTCCGTGGATCGGTCGAATGCGTGTGCTGCGCAAAAACCCAGAACCACGGCCAGGAATGCCCGGCGCGCGGATACTTCCGCTCAAGGGCGTCGGGAAGCGCAACGCCGCTGCGGCCCTCGGCCTGGTCCTTCAGCCACCATGCCCGTGCACGCGACAGCTGCTCGCGCAGGCTGGGTGCCAAGCTCTCGGGTAACATCAAGGCCCGATCCTTGGAGCCCTTGCCCTCCCGCACGATGATCGTGCCGTGATCGAAATCCAGATCCTTGACCCGCAGTTGCAAACCCTCACTGATCCGCATGCCCGTTCCATACAGAAGCTGGGCGAACAAACGATGCTCGCCTTCCAGAAAACCGAGGATGCGAACCACTTCATCCGGGGTCAGCACCACCGGCAAGCGCCGCGACGGCCGAGGTCTTCCGATCTCCTGAAGCCAGGGCAGATCCGTGCACAGCACCTTGCCGTAGAAGAACAGCAAGGCCGCCAATGCCTGACGATGCGTGGAGACCGAAACCTTGCGCTCGTTCGCCAGCCAGGACAGAAATGCCTCGACTTCGCTGCTGCCCAAGGTTGCCGGGTGACGCACACCGTGGAAACGGATGAAGGCACGAACCCAGTGGACATAAGCCTGTTCGGTTCGTAAACTGTAATGCAAGTAGCGTATGCGCTCACGCAACTGGTCCAGAACCTTGACCGAACGCAGCGGTGGTAACGGCGCAGTGGCGGTTTTCATGGCTTGTTATGACTGTTTTTTTGTACAGTCTATGCCTCGGGCATCCAAGCAGCAAGCGCGTTACGCCGTGGGTCGATGTTTGATGTTATGGAGCAGCAACGATGTTACGCAGCAGGGCAGTCGCCCTAAAACAAAGTTAACCCAGGATGAGAACCTTGAAAGTATCATTGATGGCTGCGAAAGCGAAAAACGGCGTGATTGGTTGCGGTCCAGACATACCCTGGTCCGCGAAAGGGGAGCAGCTACTTTTTAAAGCATTGACCTACAATCAGTGGCTTCTGGTGGGTCGCAAGACGTTTGAATCTATGGGCGCACTCCCCAATAGGAAATACGCGGTCGTTACCCGCTCAGGTTGGACATCAAATGATGACAATGTAGTTGTATTTCAGTCAATCGAAGAGGCCATGGACAGGCTAGCTGAATTCACCGGTCACGTTATAGTGTCTGGTGGCGGAGAAATTTACCGAGAAACATTACCCATGGCCTCTACGCTCCACTTATCGACGATCGACATCGAGCCAGAGGGGGATGTTTTCTTCCCGAGTATTCCAAATACCTTCGAAGTTGTTTTTGAGCAACACTTTACTTCAAACATTAACTATTGCTATCAAATTTGGAAAAAGGGTTAACAAAGCTATGCAATCGACGGCAAAAAGCTTCGTTCGCTTCGCGCACTACGCCTTTTCCGCGATTGATAGCGACGTTATGTGAATATTGAAATGAGCATTCCAAAGAAAGGAAGTAGAAAAATTATCGTGGGCGAAAATGAGTTTTTGTGGCTCATTAGGTCAAAACTCACATATTCGCAGGACTGTTTAGGTACAGAAATGACTGCGGTCGTTGAACCGGATGCCGGTCCTCACTGATGAAGAAGTGAACACCGTACGGGAATCGTGCCGGCAGCTTGGAGCTATCGGCCGGAACCTCAACCAGGTGGCCAGGGCCTTGAACATCGAGTTCAGGGAAAGTGACAAGCTCAAGCAAGAGGCCATCGAAAAACTGGCCGAACGGATCGACCAGCATTTGGACCATGTGTCTGAGCTGTTCGATAAGACCTGGAGCCGGTGGCACGATTGTCATTTTCAGAAGACGACTGCACCAGTTGATTGGGCGTAATGGCTGTTGTGCAGCCAGCTCCTGACAGTTCAATATCAGAAGTGATCTGCACCAATCTCGACTATGCTCAATACTCGTGTGGGCTCTGTTGCAAAAATCGTGAAGCTTGAGCATGCTTGGCGGAGATTGGACGGACGGAACGATGACGGATTTCAAGTGGCGCCATTTCCAGGGTGATGTGATCCTGTGGGCGGTGCGCTGGTATTGTCGCTATCCGATCAGCTATCGCGACCTTGAGGAAATGCTGGCGGAACGCGGCATTTCGGTCGACCATACGACGATCTATCGCTGGGTCCAGTGCTACGCCCCGGAGATGGAGAAGCGGCTGCGCTGGTTCTGGCGGCGTGGCTTTGATCCGAGCTGGCGCCTGGATGAAACCTACGTCAAGGTGCGGGGCAAGTGGACCTACCTGTACCGGGCAGTCGACAAGCGGGGCGACACGATCGATTTCTACCTGTCGCCGACCCGCAGCGCCAAGGCAGCGAAGCGGTTCCTGGGCAAGGCCCTGCGAGGCCTGAAGCACTGGGAAAAGCCTGCCACGCTCAATACCGACAAAGCGCCGAGCTATGGTGCAGCGATCACCGAATTGAAGCGCGAAGGAAAGCTGGACCGGGAGACGGCCCACCGGCAGGTGAAGTATCTCAATAACGTGATCGAGGCCGATCACGGAAAGCTCAAGATACTGATCAAGCCGGTGCGCGGTTTCAAATCGATCCCCACGGCCTATGCCACGATCAAGGGATTCGAAGTCATGCGAGCCCTGCGCAAAGGACAGGCTCGCCCCTGGTGCCTGCAGCCCGGCATCAGGGGCGAGGTGCGCCTTGTGGAGAGAGCTTTTGGCATTGGGCCCTCGGCGCTGACGGAGGCCATGGGCATGCTCAACCACCATTTCGCAGCAGCCGCCTGATCGGCGCAGAGCGACAGCCTACCTCTGACTGCCGCCAATCTTTGCAACAGAGCCTCCGTCGCCATGCTCACCTCGCTTTGGTGCACACGAGTATTGAGCATAGTCGAGATTGGTGCAGATCACTTCTGATATTGAACTGTCAGGAGCTGGCTGCACAACAGCCATTACGCCCAATCAACTGGTGCAGTCGTCTTCTGAAAATGACACTGTTTGTATATAATCATGAAAAAATGGTGAGTAGAGTTTCAGGGTAACAGGGGATGCTTATGTCGGTTTTCCACAACTGGCTACTTGAGATCGCATGTGAGAATTACTTCGTCTACATCAAACGCCTTTCCGCCAACGATACCGGCGCAACAGGTGGTCACCAGGTAGGGCTTTATATCCCTTCAGGTATCGTTGAAAAACTCTTTCCGTCTATCAACCATACCCGTGAACTGAACCCTTCGGTTTTTCTCACCGCACATGTGTCATCGCATGATTGCCCTGACAGCGAAGCCAGGGCAATTTATTATAACAGCCGTCATTTTGGTAAAACCCGGAATGAAAAAAGGATTACCCGCTGGGGTAGAGGCAGCCCACTTCAGGATCCTGAAAATACAGGGGCTCTGACGCTCCTGGCTTTCAAGCTTGATGAGCAAGGGGGGGACTGTAAGGAAGTAAATATTTGGGTATGCGCCAGCACTGATGAAGAGGACGTCATTGAGACCGCTATTGGTGAAGTTATACCCGGAGCGCTTATATCCGGCCCCGCAGGACAGATTCTAGGCGGACTATCTCTACAGCAAGCGCCAGTAAATCATAAATATATTCTACCTGAAGACTGGCACCTGCGCTTTCCGTCGGGAAGTGAAATTATTCAGTATGCAGCCAGCCATTATGTGAAAAATTCCCTTGATCCGGATGAGCAACTTCTTGACCGCCGGCGCGTGGAGTACGACATATTTCTATTGGTTGAGGAACTGCATGTTCTGGATATCATCCGGAAAGGATTTGGCTCTGTGGATGAATTTATTGCGCTGGCCAATTCTGTCAGCAATCGCCGTAAATCCAGAGCCGGGAAGTCGCTGGAACTGCACCTGGAGCATCTATTCATTGAGCACGGCCTGCGACACTTTGCGACGCAGGCCATCACAGAAGGTAATAAAAAACCCGATTTCCTTTTCCCTTCCGCAGGGGCTTACCACGATACTGAGTTTCCCGTAGAAAATCTGCGCATGCTGGCAGTCAAGACTACCTGTAAGGATCGCTGGCGTCAGATACTGAATGAGGCCGATAAAATTCATCAGGTGCATCTGTTTACACTCCAGGAGGGAGTTTCTCTGGCTCAATATCGGGAGATGCGGGAGTCGGGTGTCAGATTGGTCGTGCCATCATCTCTGCACAAAAAATACCCGGAGGCGGTGAGAGCTGAGCTAATGACGCTAGGTGCGTTTATTGCTGAGCTGACAGGGCTTTACGCAGATATTCCATAGATTATCTCCCGGCATAAATACCGGGAGGAGCGATCAGATTCGTTCAACCTTGCACGAATCGGCATTAACCGCTTTCAGGATATAAGGTTCAAGCAGTTTGGCTACGGCTTCAAACACGGGCACCACTACGGAGTTACCGAACTGCCTGTACGACTGAGTGTCTGACACAGGAATGCGAAAAGGCCTGCCATCTACTTTTTCAAAACCCATAAGGCGCGCGCACTCTCGCGGAGTCAGCCTGCGGGGCCGATGCGCCTGATTTTCTTCGTTCGCGAAGTCTGTTTCACCTGTGGCCATATCCCAGCCACGGTCTATCAGAATTTCAGACCCGTCTTTGTGATAGCGAGCAGAAAGCGTACGGGCAATGCTTTCTTTATTTTCAGGATTAACGAGGCCAAAACCGAATCCGTTACCCTTAGCTGCGTGCTTTTTGGCGTAGTTATAGAGATACTCCCAGAGTTTCGGCGTCAGTATATATTTGCTGTCAACCACGGGTTCCAGCAGTTCGCCAAATGACGGACGCTGTTCCGGATAAAAACGACTAATATCGCGCAGGGTAAAGCCCTGGTGAATGTTCAGATCACGGCGGAAACCGACCAAAACGATACGTTCTCGGTGCTGAGGTAAAAAGTGCTTTCCGTCGATAACTTTAGGATCGTTTTTGCCCATCTCAGCTGCATCCGCAACTTCATAGCCCAGTTCGTCGAGGGTATCCATGATGACTTTAAAGGTTTTACCCTTGTCATGGCTCTTCAGGTTTTTAACGTTTTCAAGAACAAAGATGGCAGGTTTTTTTGCGCGGATAATACGCGCCACATCGAAGAAAAGCGTTCCCTGAGCCTCACATTCGAAACCATGCGCGCGCCCGAGCGAGTTTTTCTTGCTTACGCCCGCAAGGCTAAACGGTTGACAGGGGAAACCTGCTAGAAGTACATCATGATCCGGCACATGCTCATTAATGTAAGCATAGGCATCGTTTTCAGGTACTTCAGGTTTATCACTGAGCGTGACTTCACGAATATCGAGATTGAAAGTGTGTTCCTGAGCATCGTTAAACCAGTTAGCTTTATATGTGCGCACAGCCTCTTTATTCCATTCACTGGTAAAAACGCACTGGCCACCGATGGTTTCGAAGCCCTTCCGTATACCTCCAATCCCAGCAAACAGGTCAATAAACCGGAAGGCATAGTCAGGGTGATGTGCAGGCGCTTCCGGAAGCATTTTTCGTAGAAGTTCCTCTTCGGCTAACGTCAGCGTCTTAGGTGAGCACTTACCATTAATCCAGCGATTAAGAGTCTCGCGACTCCACTCATTTTTACCAACTTTTCTAAGCAGTTCAGCCACGTACTTCTGGTCATAGATTTCCAGCACCTGCCCGAGCAGCTTTTTATCATTTTCCTGTCGCAGTTGTTCTTCCGCTTCTGCTTTCTCAAGCAGATCCTGCGCCAGTAATTCAAATTCAGACATATTGCCTCCATTGGGTCTTATGGGTGAAACTGTATCACTCATTTGACCCAGATTGAATGTTTTTATCTGGATATTTAAACAGGTTTATTGTTAGGTAACGCACGTTGGCCACGCTGGAGCGTCTTCTGGGCCTGCTGTCGGCCTTTGAGGTCGTGGTATGGATGACGGATGGCTGGCCGCTGTATGAACCCCGCCTGAAGGGAAAGCTGCACGTTATCAGCAAGCGTTACACTCAGCGCATTGAGCGACATAACCTGAATCTGAGACAACATCTGGCAAGGCTGGGACGGAAGTCACTGTCGTTCTCAAAATCGGTGGAGCTGCATGACAAGGTCATCGGGCATTATCTGAACATAAAACACTATCAGTAAGTTGGAGTCATTACCGGTTCTCTTTGTCTTTTAGTGATTCTATAAACCTCATTACGTCTGAATATAAAAATCTATTATTTGATTTATGTGGCTCATGAGGTTGTGGGATGGTCTTGTTTTTGAATGTGCCAGTTTTCTTAATGGCAAAGATTAACTCACCTTCTGTTATTCCTAACATTTCAGCAAATGTTTTTGCTTCTATAGTTACTGACTTCATTTAATTAACTCTCATGGTATCGATTTTCTTTACCGGCATCTTTAACAATGGTGCTCGTTTCTAGTGTTGCTGCGGTACGCTTCATCATCGTCTGCGGGGCGGTTGCGATAGTGAAGGAGCTGCCGGGCGTGAGCAAATCTATCAGGCGCTGGCCGCTGATAATCTCCATCCGTTCACTGGCAATACTGACAGATTTTGAACCTGCGCCGGTTTTCCCGGTATGGCAAAACAGACCGCGACAGTTATGACGTTTAAGCAACTTCTCGAACTCCTGTACGTGCTGTAAAGCAATATGGCCGCGATAGCGTTTAGCCTGAATAAGATAGCGATATTTTCCTATTATTACCTGGCCGTCAATGCCTCCATCGCCGGTATAGCGTTTGTTTCTGATGGTTCTGAAGCCATGCGCTTCAAATCCTTCCAGCAACAGTTCTTCAAACACAAAAGGATCAATTTTCCTCAGGTAGTTAATTTTTTGGGCACTGTTGCAAAGTTAGCGATGAGGCAGCCTTTTGTCTTATTCAAAGGCCTTACATTTCAAAAACTCTGCTTACCAGGCGCATTTCGCCCAGGGGATCACCATAATAAAATGCTGAGGCCTGGCCTTTGCGTAGTGCACGCATCACCTCAATACCTTTGATGGTGGCGTAAGCCGTCTTCATGGATTTAAATCCCAGCGTGGCGCCGATTATCCGTTTCAGTTTGCCATGATCGCATTCAATCACGTTGTTCCGGTACTTAATCTGTCGGTGTTCAACGTCAGACGGGCACCGGCCTTCGCGTTTGAGCAGAGCAAGCGCGCGACCATAGGCGGGCGCTTTATCCGTGTTGATGAATCGCGGGATCTGCCACTTCTTCACGTTGTTGAGGATTTTACCCAGAAACCGGTATGCAGCTTTGCTGTTACGACGGGAGGAGAGATAAAAATCGACAGTGCGGCCCCGGCTGTCGACGGCCCGGTACAGATACGCCCAGCGGCCATTGACCTTCACGTAGGTTTCATCCATGTGCCACGGGCAAAGATCGGAAGGGTTACGCCAGTACCAGCGCAGCCGTTTTTCCATTTCAGGCGCATAACGCTGAACCCAGCGGTAAATCGTGGAGTGATCGACATTCACTCCGCGTTCAGCCAGCATCTCCTGCAGCTCACGGTAACTGATGCCGTATTTGCAGTACCAGCGTACGGCCCACAGAATGATGTCACGCTGAAAATGCCGGCCTTTGAATGGGTTCATGTACAGCTCCATCAGCAAAAGGGGATGATAAGTTTATCACCACCGACTATTTGCAACAGTGCCAATTAATTCTCCAACCTGTTTGGCGGCCATAGCATAAGCAATAGCTGAGCCAGCACCGCCTGTTCCAGCTAGATAGACTCTTTTACCTGTCACATCGAAGCCTCTTTTCAAAAGGCTCGATACGAAACCTTCACCATCGAGCATATCCCCATGTAGTTGGCCCTGAGCATTCCTCCTGATGACGTTGCATCCTCCGATTGCCATAGCAGATTCACTGGCTGAATCAATTAATGAAAGCGCATGTTGTTTGTGAGGCATCGTTATAATGGCACCACGAAAATTCTGAATACATTTCAGACCATTGACAGCGGTTTGCAGACCTACAGAGTTTATATGGAGAGGGACCATCAAAGTGTCGGGGATTTGTTTTTCAAGGATGGCGGCATTTATCATGAGTGGAGCGCTGACCTGAGCGATCGGGTCACCTATGATCGACAACAGTTGCAATTTACCACTAACAATACTGAGTTCATTCATCACTGATACCCGTATGTAAAATAAATTAACCAGACTATTTTACATAGGATTACATGAAAGACTGGTTTAATGGCAAGTAGAAATGCTGTATCAGCCACCTCAACAGGGGAAGACACATCTACATACAGTGATTGAAGGTTACGCCTTCAAATGCTCATATGTCAATAACGTAATTAGAGAATTTGTAGAAACCTACATGTCAGGCTTATTGCGAGATATAATAGATTTAAATTGTACTTTTAATACCTGATACAACGATAAATCTCCAAAATTTGGTGTAAATAATTATCTCATCTGTATTTTTTAGTGGAACATTCGTATTGTCCTGTCCCCCGTTGACTACACATTCTGAAGTGAGGGATGTCTGTTCTTAGAACGAAGCGGACAAGATGGCTGGGTTAGAGGTCCGCTGTGAGCGAAAAGCAGTCCTAATATTGCTGTACTTGTTGTGATTGAAAGACGGGTAGCCGGAAGTCGCCTTGACCCGCATGGCATAGGCCTATCGTTCCCACGATCAGCGATCGGCTCGTTGCCCTACGCCGCTCCAAAACCCGCGACGCAGCGCCGGCAGGCAGAGCAAGTAGAGGGCGGCACCTGCAATCCATGCCCACCCGTTCCACGTTGTTATAGAGGCCGCATAGATCGCCGTGAAGAGGAGGGGCCCGACGATCGAGGTCAGGCTGGTGAGCGCCGCAAGAGATCCTTGAAGCTGCCCCTGACGTTCCTCATCTACCTGCCTGGACAACACTGCTTGCAGCGCCGGCATTCCGATGCCACCCGAAGCAAGCAGGACCATAATCGGGAACGCCATCCATCCCCTTGTCGCCAAGGCAAGCAGGATGTAGCCTGCGCCGTCGGCAATCATTCCGAGCATGAGTGCCCGCCTTTCGCCGAGCCTGGTGGTTACAGGGCCGGTGATCATTGCCTGGGCGAGTGAATGTAGAATACCAAATGCGGCAAGCGAAATGCCGATCAAGCTCGTGTCCCAATGAAAGCGATCCTCGCCGAAGATGACCCAAAGCGTGGCCGGCGCCTGTCCGACGAGTTGCATGATGAAGAAGACAGCCATCAGGGCGGCGATGACGGTCATGCCCCGGACCCACCGGAACGAAGCGAGCGGGTTGAGAGCCTCCCGGCGTAATGGTCGACGTTCGCCTTTGTGCGACTCCGGCAAAAGGAAAATGCCCATCAGGAAATTGAGGCCATTCAAGGCTGCTGCGGCGAAGAACGGAGCATGGGGGGAGAAACTGCTCATCAGCCCACCGAGCACAGGTCCCGCGACCATCCCGAACCCGAAACAGGCGCTCATGAAGCCGAAGTACCGCGCGCGCTCATCCCCATCTGTGATATCGGCAATATAGGCGCCGGCTACCGCACCAGTCGCCCCGGTGATGCCGGCCACGATGCGCCCGATATAGAGAACCCAAAGGAAAGGCGCCGTCGCCATGATGGCGTAGTCGATAGCGGCGCCGGACAGCGAGACGAGCAAGACCGGCCGCCGGCCGAAACGATCCGATAGCGCACCCAGCACAGGCGCGCAGGCAAATTGCATCAACGCATACAGCGCCAGCAAAATGCCATAGTGGGCGGTGACGTCGTTCGAGTGAACCAGATCTCGCAGGAGGCCCGGCAGCACCGGCATAATCAGGCCGATGCCGACAGCGTCGAGCGCGACAGTGCACAGTATTACGATCAGGGGTCTGTTGGGTTTCACGTCTGGCCTCCGGACCAGCCTCCGCTGGCCTCCGGACCAGCCTCCGCTGGTCCGATAGAACTCACGGATCCTTTATCACTGATAAGTTGGTGGACATATTATGTTTATCAGTGATAAAGTGTCAAGCATGATAAAGTTGCAGCCTAATACAGTTATCCGTGTCGCCCTGGACCTGTTGAATGAGGTCGGCGTAGAGGCTCTGACGACACGCAAACTGGCTAAACGGTTGGGGGTTCAGCAGCCGGCGTTATACTGGCACTTCAGGAACAAACGGGCGCTGCTCGACGCACTGGCCGAAGCCATGCTGGCGGAGAATCATACGCATTCGGTGCCGAGAGTCGACGACGACTGGCGCTCATTTCTGATCGGGAATGCCCGCAGCTTCAGGCAGGCGCTGCTCGCTTATCGCGATGGCGCGCGTATCCATGCTGGCACGAGACCGGGCGCACCGCAGATGGAAGTGGTCGACGCGCAGCTTCGCTTCCTCTGCGAGGCGGGTTTTTCGGCTTGGGACGCCGTCAATGCGCTGATGACAATCAGCTACTTCACTGTTGGGGCCGTGCTTGAGGAGCAGGCCGGCGACAGCGATGCCGGTGAGCGCGGCGGCACCATTGAACAGGCTCCGTTGTTGCGGGCCGTGATAGACACCTTCGACGAAGCCGGTCCGGACGCAGTGTTCGAGCTGGGGCTCGCGGTGATTGTCGATGGATTGGCGAAAAGGAGGCTCGTTGCGAGGAACATTCAAGGGCCGAGAAAGGGTGACGATTGATCAGGACCGCTGTCGGAGCGCAACCCGCTCACTACAGCAGAGCCATATAGACAACATCCCCTCCCCCTTTCCACCGCCTCGTGCGCCTGGCGGGCAAGAGCCAGGGCGGCCGTCTTCACATTCTGCCCTGCGCAGATAAGATAGATTTAGCGTGGACTCAAGGCTCTCGCGAATGGCTCGCGTTGGAGGCTTTCATTGATACTTGTGGGGCACCGCAGGGAAATACCGGCTATGTCGTGCTGCGCATCGCAGCCTGCGCCCTTGACTTGTCTCGCCTCTCGGGACTCACCCCTTGATACTGAACAATATCGCCAGCAGCTTCAGTCCTGTCCCGATAACCACCCCGTGGTATCCACTCCGATTTCAGACTGCGGAACAGTCATTCTGCAAAGCATTATCCCAGCAGTTCCCGCTGCGGCTCATGCTGAGCATCATTCCATATTGAGCGGCCAGAATCCGGTACGGCAGGCTGCAATATTGGGTTCCCTGGTCCGAATGGAAAATTATACCTCCCGGGCAACCTCGGCCCTGCCAAGCCATTGCCAGCGCTTGTTTTTGCAAGCAGGCTGTTTGCTTCTGACGAGAACGCCCAGACCACTAATTTATCTGTATATATTCAAGTTTCATCTTGTTTCCCCATGTAAGTATCCCTGCAAAACGAACCATTCACTTTTAGAGATCCTCCGACATACTAATTATGTCCTCTGAGGAGATCTCCATGCGTAAAGTCCGATTCACCGAGCTGCAGACATTCGGCCGGCACTGTTGCAAATAGTCGGTGGTGATAAACTTATCATCCCCTTTTGCTGATGGAGCTGCACATGAACCCATTCAAAGGCCGGCATTTTCAGCGTGACATCATTCTGTGGGCCGTACGCTGGTACTGCAAATACGGCATCAGTTACCGTGAGCTGCAGGAGATGCTGGCTGAACGCGGAGTGAATGTCGATCACTCCACGATTTACCGCTGGGTTCAGCGTTATGCGCCTGAAATGGAAAAACGGCTGCGCTGGTACTGGCGTAACCCTTCCGATCTTTGCCCGTGGCACATGGATGAAACCTACGTGAAGGTCAATGGCCGCTGGGCGTATCTGTACCGGGCCGTCGACAGCCGGGGCCGCACTGTCGATTTTTATCTCTCCTCCCGTCGTAACAGCAAAGCTGCATACCGGTTTCTGGGTAAAATCCTCAACAACGTGAAGAAGTGGCAGATCCCGCGATTCATCAACACGGATAAAGCGCCCGCCTATGGTCGCGCGCTTGCTCTGCTCAAACGCGAAGGCCGGTGCCCGTCTGACGTTGAACACCGACAGATTAAGTACCGGAACAACGTGATTGAATGCGATCATGGCAAACTGAAACGGATAATCGGCGCCACGCTGGGATTTAAATCCATGAAGACGGCTTACGCCACCATCAAAGGTATTGAGGTGATGCGTGCACTACGCAAAGGCCAGGCCTCAGCATTTTATTATGGTGATCCCCTGGGCGAAATGCGCCTGGTAAGCAGAGTTTTTGAAATGTAAGGCCTTTGAATAAGACAAAAGGCTGCCTCATCGCTAACTTTGCAACAGTGCCCTTTCATCAACCTGCGTAGGGGCAGGCATAACCGGTTGGGAATTGCCCTTCAACTCACAACTGCCCGCTTTCTGGGAACCTTCTTGTCCGATCTCATGCAAATACCGCCCGGTGTCCAGTTTTATGTCGCAAGGCAACTTAACATCCGCTATCCAGAGATCATTTCCCGCTATGCTCAAAGGGAAAACACACGTTGGGAGCACCACGGGCTTATCAGGCAGCACTATAGCTATCATGATTTCGGTGATTTCCCGTGGTCGTTCAGACTGAAGCGATTGCTGTATACCCGTGCATGGCTCAGTAATGAACGCCCCGGACTGATGTTCGATTTTGCCACCGCGTGGTTGCTTCAAAATAAAGTGTTGTTGCCAGCCGCATCCACCCTGACGAGAGTCATTGGTGAAATCCGTGAGCGTGCGACCCGCCGCTTGTGGCGAAAATTGGCCGCGCTGCCAAACCGTTGGCAGACCGCACAACTGGCTGGGTTACTTGAAATCCCCGAAGGACAGCGACTCTCAGTGATGGAGCACCTAAAAAGAGGCCCTGTCACTATCAGCGGCCCCGCGTTCACTGAAGCACTTGAACGTTACACTCGCCTGCGCAGCCTGGAGTTTTCCTGTCTGAATTTCACTGGGCTGCCCGCCATACAGCTCCGCAATCTGGCACGCTATGCCGGAATGGCATCGGTGAAATATATCAGCAGAATGCCAGAAGAACGGCGGCTGGCGATCCTTACCGCATTCGTGAAAGCGCAAGAAATCTCGGCGCTGGACGAGGCCGTTGACGTGCTGGATATGCTGATCCTCAATATTACCCGGGAGGCGAAGAAAACCGGGCAGAAAAAGCGACTTAGGACGCTCAAGGATCTTGACCGCGCGGCGTTGCTGCTGGCGCGGGCATGCGCACTTTTACTTGATGAAGATACCGCCGATGATTTGCTGCGAAAGACCATATTCAGCAGTGTGTCTGTCGCCAGACTGGCAGAGTCCGTGGAAAAAGTGAATGAACTGGCCCGCCCCCAGGATACAAACTTTCAGGATGAAATGGTGGAGCAATACGGACGGGTAAGGCGTTTTTTGCCCGCACTACTGCGCGATCTGCACTTCCGTGCGGCCCCAGACGGTGAACATACCTTGGCTGCCATCCATTACCTGGCAGAGCTAAACGGCTCGAAAAAACGGATCCTGGACGATGCACCTGAACATATCATTTCAGGCCCTTGGAAACGCCTGGTGTACGATGCTGACGGTCGGATACAGCGAGCAGGTTACTCGTTGTGTCTGCTGGAGCGACTTCAGGATGCGCTACGCCGTCGTGACATCTGGTTGGAAAACAGCGATCGTTGGGGTGATCCGCGCCAAAAACTTCTTCAGGGGGAGGAATGGCAGGCGCAGCGGGTTCCAGTCTGCCGGGCATTGGGTCACCCCACTAATGGCAGTAAAGCATCGGAGCAATTGGCCGCTCAGTTAGATGAAACCTGGAAAACGGTGGCATCACGTTTTGATCGCAATACCGCCGTGGACATCTGCAATGAAGGTAAACATCCTTCGCTGACCATCAGCAGCCTGGATAAATTGGATGAACCACCGGCGCTGATACAACTGAGCAGCCGAGTCAGACAATTGCTTCCACCCGTTGACCTGACAGAACTGTTGCTCGAGATTGACGCCAGAACTGGCTTCACCCGTGAATTCAGCCATGTCAGCGAGTCAGGTGCCCGTGCGCAGGATCTGCATATAAGCCTGTGTGCGGTGATGCTGGCTGAGGCCTGCAATATCGGACATGAGCCGCTGATCAAGCACAATATCCCTGCACTGACTCGCCATCGTCTGAGCTGGGTGAAACAGAACTACATCCGAGCAGAAACGCTGGTTAGCGCCAATGCGCGGCTGGTTGATTTTCAGTCCTCGTTAGCGTTGGCAGGATACTGGGGGGCGGGGAGGTAGCCTCCGCTGATGGTATGCGTTTTGTCACGCCAGTGAAAACGGTGAATTCTGGCCCCAACAGAAAATACTTTGGTTCAGGGCGCGGCATCACCTGGTACAACTTTGTCTCTGACCAATATTCGGGTTTTCATGGCATAGTGATTCCTGGAACACTGCGGGATTCCATCTTTGTGCTGGAAGGGCTACTTGAGCAACAAACGGGACTAAACCCGGTTGAAATCATGACGGACACAGCAGGTACCAGTGACATTATCTTTGGCCTGTTCTGGCTACTGGGATACCAATTTTCACCTCGTCTGGCGGATGCGGGTGAGGCTGTGTTCTGGCGGGCCGACAAAGCAGCGAATTACGGGGCGTTGGACAAACTGGCGCGGGGTTGTGTTGACCTTTCTAAAATCGAAAGCCACTGGGATGAGATGATGCGGGTTGCCGGTTCGCTGAAGCTGGGCACTATTCATGCGTCAGAACTCATTCGATCGCTATTGAGAAGTACCCGACCGTCAGGGCTTGCTCAGGCAATAATGGAGGTCGGAAGAGTTAACAAGACACTGTATCTTCTCAACTATATTGATGATGAGGACTATCGTCGCCGGATCCTAACACAGTTGAACCGGGGTGAAGGCCGCCATGCCGTTGCAAGAGCCATCTGCTACGGTCAGCGTGGCGAGATCAGAAAACGTTACCGCGAGGGGCAGGAAGATCAGTTGGGTGCGCTGGGTCTGGTGACAAACGCAGTGGTGCTGTGGAATACGCTTTATATGCAGGAAGCCTTGTCGCACCTGCGCAGCATCGGGGAAGGGCCAGAGGATGAACATATCGCGCGGCTTTCGCCTCTGATGCACGGTCATATCAACATGCTGGGACATTATACGTTCACACTACCGGAGGATATTATGAAGGGGGAATTGAGGCCGTTAAATCTCAATTTAAACAATGAATTATCTCCTTAGCGTGGTTTTTTACATCATTGGCCCTCAAACCCCATGATGATGGTTTCGAAACGTCTTAAGGCCAAAGACTATCGAACGGTTTCCACGGGATTTAACGTCCTGAGCTCTAAGCCAGGGCTGATAACTTTGGCCATAGCCCACTCCTATGCCGTCACCTAGCGCATTTTCATAATCCAAATAGGATTTGAGACGCCTACCCCTACCCATGATCGTACCCAAAAAACGACATTGATACGTACCTATATGTGCATTTTATAGTCTCCAACCCTATAACCACACATTCAGTAAGCATACAACATTAGCGTCGTTTTTTGAGAATGGTTACAACTTTAGTGCTTTGTGTACAACTTTATTGTCTTCGGACAGTAGGACCCTCTAAAACCAATAGAATTTACGTAGAAACGCGTTTAGTAAAGGCTTTACTAATTACTAATGACTAACATATTAGCACTTTCAGATCTGTCAGCAATAACCCCGGGCGGCGAAATAATGAGAAGAGTTCTTCCGGAGAGCCTTTTCTTTCTATCTGATTGATTTTTAACACTTTTAAATGTCAGCTTTATGTAAACCTGTGGGATTTACTCCTAATTAAATCCCATAGTATGAAAATTAGGCATTTGCAAACCTTAATGACGTGACGTTGTCACGTAAATCAATGGAATTTAGTCTCTAGTAAAGAGTTAACTAGTGACTAACTGCCTGATCGGTGTGCTTGAAGGGGTTTGAGAGCCAATGGAACGAAAACGTACGCTAAGAAGTTAATTCATTGTTTAAATTGAAATTTAGTTCTCTCAGTTCCCCCTTCAAAATATCCTCCGGTAGCGTAAACGTATAATGCCCCAGCATATTGATATGCCCGTGCATCAGTGGGGACAACCGGGCGATATCTTCAACCCCGATTTCTTCTCCATTACTGCGTATCCAGCTCAGGGCTTCCTGCATATAAAGTGTGTTCCACAGTACCACTGCGTTAGTGACCAGGCCCAGTGCCCCCAGCTGATCTTCCTGACCTTCACGATAGCGCTTTCTGATCTCACCGCGCTGCCCGTAGCAGATCGCCCTCGCCACAGCATGGCGGCCTTCCCCCCGGTTTAGCTGCGTCAGGATCCGCCGACGATAATCCTCATCATCAATATAATTAAGAAGGTACAGCGTCTTGTTGACGCGCCCCACTTCCATGATCGCCTGTGCCAGCCCTGATGGGCGCGAGCTTTTCAGCAAAGAGCGAATGAGTTCTGAAGCATGAATGGTGCCCAGTTTCAGCGAACCGGCGGTTCGCATCATCTCATCCCACTGATCCTCGGCTTTCGACAGATCGGCACAACCACGTGCCAGTTCGTCCAGTGCACCGTAATTTGCCGATTTATCCACTCGCCAGAATACCGCTTCACCGGCATCGGCAAGCCGGGGGGAAAACTGGTATCCCAGCAGCCAGAAGAGGCCAAAAATAATGTCGCTGGTACCGGCTGTGTCTGTCATGATCTCAACCGGATTCAGCCCTGTCTGCTGCTCCAGAAGGCCTTCCAGCACAAAAATGGAATCTCGTAATGTGCCGGGGACAACGATGCCGTGGAATCCAGAGTACTGATCAGAGACGAAGTTGTACCAGGTGATGCCACGTCCGGAACCAAAATATTTTCTGTTAGGTCCTGAATTGACGGTTTTCACCGGCGTGACAAAGCGCATGCCATCAGGGGTCGGTTCCGGCTGAGGGCGAAATGACACCCTAAGCTTTCGGTTCCTTGGGCCAAAGATATTCGCCAGTCAGTAGAATGTGCGCCCAGCCCAATGGGGATATGTGGGGAAGAAATTCAGGGGGAACATCCAACCCTTCGTTCCGCCGCTCCGTGACGGCATGACCAAGATGGACGGTATTCCAGTAAATGATCACCGCAGTCAATAAATTGAGCCCAGCGATTCGGTAGTGCTGCCCCTCTGTCGTGCGATCGCGAATTTCCCCCTGCCTCCCGATACGGAGCGCATTTTTGAGCGCATGGTGGGCCTCTCCCTTGTTAAGACCGATCTGAGCACGCCGCTGCATGTCCGTATCCAGGATCCACTCAATAATGAAAAGGGTCCGTTCAATACGACCAACTTCACGAAGCGCAACTGCAAGGTTGTTTTGTCGTGGGTAAGAAGCGAGCTTGCGCAGGAGTTGGCTGGGCCTGATTTTGCCAGCGGTCATCGTCGCGGCACAACGGAAAATATCAGGCCAGTTCGCAACGATAAGATCCTCCCGGGCTTTTCCACCTACCAACTTGCGTAACTCCCTGGGGCACTGTTGCAAAGTTAGCGATGAGGCAGCCTTTTGTCTTATTCAAAGGCCTTACATTTCAAAAACTCTGCTTACCAGGCGCATTTCGCCCAGGGGATCACCATAATAAAATGCTGAGGCCTGGCCTTTGCGTAGTGCACGCATCACCTCAATACCTTTGATGGTGGCGTAAGCCGTCTTCATGGATTTAAATCCCAGCGTGGCGCCGATTATCCGTTTCAGTTTGCCATGATCGCATTCAATCACGTTGTTCCGGTACTTAATCTGTCGGTGTTCAACGTCAGACGGGCACCGGCCTTCGCGTTTGAGCAGAGCAAGCGCGCGACCATAGGCGGGCGCTTTATCCGTGTTGATGAATCGCGGGATCTGCCACTTCTTCACGTTGTTGAGGATTTTACCCAGAAACCGGTATGCAGCTTTGCTGTTACGACGGGAGGAGAGATAAAAATCGACAGTGCGGCCCCGGCTGTCGACGGCCCGGTACAGATACGCCCAGCGGCCATTGACCTTCACGTAGGTTTCATCCATGTGCCACGGGCAAAGATCGGAAGGGTTACGCCAGTACCAGCGCAGCCGTTTTTCCATTTCAGGCGCATAACGCTGAACCCAGCGGTAAATCGTGGAGTGATCGACATTCACTCCGCGTTCAGCCAGCATCTCCTGCAGCTCACGGTAACTGATGCCGTATTTGCAGTACCAGCGTACGGCCCACAGAATGATGTCACGCTGAAAATGCCGGCCTTTGAATGGGTTCATGTGCAGCTCCATCAGCAAAAGGGGATGATAAGTTTATCACCACCGACTATTTGCAACAGTGCCTAAACGTATAATGCCCCAGCATATTGATATGCCCGTGCATCAGTGGGGACAACCGGGCGATATCTTCAACCCCGATTTCTTCTCCATTACTGCGTATCCAGCTCAGGGCTTCCTGCATATAAAGTGTGTTCCACAGTACCACTGCGTTAGTGACCAGGCCCAGTGCCCCCAGCTGATCTTCCTGACCTTCACGATAGCGCTTTCTGATCTCACCGCGCTGCCCGTAGCAGATCGCCCTCGCCACAGCATGGCGGCCTTCCCCCCGGTTTAGCTGCGTCAGGATCCGCCGACGATAATCCTCATCATCAATATAATTAAGAAGGTACAGCGTCTTGTTGACGCGCCCCACTTCCATGATCGCCTGTGCCAGCCCTGATGGGCGCGAGCTTTTCAGCAAAGAGCGAATGAGTTCTGAAGCATGAATGGTGCCCAGTTTCAGCGAACCGGCGGTTCGCATCATCTCATCCCACTGATCCTCGGCTTTCGACAGATCGGCACAACCACGTGCCAGTTCGTCCAGTGCACCGTAATTTGCCGATTTATCCACTCGCCAGAATACCGCTTCACCGGCATCGGCAAGCCGGGGGGAAAACTGGTATCCCAGCAGCCAGAAGAGGCCAAAAATAATGTCGCTGGTACCGGCTGTGTCTGTCATGATCTCAACCGGATTCAGCCCTGTCTGCTGCTCCAGAAGGCCTTCCAGCACAAAAATGGAATCTCGTAATGTGCCGGGGACAACGATGCCGTGGAATCCAGAGTACTGATCAGAGACGAAGTTGTACCAGGTGATGCCACGTCCGGAACCAAAATATTTTCTGTTAGGTCCTGAATTGACGGTTTTCACCGGCGTGACAAAGCGCATGCCATCAGCTGAAGCCACTTCGCCACCACCCCAGCGGCCAGCAAGCTCCAGTGTGGACTGAAAATCAACCAGGCGGGCATTGGCGCTGACCAGCGTTTCTGCCCGGAGGTAATTCTGTTTTACCCAGCTAAGCCGGTGGCGCGTCAGCGCCGGTATATTGTGCTTTATCAGCGGTTCCAGCCCGATATTGCAGGCCTCTGCCATCAGGACCGCGCACAGGCTGATGTGCAGATCCTGTGCCCGGGCCCCGGATTCACTGACATGCGTAAACTCACGTGTAAATCCCGTTCTGGCATCTATTTCAAGCAACAGTTCCGTCAAATCTACTGGCGGGAGTAGCAGCCTTACCCGACTGTTGAGACGATGCAACGATGTTGGCTCCTCCAGTTTCTCCAGGCTGCTGATAGTCAGGGAAGGATGTTTACCGTCATGGCAAATATGAACCTCCGCATTTCCTTCAAAGCGGGATGCGACGGTTTTCCAGGTTTCATCTAGCTGGACCGCCAACTGTTGCACGCCTTTATGTCCATCAGTGGGATGTCCCAGCGCCCGGCAAACGGGGACCCGCTGAGCCTGCCATTCTTCCCCCTGCAACAGCTTCTCGCGGGGATTTCCCCAGCGATCGCTGTTTTCGAGCCAGATGTCCCTTCGACGTAGTGCATCCTGAAGGCGCTCCAGCAGACAAAGCGAGTAACCGGCACGCTGTATCCGGCCCTCCGCATCGTATACCAGGCGTTTCCAGGGGCCGGTAATAATATGTTCAGGCGCATTGTCCAGGATGCGCTTTTTCGAGCCGTTCAGTTCGGTCAGATAATGAATGGCGGACAACGTATGTTCTCCGGCTGGCGCTGCCTGGAAATGCAGGTCGCGCAATACCGCCGGAAGAAAGCGCTTTACCCGCCCGTACTGCTCCACCATTTCGTCATGGAAATTGTTGTTCTGAGGCCGGGCCAGCTCATTTACCTTGCAGACGGATTCTGCCAGCCTGCTTTTCGGTATGCTGTTGAATATGGTCTCCCTCAGTTCAGCATCGTCAGCCTGTTCATCCAGCAACAATGAACATGCCCGCGCCAATATTAGCGCAGCACGATCAAGATCTTTAAGCGTCCTGAGCCGTTTTTTCTGCCCCGTTTTCTTCGCCGCACGAGTGATATCCAGTATCAGCATATCGAGCACATCAACGGCCTCATCCAGCGCCGCAGTCTCCTGCGCTTTAACGAATGCTGTGAGTACGGCCAGTTTTCTCTGCTGTGGCATTCGCGCGATATATTTTACCGACGCCATGCCTGCGTAACGGGCCAAATTACGCAGTTGTATAGCAGGCAGACCGGTAAAATTCAGTCGGGAAAATTCCAGGTTTCGCAGCCGGATATACCGCTCCAGCGCTTCGGTAAATGCCGGGCCGCTGACGGTGACCGGTCCCTTTTTCAGTTGCTCCAGCGGTGAAGTACGCTGCCCCTCAGGAATGTCCAGAAGCTCCGTCACGCGGGCGGTCTGCCAGCTGTCCGGCAACGCGGCCAGTTTCTTCCACAGCCGCTGATTTGCCCGTTCGCGTATTTCACTGACGAGACGTACAAGTGTGGTTGCTCCGGGCAGCAGGACCTTATTCTGAAGCAGCCACGCGGTGGCAAAATCAAACATAAGGCCGGGTCGCTCATTACTGAGCCATGCGCGGGTGTACAGCAGGCGCTTCAGGCGGAAAGACCAGGGGAAATCGCCAAATTCATGGTAACCGTAATATTCCTTAATCAGCGCAGTATGCTCTCTGAGGGTGGTAACCCGTTCTGCGTAGCGGGTAAGGACTTCTGGACGGCGAATATTAAGCTGCACCGCGACAAATTGCTGAACACCTGGCAGAACCCGGGTTAAGTCTGTCAGAAAGGTGCCCAGAAAACGGGCGGTGGTGAGCTGAAGCGCAATTCCCAGCCGGTTATGCCTTCCCCGCCGCTGGTTAATGAAGGCAAGATCCCGCTCATCAAGATGAAAATAGCGCGCCAGCTGCACGTCATTGGGTTCTGCAACATAGCGACCATAATTCAGTTCCTGCTCAGTGGTCAGAAAATCGACGGGCATACCGGCCTCCCTGCCTGATGGTCATGAATTAACAATTTCGCAACCGTCCGAAATATTATAAATTATCGGACATACTAAAATGGTATTGTTTATGTGTCTATTAAATCGATTTTTTGTTATAACAGACACCTGTTGTCCGATATTTGATTTAGGATACATTTTTATGCGCCTTTTTGGTTACGCACGGGTATCAACTAGTCAGCAGTCGCTCGATATTCAGATCAGTGCGCTCAAAGAAGCAGGAGTGAAAGCAAATCGTATCTTTACTGATAAGGCATCCGGCAGTTCGGTTGATCGTCCGGGGCTTGATCTGCTGCGTATGAAGGTGGAGGATGGTGACGCCATTCTGGTGAAGAAGCTCGACCGTCTTGGCCGTGACACTGCCGATATGATCCAGTTAATTAAAGCATTCGACGCTCAGGGCGTAGCTGTCCGGTTTATCGATGACGGAATCAGTACTGATGGTGACATGGGAAAAATGGTGGTCACTATTCTGTCTGCTGTAGCTCAAGCCGAACGTCAAAGAATATTAGAACGAACAAATGAAGGTCGCCAAGAAGCAATGGCAAAGGGAGTTGTGTTCGGTAGAAAAAGAAAAATAAACAGAGGTGCGATATTAAATATGTGGAAACAAGGTTTAGGAGCCTCACACATATCAAAAACAATGAATATTGCTCGTTCAACAGTATATAAAGTAATAAATGAAAGCAACTAATATAAAAGGTTGAATATGGAATTTAATATTACTTCAAAGTCTAATCCGTTTGGCGATACAACAGCAGAAAATGATAAGAAAATGTTGAGCAGTGCTTTCATCGAAACTGCTGACTTTAGAACTTTAATTGAAACAGATGACCGAACTATTGTTGTAGGCAGACGAGGGACTGGTAAAAGTGCTTTATTCATTCAGCTAAATGAGCATTGGAAGAAAGATAAAAAAATATTAATCCTAAGTTTTTCACCAGACGACACGCAAATAATTGGCTTTAGATCAATGTTGAAGCCATTTACAGGCTCATTCAATTTAGCCAGGGCAGCAACAAGGTTATTATGGCGATATGCTATGTTAATGGAGATAGCATCATATATATCTTCTCATTATAAATTATCATCTCAAATTTCGACAGAAACATTGTTGAATGAGCATTTAAAGAAATGGAATGCTGCACAAGGTGATATTTTAAGAAAGTGTAGGATTGTAGCAAAAGAATATTTAGATGAAAACAATCCTGAAGAATCAATTGGTGACCTTCAATTTAATTTGAATATTTCAGAAATCGAAGGCAATATAGTTTCACTTCTTGAACGCTCAGACAGGAAAGTTGTCATTTTGATGGATAAGCTAGATGAAGCATATGAACCGGATAATATAGGAATAGGAATCATAGCTGGTCTGGCATATGCCTCAATCGAATTAAATCAAAAAGCAAAATGCATTCGCCCAATCATTTTTTTAAGGGATAATATATTTAGATCGCTATCAAAGGAAGATCCTGACTACTCAAGAAATATAGAGGGGCAAGTCATAAGGCTGCATTGGGATTGGGCACAACTCTTAATGCTATCGGCTAAAAGAATGAAAGTGGCATTTAATCTAGATATTGAGAAAGATCAACGGGTTTGGGATAGGTGTACAGCCGATGACCTCAAAGGAAGGAATGGTTTTAAGCGATGCTTGCAATTTACCCTTTACCGTCCCAGAGACTTACTGTCATTGTTAAATGAAGCTTTTTTCTCCGCATTTAGAGAGAATCGAGAAACCATTATTAACACTGATCTAGAATATGCAGCCAAGTCAATTTCCATGGCCAGGCTTGAAGATCTTTGGAAGGAGTACCAGAAGATTTTCCCTTCAATACAAGTTATAACTAGTGCATTCCGTAGTATTGAACCTGAATTAACAGTCTACACTTGCTTAAAAAAAATAGAAGCATCTTTCGAATCAATAGAAGAAAATGAAGACCCAAAAATAATCTCTGAAATACAATTACTAAAAGCTAGTGGGATCCTCCAAAGTTTGTATAGCGTAGGATTTGTGGGTATACGTGATAAAAACACTTCATCCTATTCATTTTGCCATGATGGACGAACCCCAGACAAAGGTTTTGAAAGCAGTGAAAAACTATTAATTCATCCATGTTATTGGCTTGGTTTGAATTTAAATCGCAACGCTCTTGCTCCAGAGGAAGCTGAGGAAATAAATGACGAATATGATATCAATGTTGTTTCCGATAATTCAGCCATTAGAAATAAAACAATAGGTCAAATAACCACTCATCTGGATCAAATACCGACAGGAAATGAAGGGGCTAATGAATTTGAGCAATGGTGCTTAGACGCACTAAGAATTGTATTTGCATCCCACCTGACAGATATAAAACCGCATCCAAACGGTAACGCGGTTCAGAGAAGAGATATTATAGGTACCAATGGTGGAAAATCAGATTTTTGGAAGCGTGTATTAGAAGACTATAAAACAAGACAAGTTGTTTTTGATGCAAAAAATTTTGAAGAATTAGGTCCATCTGAGTACAGACAATTACAATCATATTTAACAGGTCCGTATGGAAAATTAGGGTTTATTATTAATAGAGAAGAAAGTGAGGCATTGAAATCAGGGAGAGATTTGGATTGGACAAAAGAAATGTATCAATCTCATAATTCATTAATAATAAAATTACCTGCGAAATACATATCTAAATTGTTGCAAAAATTAAGAAACCCTGAGAAGCATGACGCTATAGATAGTCAGATGGGGAAACTTTTAACTCTATATGAAACATCATATATGGCCATTAAAAGCACTCAAAAGAAACGAAGAAAATAGCATCAGGTACATCATATGAGAGGGTTCCTGAAAAGGAACTTTCTCATATTTTATAATAAATCAATAATATATATCCTTAGCGTACGTTTTCGTTCCATTGGACCTCAAACCCCTTACTGGCTTTCACGAAGCCGAACTGCCGCTTGATGATGCGAAACGGGTGCTCCACCCTGGCACGGATGCTGGCTTTCATGTATTCGATGTTGATGGCCGTTTTGTTCTTGCGCGGATGCTGCTTCAAGGTTTTTACCCTGCCGGGACGCTCGGCGATCAGCCAGTCCACATCCACCTCGGCCAGCTCCTCGCGCTGTGGCGCTCCTTGGTAGCCGGCATCGGCTGAGACAAATTGCTCCTCTCCATGAAGCAGATTACCCAGCTGATTGAGGTCATGCTCGTTGGCCGCGGTGGTGACTAGGCTGTGGGTCAGGCCACTCTTGGCATCGACACCAATGTGGGCCTTCATGCCAAAGTGCCACTGATTGCCTTTCTTGGTCTGATGCATCTCCGGATCGCGTTGCTGCTCTTTGTTCCTGGTAGAGCTGGGTGCCTCAATGATGGTGGCATCCACCAAAGTGCCTTGGGTCATCATGACGCCTGCTTCGGCCAGCCAGCGATTGATGGTCTTGAACAATTGACGGGCCAGTTGATGCTGCTCGAGCAGGTGGCGGAAATTCATGATGGTGGTGCGATCCGGCAGGGCGCTATCCAGGGATAACCGGGCAAACAGACGCATGGAGGCGATTTCGTACAGAGCATCTTCCATCGCGCCATCGCTCAGGTTGTACCAATGCTGCATGCAGTGAATGCGTAGCATGGTTTCCAGCGGATAAGGTCGCCGGCCATTACCAGCCTTGGGGTAAAACGGCTCGATGACTTCCACCATGTTTTGCCATGGCAGAATCTGCTCCATGCGGGACAAGAAAATCTCTTTTCTGGTCTGACGGCGCTTACTGCTGAATTCACTGTCGGCGAAGGTAAGTTGATGACTCATGATGAACCCTGTTCCATGGCTCCTGATGACAAACATGATCTCATATCAGGGACTTGTTCGCACCTTCCCTAGTGACCATGTCAGATAAAGAACTGAACCGGATTAATGTCATTCAGTCGGTTGTCGAAAGCGCATGCGCCGTCGTGATGCTGCACACCAACTTGCTCTGACCGAACGTCAGACTCAGCGTTTGATGAACCGCTTTCGTGAATCTGGTGCTGCAGGTCTGGTGGACTGACCCCACGCTCGTAGACAAATTCTGTCCTCACGATGAGGCCTGTTCGAAGGCCTCCGGACTGACGCCGCCGAGGTGACTGTTAAACTCGTGGCGATTCAATGTAGATCGTGCCGGCATTCTGTTTCTGAATGGCGCAGGATTTTGGGTCAGGGTCAAGTTTGGCGATCATCGCCTACGCTTCTGGGGAAAATTTAGGATGGGTCGCCCACACCTTAAGGCAATGGGAGCAAATGTACGATGTGGTTAGGGTGCATGTCAGGAGACGGCCTGGTGCAGGAGCATTTTTGCTCCTTCAAAGCTCTTTATTTTTTACCCCATATGCGATTCTGTAGTCGTCTGAAAATGTTCTGTTCGCTGTACTCTTCTTCCAGCGCCTTAAAGGCAGCTCCATCCTCGGTTTCGATGACTTTCGCAACCTTCTCGTCTCGTTCTGCACTGATAGCGCGTGACTCTTCCAGCAAGTTGGACATCGCGTTACCCATGCCGGACATTGCGCGGTTCATGGATTCGTCCTGGCGACGGGTGCGCTCTTCTTTGGTCGGTGCACTCCTGATCCACTCGTTTTCCGCCTGAATCCGGTCAAGGATCGCTTTCTTTTCTTCGTTAAGCAGCTGGAAGCCTGCCAAACCAGATTCCCAGTGAACGGCCAGCGGATACTGATCAACAAAGATCACGGGTTTGCCGTCCATCTTTGCCAGGATATTCAGCTGCCTCTGGCGTGCGTTTTCGGACAGGCTAAAGGCAAGCTTAAGGAATAACGGCGTGATCCCCGCATCCTGTTTAAGACGTTCGGCAACCTCCGGCATGTCGAAATACAGACTGTCGATTACCACAATGGCTGGCCGCGTGGCGCTGCGCAGTTCGTTAGCCAAGTCTGCGTATAAAACGTCTTTCACTTTGTGCCGCTCAAGTATTCGGCCCAGCGAACGGCCAGACGCGCTTTGTCCAGGTTGTAAATCAAGGGAATGATCACGCGGCCTTCATACTCTTCAAACTCAATGCCTGGCTTAAAGTGAACAGTCAGTGTTTCAGGGTTAACACCCATCAAATGGCGGTCAAACAGCTTGTGCAGTGTCGGCGACAGCAGGATACCGTTGCCGACGCTGTAGCAACCCAGATCTGCACCTTCGATGTGCGCAGCCTCCAGCACGCCGCCCAGATGCTTACCAGACACCGCACAACGGCCGCCAAAGTTCTGGCGAACCAATACCCTAAACTCTGCCTGTATGGCCGCGTCGCGCTGCATGACAACGCGCTCGGAGGAGCCGCCTTTCAGCTCGCGACCGTCGCGCAGCTCGGGCGGTGTGATGTCTTTCATCAGAAGCGCAACGGGCACGGCCATATCAATCACTTCCGGCGCGGAAACCTCAACCGGAGCATTAACTACCTGCGTGACAGTTACCGTCTCGTTGGCTGCAGGCCTGGTCTTCAGGGGCTCGGCCAGCGGTTTACCCAGGAACTGCTTGGCCATTTGCTGTACGGTCATGCCACTGGCGAGGTGCTTATGCACGAACAAGGCAAACTGATGACGCTGCGCGGCGGGGATCCGCTTCATGGCCGCTTCAATGCCGGACAGCTTACCGGTTTGGGTGGCCGCTTTGGGTTTGGCTATCGGTAAATCATAGGTCCTGATAGCGACGGCGGGGGTGTCAGTTCCGCCCAGCTTACGCTGATTGAAGCCCTCCACCTGACGAGGTGTCACACGCTCGCCTATATCCTGGACAGTGCCAAAGGTCAAGGGCTTAGTGGCTTCGGCACCGGAAGCTGTACGCGCAACAACCCACGGATCCAGTTTAGCTGTTACCGTCTGCTTGCCTTTCGACTTTTTCAGCAGGTGGTGCGGGTTTGAGCGGGCTGTTCTTTCTTTGTTTTCGCGGCGAAGAGCGGCCATACGAGCCAATTTTTCGCGGTAAGCAACTTCCCTCCCCCGGGAGGTGATAACGAGAGGATCTGTATTCATAGCCCTGACCACTTCACTTTTTGTCATCCCCACCGCCAGCAAGTGAGTCACGTTCGTCATTACCTTGCTGACATCCTGCTGCGCTATGCGTAATCCCTTAACAATGCTGTCAGCGATTTGGTTGCGCTCGCGGATCATCTGTTTGGCCGTGGTATTCGGATGACGCGCCGCATTAGATGCTGCTCGTGCTCGTTTGCCCTTGCCCATTTATTGCCTCTCTTGCCCGGTAACCGCCGGGGCGGTTATTTGCGTGGTTCAGGATCCGCTGTTTCTTCACTGTAGAACTGCTCTGCCGCCTCAATCAGCCATTCGGTGAGTTTCAGGCCTCTCTTCTCGGCCTGTTCGAATTAACGTCGCTGGCGGTGTGAATGTGGATCTGCGCTTCGCGCTTTACATCGTCACACTGGGCATGGGTTTTGCCCGTCATTCTGTCAATATCCCGCATAATCAGGTCATTCATATTTAAAGAACCTTCGACACGATAGTGAGAAGGCTCTCTAAGAACACGCCAATAAGATAGATAACAACAATTAGGCCCTGCTTCACTCGACTCGGACCGTTTGGTTAATCGTCTGAAACAGACGTAATGCCTATCGCGCTTGCACCTGCGTCTCCCGTCAGATACATGCGTAATGCATATAAAAGGTCGGGAGTATTAAGAAAAATTTTCGGCTTTTCAATTTGCAGATTGATGCGAGACTGCAAACCGATATTGTTGTCGATCACTAACCTGGAAACGCGATCGATCAGGTCCACAAATTTTTGGGTCCGTTCATTATCTGGCGCGAAAATCATTTTTAGACCTTCATCCTCGGAACCTCTGCTTCTCAGCAATGCCAGCAGAAGCTCCAGATGCTTACCAAGAGTCGCGATTTGGTATCTCGTTCCTTCACTATCCAGCTTTTGAATATCGAACCTGAGGCAACGATATAAGCTTACGGATAAAGCCTCGAGCTTCTCTTTAGTCAATCTGTTGATCACTGTTCTGGAACGCCAAAGCACTATCGACAAAACTTCCAGGGTAATGGATCTGGTCAGGCCCTCATTATCAATGGGATCAATGACATTCTCCAACAGCACTTGTTGGTAAGACAGGTCGGCATTACCGATGGCGAAAGCAATATTCTTGTGGTACTTCCGCAACAGCTTTCTATCCTTCACTGCATCAAGAAGCCGGGAGCCAACCATTTCAGGGGCGTCCTTATGCAGACAGCACAGAAAGAAGAAAAGCTCCTCTTTAAGCGTGTCCGGCATATTTTCAGACTCAATTATCGATATGATCTTTTGCGTTCCGTCGAGTATCGCGTTTCTAAAATGGTCGGGCACATCTGGCTCGGAAAGCGAGTGACCGTGATTCCAGATGGTTAATGCGGGGAAACGGAGGCTGAAGATCCCTTTTTCAGCATATTCAATGGTTCTGGACAGCTTCCGATTGAGGGTATCCTGTGCCTTCTCCTGAAGCTGTGAGGGGACGCGCTCCAAAAAGGATATCGTTGCCCCGTAAGGCCCTTTTTCATTCGTAAATACATCCAGATAAACCGGGCAGCCTTTATGCAGGGAGTTTTCATCAACAGCCTCAATAAAGTGAGAACTGTGGCAAAACACACTCTGTCCCTCAACATTGACGCGACAATAGTATTTCCCGTTACTGTCTGTGCTTCCCCATTCCAGATAGCCGACTTTTCTTTTATTCAGGATGGATTGAAATTCCTTTTCATAATCAAAGGAGACCAGATCATTCAAACCTGCAATTTTGGAGCAACACCAGTCCAGGAGGTCAGAGACGCTCTTACCATCGTCTTTCGGGAAGGACTGAAAATCGGACCAGCTTTTTCTGGCCGGGAAATCCGGAATCGGTAAGTTCGCCAGATCGGCAATCCCCCTTTCTGATGCTGAGCGCCACTCAACTCGGACAGATTTAAAACCTGCTTCCGCTGAATCCAGCGGAAGGAATTTCAGTTCGTACGGGTCATCCGCGCCATAGGTATAGGTCATCTTCAGCTTGCACGTTGTGTCCTTCTTTAATGGAAAAGCTGGCGACATCAGGTATGCAACAAACCGCATCTCTTTATTGCCTTCTCCCTGTTGCAGGGGAAAACGATAATGCGTTTGTCCCGCGGGAAGCGTGAACCATTCTTCCACGGGTATATCCACCGTTCTGCCACGTTGCGGCGTTACTGTCGCGTCTTTTACAAGATAAAAATTAACCTTATACCCTTTGTCACTCTGTACCTCTATTGATAGCGCTGGCAGATGATCACGCCAGAGGGTCATATCACCCACTTCCCCCTGCCATCTGTTTAAGGTCTGGCAACCTTTAATTGGCGACCATGCAGACCCCAGCCACTTATAATCCATTCGCCCATCGGGTTTCCTGAGGGTAACGTCAAGAGGCAGGATAAAGACATTCGCGCCCCGACAATCCAGGTTTGCAGAGTTCAGGCAGTTACTGATGGCGGTGTTTGTCAATATGCTGAGATCTAGATCCTGAGTCAGAACCTCCCGAACAGAACCAGGAACGTGATACCAGCGTTCATCGTTGACAAAAGACACGTCTCCGGCATCGCTGGCTAAACCCTCGAATCCAAACAAATGAAGAAGGTCTTCAGATGTCTGGCAGCCATTCCCGTCAAGATTGCGGACCATGGCATTATGAATGCCGCTGTCGGGCTGATTAACCGTAGGATGTCTTTCCCAGCTAATACCTTTTGTCTCAGGCAACAGTCCCTCAAGCTCCGGTTGGTAAATTGCCTGAACCGGGGTTACTGAAATGCCACCGTCAAAGGAATCAATCACCAGCACAACATCATTGCCCTGGACGCTGTCCTGTACAAATTTCTTCGACGATTGCCATGCAAAGATAGCAGCGATACTTTTGGGAAGCGGAGTTGACTCATCAAAATAAAAATTGGTGCTTTTTCGTATCCCCTCCAGATCGAAATCATTCCCCCAATCAGGAATAAGATAGGTCAACTTATCTGCCTTGATATAGTCACTCAACTTTTTAATAAAAAACATCGATGCCCGGCTTTTAGTAGCCTCGGGCAGTGTTGAGTCAGGTGAAAAAAGGCTCCTCATGCTGACCGTCTGAATACCGGAATGCAGGGCGATGCATTTAGCGTAACCGCAGTCAATCTCCACTTCGCCATCAGAATGCAGGGGCCAGTACTGCTGAACCAACCTGAATGGCAGATGCGCCTGGGAGCCTGTACCGTGCGTGAACGCAGGACGGACTGAACACAGATCCACAACGGTGCTCTCCATCCGTATCGGGTCACGTTCAGTATTCGTCGGCGCAGCGTATTCAGGCGGGGCATCCGTGACGAATGACATTATCGTCTTCGGTATCTCGTTGATCGCTGCAGGCTCGATTTTTAATTTTTTATTTACGCCCTGAGCTGACGCAATAACCAGATACCCCGAAACGATATGTAATAAATACTTATCCTCACCGACGTGTATCTCCCATTTATCCCCCGTCAAATTGAACGCCACAGGGATGATCCCCGCTAGACGGTCGATGTCATCAGCACATTCCCCCTTTGGGTTACTGCCAATGACAAAAGACACCTCATCTCCAGCAGTTAGTGAGTTTATGTCTAATTTTTGAGATAGATTTTTTTGGTGGAAAAATAAATCCACACCCTCTTCAGACGTGATAAATCCGAATAAACTCTCTGGCTTAATGAACTTAACCTTCCCTTTTTTCTTTGCGCCGTACCCGGGGAATAGATATCCCCGAATGGGAAATTCAGGCACGATAGAAAAGTTGTCGTAATCAAAGCCGACCGGTTGCTGAACTGTCCGAAAGCCACCACTCGCGTAAAGCTGGGAAAGTGTATTCCAGTAGATAACGGTGAGTAGGTCTTTATTAAGCCGTTTGCTGTCCTCGGTTATCTGAACGTCGCTGGCCTGGAGCCAGAGCCAACCATCCCATATTTTTCGATAGCGCTTGTCCTGCAGAAGCGTATTGTTGGGTGGAAGATTTCCCCATGCACCGATTTCAGCGGCATCGTCAGTTCTTAGCCATCGCTGAAGGGAAACAAGTATGTCCTCACAGGTCTCTTCTTTTGCGGCAGATAATGCACCCTGTCTTTCTGTCAGAATGTGTTCCAGCCGGAAGAGAAAAGCTCTCATCAGTCTGTTTTCCGACGTATCCACACTGCTCCTCCGTCTGACGGCCTTCATATAAGGCTTACCGGAAAGCTTTTCTCGGAGTGTCCTGCCCGGCTGACGGCTTAGCCATTGAACACTGTTGCTGTCAACCTCTCTCGCCGCATATATCGGCAGCATGGCATGTTCGCGTATCACCTTATCCCGGGTATGCTCCATTATTGCCAGGACAGCGTCCTTCACATGTGATACCACGCGATAGATACGGTCTTTTGTCTCCTCCTCTGGTGAGGTATCCCGCACCGATTTCGCCACAACATCCAAGAAATCGTCGATACCGGTATGCAGGACAAGTCCGGATACTGGGTCGAAGTTCGACACTTCCGTCAGCCAGTTGCGAACCACAAGAATTAACTGGGCATGAGCCTTTAACTCATCGGTATTATTTAGACCCCTGTAAACAGACTCAACAGAGTCAATTTTGAATGTACCCTCCATGGCTTATGATTCCCTGGTCGCATTACACAAAGACTTGATAGCCTTTGCTTCTTTTGCATCACATTTCAGGACGGTCATTATTTCGTTTGTTGTCAGCTGCCAGAGTTCCCTTGCACTATTACTTGCATACCCGCTGAGCTCAGCAGGAATAGCGCTTGCGCCTGCAGCAGACCGATGATGAAGTCCGGCGTGTTCAGATGACAGCATACTGGCTTCACTGGCACTGGCGTTGTTACCAGTTTGAACATTCAATGACTCATCGTCTTTTAAGTAATTAGCACTGCTCCAGATGAACTGACCGTAACCAAATTCGCACGCCAGATCGAAATCTTCGATTATCGTATAGTTGTCATTCACCAGTTGAGTACGAATTCGGTCAAGACAGTCCGTTCTGGATTTACCTCGGGTTTCGATGCCGCGCAGCTTAGGCATAACCTTTTGAACAAGCTGATCTTCAAAAGCGACTTTCATGGCTTTGACCAGGCCTGCATCATCATTTTTTCTCTGGGCGTCGAGCACATCAGGATAATTTGCCATGTAGTATTCGATCGATTGCCACACCCTGTGCCCCAGTGCTCTTCCGACTTTAGAAAGAGCATCGTTCATGTCTTCAATAAAACCCTTAAAGGGCAAAATCTGATCATCGCTGAATTTACTTTCTCTGCACCACCAACTCTCCCACAGTCTGCGGGACAGTAATGGCGCCTGGTCGCCCAACGGAATCAGCTGACGGCGTCTTTCCAGCGTAGTCGGTCGGGGAAAGTTGATGACAATTCCCCGGTCGAGGACCTTGTCTGAGAGGGATTTCGTTGTCTCGTCCTGATTCATTGTGCCAGCCCAGAGCACATTACGACCGATTGGCAATTGATAGGGCTGAATTCCGGCCCCCAGCTTAACATCAAGGAAGGGGAGTTCTTTTTTCATTCCTCTGCGCAGCTCAAGCTTGCTCAGGAATTCCGCAAAATAGAGTTCGACATGGGCAAGATTCATTTCATCCATCAATATCAGATTCATGGCATCTTTAAGACCAAAAGGATAGCCTTCAGCCTGCGCCTTCTGACTTTGTGCCAGTAAACGCAGAACCGGTTGGGCATCGAACTTGTTATCGATAGAGTTGAAGAAACCCAGCATGGATTCCTGACTGTCCCAGTTGGGTTGCACGGCCAGACTCAAAAAGTTTATGCCGCCAAAATGTGAATACAGCCTTGGCAGTTCAGACTTTCCGGTTCCACTCACGCCTGCCAGAACAGTCACAGGAGACCACTCCGACGTTTTTAGTGCCGTGTGGAATGCATGTAAAATTCGCCGCGGGAATCTCAGCCCATAATCGATGCAGGATTGACGGATGCCATCCAGCCATTGAAGCTCTTCAACGTTTTCAACCGCACGAGGCAGTTCCTTTTGAACGTATGGCGTTTCAATGTCCCGAATCCTTGCCTCACGGTCCTGTTCCCGTTCGTAAGAGGATTGCAAGCGTTTAAGCTCCTCCATCAAGCGGTTGTTGTCGGCATCCACGGATTCAAACCGCCTCAGCAGCGATTTGTTTTTATCGGTCAGTTCCGCTACCTGCATTTCCAGATCTGACTGTGCGCGTGCTGCACTTCTGAGCCCCTCATTTTCTTCAGAGAATCGCTCACAGGCCAGCTTCAGTTCGTTCTGTTCAGACGTCAAACGATCAAAGGCGTCCCGCATCTCCTGTGTTGGGCGTGTGGCAAGATCCTCGCGCAGGGTGTTGATTTCCTCTTCATAGGTTTTCAGCTTAAGTAAAACGGCGGCAGGATCTTCATCACCGAGCTTATGCTTCAGTACTTCGAAGTTTGAAATGAGGGCACTGCTTGTTTTGAGGGATTCCCTCAAACGGGCAATTTCATCGTTAAGCACAGACTTCTCACTCTCGAAAGAGTGTTTCCGCTGAGCAACCCTGGCATCCACCTCAAGGTTCAGATCAGATTCTCTTTCCTCGAGTCGGTCTTTATGAGAGCGAAGGCGCTGTTTCTGGTACTCAAGTTCATCCCTGAGCTCATCAAGCTCCGCCTGGTTCTTAAGGAATGCCTTTCTTTTTTGTTCAAGTTCATCCTTATCCTGTTGAATAGCAGCTTCATGCGCGCTTAGCCGGTCAGCTATCTCTTTCCCCAGGTTTGCTATTCTGGAGACTCTCTCCACTGTAAGCTCTTCTTCAAGGGCCGTCAGGGCGCTGGCGCGTTTTGACTCCAGATCCTTTTCCTGTCCTTTTCTGAGACTGAAGAGTTCATCATCAAGCCTGGCCCTTTCATCGGCATACCCCCTGTCCCTTTGGATTTCCGCCTTTTGAACAGCGACCTCTCTTTGCCGCAATTTTTCCTTTTCAGCTTCGAGAGTTTCCCGCTCACTTACACACTGAGCTTCCCGCTGCGCCAGTTGTTTTTTGAATGCTGCGAACTTTTCCTCAAAGAATTGCGGAAAGCCGTTTTTTGCCTGAAGCTCCATCTCCTGAAGATGAACATATTTATCATTCAGCTCTGCTTCTTTTTGGGCCATCGCGTCTTTAGCCGCCTGTAGCGCCTGTTCCTTTTGGGCTAAAACCGTTTCTTTTTGCGTCAGAAAGTCTTCCCGTTCCTTCAGTTCCTGCAGTTTATTCAGGAACTCACTCTCCGTTACGTTGATTGTGTTATCCGTCAGATCTGCCATATCATTATCCGCAGTAAACTGAACGCTATTATTTTTTTTAGAGTCCACTAAAATTCTTCCATAATTATTTTGATGAGTTTGAAAACGTTCATTTTTAATGACGCCAGGTATTCCCTTGAATAGTCAAATTTCTGTTGATTACCGTGCCCACGCAGTTTGATTAAACTGGCGATAAGCTCGAAACAATCCGGAAAAGACCTTTTGAGTGCGACCCTTTCGCTTTCTGATGCCAATAAACAAAGCGCAAGAAGTTGAGCCCCAAGAGTTGTGCTTGAACCTTGCACAGCACGAGAGAGTCGACTGCTGTTTACCGTGCTGATTTGCACTGGTATGGCATCAGGTGTGGGATAAAAACCGGATTGAACGATTTTTTCAATCGCCTCATCCTTCAGGTTTGTTCGGTTTTTGAAGGGGGTTATCCGGTCCTTAGCGGCTTCAAATAACGACAGTTGCATAATGGACGCCAGTAAATTTATGTAGCGCTGTTGCTGTTCATTATCCAGAGTCGTCATCTGGTTTAAGATCGTCACTTTGACCAGTTCTTCCCGCAACGACGGGGAAACCGCGTGGACGAAACCCAGCCCCAATGACCTGTCCAGTTCGATCCTGGCCTTCAGTCTGACCTGATCAATATCGGTTTTCTGCCGTGTTTTGGCTGTATCAGCATCCCGCGTGATATCCGGTATCAGTAATTGAATAAGCCGAACGGTTCTCCTGCAATAGCCCTGAAGGGTTTCCCTTGAGAGTTGCACACCCATTGCGTTTCCATGGGAAACAGGATCCCTGACGTCTTTCAGCGCGTGAATAAAAGAGAGACATCCTGCGTCTTCAATGGCCAGACGATTAAGTGGATGGCTGGGATCATTGATCGCCCCGGCGATTGCCATAGCCAGTAGCGGCTGCATCTCGGAAGCACCATGGTTAACGGCTCTGATTTTGCCGGGTTTAACCTGAAGCAGGCCCTTCACACTCTCTGAAACATCAAACCCAATCCGGGTGGCAAACGAGCGAAGTATCTTTTCATTTTCCCTGTAGGACTGTGACGATAATAATCGCTCCCAGTGCGTCACTGGGTTATCCGAAACAACAAACCGCAATGCCCATTCTATTGCTTCATAAAGGGCGACGACCGCCAGGCCGGTCAGGCGGGTGAATTCCTGCTCATCATTTGATGAATCAATCCTGATTTTTTCAGCGTCTGACAGATACGCTTGTGCGCGCCGAAGTGGGCGCGCTATCCGCGGATATTGCTTCAACTCATCCGCCGCTGAAGAGTCTTCTTCAGCCTCTTCATTGCGTTGGTCGGGGTTCAGCGTGTCGACAACCCCTTTATTCTTCAGGTCGATGACCCACTGCCAATTCTGAGACATAAGGTAACTGGCAAAGCTCTCAGAGAAGCCGAAGCCGCATCCATCCGTCACCAGAATGTCAGAATTGCCTGTCTGGATCAGGGCGTGGCAATGCAGGTAAACCAGTTCCGGATTCGCCTGTAAGGATATGGCTTCAGCCACAGGGATCGGAGGCGGGTACTGCTCTACGCCCTGGTTCAACAGCGCCTGCCGCTTATATTTCCTCTTAAATTCCCTGATAGCTCTGATGATGTCGTTGGCGTCAGGAACGGTTTTCCAGAAAGCGTCGTTTGCTGGACGTATCTGAATCGCCCGAATGTATTTATCATCAGTGGGGGTGATGAAAAAATTCACATAGTGTTCAAACTCCCCCTTTTTCTGAAGATTCTCTTTTGAGTAAAGGGTCTCTATTTTTTTGTAGCTCAGCTGTTTTGTACTGACATAAGGTAGAAGCTTTCCGTACAGCAGATCCACAAACACAGTGGCCACGGTGTATTCCAGATCTCCGTCGGATTTATTCTGCCACTCGTTCAAAAGCGCCTGTCCTTGCTGAGACAACTCATAGCGATCATTCAAAAGACCGAGCTGGTTGAGGCGACTCTGAATAAAAGCCACCAGCTCCTTCTCCAGGCACGTGAGCTGCGCAATCGTTTCTGTGTCGCCGGATTCAATCTCTGTGATCTTCAGAACAGTTTCTTCAAATACATTGAGACCGCTCTTTTTCTTTTGCGGAAGTGAGATGTTGAAGGCATGACATGGCCACAGAACACTTTGTCTGGCAGCGATGTTCAATCCATCCAGTGCGGTGCGGAAACTGATGACTTTAGGACGATGATCTTTGGGTTTTGCACTCACAGGATCACCCCCTTTTCATGGCACAAATCATAGAAGTTTTTCAGGGCCGGAACGGCATCCTCCGCTATCTGGGTGTTCGCAAACACGCCATCTCCCACTATGGCCAGGACCTTCTTCTGGCGACTCATACTCACACAGAGGCGGTTTTCCGACATGAGATGCCCGAAAAGTTTTTGCTGTTTCTTTTTGTCATCCTCCTCGTTGCGTATATGAGGCGGCAAGGCGTTCATATCCTGAGACCTCACCATGGAAAGAAACACAATGTCGAATTCCATCCCCTGAAAGGCATCAACGGTGCCGATGCGGAGCCGCTCTTCACCATTGTCGAGAAAGCGGTATTCCTGACATATCTGCCATGTACCATCCTGTGCCCGTTCCGTGATACCGTATTTTTGCAGGGCTTTATAAACAGCAAATACCTGGGCTTTATAAAAACTGATGACACCAAAGCTAAGGCCGGGTTGCCTGTCATCATGGGTTAACGTCTTCATATAATCTGCAGTGGACTCATCTGACTTAATCCAGTCACTTAGTCGCTTGGCGATAATTTTAGCTTCAGCCTCTCTATCACGACTGCCACTCTCAAGACGCTGCTCTTTTCCAGCCTCATTGGGCACATGGATCCAGACGGCGGCGCTATCTTCGATGCCGTTTAACTTCTGGGTAAAATATTTAGCGCCTAAAGGAGAACGATAACCTTCATTGTATCGATCATAAAAGTTGCGGCTTGCAAACTCCCCCAACAACGGGTGTGTCCGGTACTGCGCATCCAGTGTCACCGTTCGCTTGATGCCGTCCTTCTCCTCCAGTTTTTTCAGGCGGTTGAACAGATACTCAAACATGCTTTTCTTCACAAAATCGACATCAACCGGCGGAGCTGAACGATCGTCACCTTCGAGAGCTCTGGCGACCTCCTGGTCAATCAGGTGAGGCAACTGCCTGTGGTCCCCGACAAGAATTATCCTTTTCACCGCCTGGGACATCGGGATAAGCAGATCTCGCGGACTGGTTCTCGCGGCCTCATCGATGATCACCGTGTCGTACTTAACCATTTCCGTTCGCTGATCATATTGGACGTTTTTATTCTTTGACCGGATGATGTCTTTTCCGACAGCCTGTTGCGTGGTGGCCGCATACACAAAGTTGTAGTCCTCTATGGCCTCACGTACGCCATCAGGATTGTCTTCAAGCTCATGTAAAAACTCAGCCAGTATTGCATCCCGTTTACGGGTTGAACTGAGTTCTTTCTCCAGACGCTGAGATACCGTTGTCACCAGTCTCAACACATCCTCTCTTGGTTTTTCTGTCCTGAAATCAGGCGAGGGCAGATATTGATAGAGCAGTGATGCTTTCAGTTCTCTGAGTTCTGGAAGAAAATTCAGCGGCTTACCGCTGCGCCAGCGAGCCGCTTTTTCAAGAACACGTAAATCCGGATTAGCCGGTCCGTCTTCTATCTTGTCCAGTAAATCAACCGCTCTTACCGCACCGTCGTCAACAAAGGCGGCTTCACTGACACGCAGAGCCCTCACGAGCCGCAAGGTGGAAGGATCGTCTGACGTGGGCTCCGTTTGCAGGGAATGGATGATGTCTTCAGCCTCACGGGTGATATCTTCAGAAATCACGTCTCTGGGCAAATCCAGAATACGCTTTATTAAACTGGCGGTGTTGTTCTTTGAGGGGCACAGTGAATAGGCGACAAACTGCTCTGTCAGTCTGACCTGATGCTCCGTCTGAGCCATTTGAGGGTTATTGGTTCGAATCTTTCCGGCGACAGTGGCGCACCATTTGTTCAGTTTTTCAGTAACGGCATCTGTCGTAAATTCTGAGCCACCAGACCGGGTGCCAAACTTCACTGCCGGAAGCGCATTCACACTCAGCCTTGCCACAATATTCTCAACGGCATCATGCTGAAAACCGGAGACAAGTATCTGACCTCTTATCGAGCGGGTTTTATCATATTCCTCATTGAGCCGTTCAAGAATGGCTGTCACAACCGTTGTTTTCCCTGTTCCCGGAGGCCCCTGAACAAGCGCAATATCCGGGGTGTTCAGTGCGACATCGATGGCCTCTGTCTGTTTAGGCGTTGGTTCATGCCTGAAAATTTTCTCTTTCACAAAAGACGTCAAAGGTTTCAGTTTGGTGACACGCTGTATGTCCGGGAGTATACCGCCTTCTTCAATAAGCAGGCCAAGAAGCGGATTTGCGCAGCGTCCTTCCAGAATGGCTGAACGTGCCCGCATTCGTCTTTCAATCTGAATCTTGTCGCCATTGATGGACAGGATCAAAAACATCTGACCGGACGGAATTGACGGCAGATCCAGTTCAATACTGGTCTTTGAAATTGTCAGGATCGGGGCATAAACAGAAACGGATATTTCAGCATCGTTCTTTTTTCGATCCCGTTTGGTGGCAAATTCTTCTTCCAGAGCCTTGCTGTAAGCTTCCCAAGTAAGATCCGGAGCCCTGAGGTATAAAGGCTCCTCGGAGGTGATCTCTATCTCATCGCCTTCGCTAAGTTGTTCCGGAACAGACGACACAAAGAACTTAACCCCTTTTGTTGTCTGTTCAGTGCCATGATAATCCACCCTGCCAACAGCTTTTGCACGGGCCAGCAACATTTCACCTTCAATTGCGCCGTATTCGTCCCACTGTTTCAGGTAACTCCCAGTTTCCCTGGAAAGCTGACTCATCGCGCCGGCAGCTAAAGCACGGATGCGTCCCGTCTTCGTGTAATCAGTAAACCGGACCCTCCCCCTTGCCAGACGTAATGCTCCTTCCCTCTTATGCTCGTCTCTAAAGATAGCTTTGGTCGCAAAATAGATATCCCTGAACGGCTCGGCATTGCGCCTTTCAACCGGAATACGCACCCTCTCACCATAGACAGAAAATTCCCTGTATTTTTCCTGTACAACGCCCTGGGGATCAGGTGAGCCTCCCTCTTCAGACATATCCGCTTCAAAGTCAGCCCTAGCGGATGGTCCACTCATTAGCAGAAAGTAATCGTCGCCACCAACGTTGATGTTACATTTTTCGTTTAATACGCCCCCCAGCTCTTCAGTGCCACTGAAGCGAATGCCATTTCTTTTCGCCGTTAACTCTATGCGCTCATCAATGCCGATCTCCACATCACCAATTTCAACAATTTCGCCGTTAAAAAAGACAATTTTCACCAACACACTGCGATCCTGGGCAACCAGCATGACTTCGGCAAGGTGCGCACAGCCTCTTTTTAAGTGAAAATTCAGATCGTTTCCGGCCGGAGTATCCCGAAGCACCATGCTCCACTGCCGGCCATCGATTCTTAATCTGTATGCCTGGTCATTTTGGTGAGGAGCAATAGAGCCCACCCCCGTGGTTGGCGTCTCTTCGTACAGCGCCGGCGTCATCCATAATTCAAAAGTGATTTCAGCATTTATGTCTTTGAGTTTCATTTGTCACTTCCGCTGATCATGCATTTAACCAACCGGGGACTATTCATGTTTGAGAACATCCAAAACTGAACATCCGGGGTTGCACGGTCTATTTTCATCTGTGAATAAACTGTCTGAAAACCACGTTGCGGATGGCTGTCAGCGGCAACAGAGACATCGGCTTTAGCATGATCTGACTTTTTAATCAGAATGCCCTCATCGCCTGAAGAGATGAGCACCTCTGCTGTATCAGAATCAAGCATGAGAAACTCATCAAAGACGCGTCTCGGTACTGTCAGCTCTGACCCCGGCGGGATCTCGCGGACATAGCGCCAGCAGGGAAGTTCCAGGGGGGTGTCAGTGCCCTTCCATCGATAAGACTCCAGAATGAGCACCTGCGGCCTCGGTGTTGTACAGTAAGGGCAATGGTGCGCCTCTGTTTCAGGGTGAATAAAATCATAGTAATAATGCATCGAGCAACCCGGGCATGTGACGGTCATATCCGCGGCCTGGGCGAGAGCTTCAGGCCAGTGATAGATTGTCGGCCGCAGCAAAGGAGATGTCCTTCCCGGACCGAATGTGCTCTCAAACAAGGCCGTCAGTTTCGCTGTGAGGAGAAGGGATCTGGGCAGACCGCTGTCGGAAGAGTTGGCATCATCATTTTGGTCATCAACCCAGGGGAGCAATCCAGCGTAAGCCTTATCTTCTATATCCCCGTCATCATTTTCTTCATCAGCCCAGTCGCCTTCATCTGTTCCATCCACTTTTTTTCCAACAAACGGGTGAATCAAAGAAAGAAGGTAAAACGCCACCACCGCAAACGCATGACAATCGCTTGACGGTCTTCCACCATCAGTGCCCTGAACCAGCTCCGGGGCGCCGTATTTTGGTGTGTAAACAACGCTTCCCCCTGCCAAAATTTCAAATCGAATATTGTCGGCATCAATCAGCCAGACGGAGGTATCATTCATGCCTTCTGAAATAAAGATATTGTTGGGCGAGATATCACCGTAGACCATGCCGTTACCATGGAGACGTGCCAGTAATGATGCACACTTGTAGAGCGCATGAAGTCTGCGCCTTAGCCCGCCCGTTTTGCAGTAATGGACGATCTTTTTAGCTTCGTTCTCCGGCATGGCAGAAAGCCATGCCGGGATCTGGTCAGGCCCCATTTTTTCTGCGGTCTGGCCATCAAGCCAGAAATGGCTGAACGGGACCATTTCACTCAACAGTTGCATCACGTAACCGGCCTTGTTCTGAAGCAGCGCTGCCGGTACGGATATATTCAGGTTTTCCGGCAGAGGCAAGAGCCGGACGCGCTTAAAGCGTTTCGAATACCGTTCCACCAAGACGTCATCGGTGACAGGGTTCCCGCTCTCATCGGTCACCAGTTTGATCGCCAGATCAGGGTCCCTGGTACGGAAAACAACACCCTGGCCCCCCTGACCGAGCACCTTGTCCTGAATGTGCACATTCTGATATTCATCCACATACCTATTGAACCATTCACTCACCGGGTGCCTCCTTGCTTAAACAGACAGGCAATCGTCTTATCATCGGAGTGTCCTGGAACCGGCCATTCACTGAGCCAACGCCGAAGATCCCGCTTTCTTTCCTCAGGCTTAACGTTTGAATACGTGGAGCAGAGCTCCTGTGCAAAAATCATCTGTTTTTCAGGTAACAGGTCATCGGATATCCCATCCGTACATAACACAACGGCATGGCACGCCGCGCTTGCAATCGTCGCGGTTTCCCATTGTTCGGGCCTAAACGCCTGTTGAAGACTGTTTGTGAAGTTTGAGAAGGAATCGTGTCGGGTATCACTGAGGATAAGGTGGTGTTCGTCAGTTTCGCCAAGGACAGCAATCATGCCGTCCCCCAGACGACCCAGAGTGATAGTTCCTTCTGTCTGGATGACGAAAAGACAGGTGGCCGAACACTCTGTTGAAGCGTACGGCGCTATCTTCATAAGCCAGTTGGCATGAATGAGTCTGAGAACATCACCGACAGAAGCCGCAGGGGTATTCTGATAGTTCCTGGCTGCCTCAAAGACAGCTAGACAGGCGGCTTTTGACCCGTGATCTGAATGTGCCTTGCTGCCCAGTCCGTCCGATACAACGACGACATTTCCCCATTTATACCGGCGCGCCCTCCAGGAATCCTGATTGGGTATTCCCGCTTTAACATGAAGGGGGCCGATTACTGAGGCCCCCCAGCTGTTCCAGAGTGGATCATGCATCCCAGTCCTCCTCAGGCCCAGCTGTTTCAGCGGGTGCGGAGTGCTGTATCTGGGCTGCGGATACCGGAGCGGTCACCGGCTCATCAGAGCCAAAGAGAGTGCTGTTCATCGCTGAAGCGATATTCTCCGGAAGGTAAACGGTGTTGTTTGTAGACAGTTTCCGCAACTTCAACAGGTCAGCATCAGCGCCGACTGCAACAGTCCGGATAATGAGGTCGGGGAAGGTGCAAAGCTGGTTTTGAAAGTTGATGGTGTCTGAACTGGGGAAATTGCCATCAGACAGAATGAGAACTCTTGCCACCCCGCTCTTATATACATGTTGGGATAAAAAATCAGAGAGCTCAGCAAGGCTCGAGGAGCCTTTTGCGGTTAAGGATGGAATATCCCCATCGCTTTGTAGCGTGATATCGGAAATATCCTGATGCCACTGATATAAACGGATGACGAAATCCGTACAGTTTTCCTGAGCTAGGCTAGGCACTTGAATTGCATAACGGGCTAAATTCCGTTGAAGATGAATTTTCCCCATTTCATCCATGCTTCCTGAAGTATCGAAAATAAAATATATGTCCATTTTAATTACTCTCAAAAAACTTCAACAAGCGGTCTGACGCATGCTCCCCAAAAAACCAGTTTACATTCGTCTGGTCATCTGATTTTTGCTTGACCACAGGATGTGAGGGGCGAAATGCTGAAATCATAACCCCATTGCCTTTCACCCCACCAAAATGCTTGGTAATTTCGCTAAGCTTCGAAATATGGTGTGCTTCAACTTTCCCACTTTTACATTCAATAACAAATAAAGCGTATCCGTCGGTACAGATAACATCAAATTCTTGATAACCTGTTTTTTCCTTAAACCCATCATGATAGGACTTAAAGTTATCGTTCGAATCAACGTCCTCAACGGATACTTCAAGCCCAAGGCGTATATCTTTCAGTACGGCCGATTCTTTTAACGGCATTAACACACTAAAGACATACACCTCTAACCATTTCCCCAGGAGAAATTCCATAAAATCCGGACATTCATCAAACACAAACGACTGACCCCCGATGGTCAGTTTTCCTTGTTTTTCTATTGTCAGCTCTGCGTAGAAGTCATTCCCCCAACATTTGAATGATTTCTCTTCGAGATAAGATTTCAGTTCGCGATACTTAGACACCATTAACTTACGATTTTCCCAAATTAACTGAGAAGCCGTAATCATCTCGCGAGAAATATCGTGTTCAGTCAGACCGGGCTTAGAGATGGTTAATCCATCACCATTCAACTTCAGGAATGTTTCTACCGAATCAATTGAAACAATCTCACTTTTCGTGAAGCTATTTAGATTGATCACCTGCTTCTTTGAAAAATCGAAATAAAATGGCGTTGCATTCACCTTGCGACAGGCGGCAAGGGCCCCGGCATACATCAACTTGGTGCCACCCGTTAAGTTAAAGCCGATCTTCGCCTCAGCAGGCATGTCCGCAATCTGCTCCAGAATGGTGGACCGGACATTGTCAGGATCATACGGGTCCACCGCAATTTCACCGTATTCTGCTTCGCCAAGAAACGGTTTCATGACATCGGCAGGAAACTGGGCAGAATTCACGAAGATATGCTTCCGGCTTGAAAACTGGAGTACACCAAGCAGGTTAGGGATCCGCTGTTCGCCGAACAGGTGAAAAATGGCATCATACCGATCCGATCCCGCACTGACTGTCCGGACCTGTCTTCCGTGCCATTCCAGCCACTCGTTCGGCAGGACGATTCTTTCCGGCGGTTTGCCCGGCTGAGAAGATGCGATAAGACGTTTTTTTAGCGTTGGGTACCTCAGGGCCGCAAAAGCCCAGACGAATGCCATCACCGGAGTGCCCGGACTCAGGTAGAGCGTAACCAGTTTTTCACCTTCGGAGGCAGCAACGGAGTTAAGGGATTGCGTTGCCGCCTCATAGATACCTTCCGTGTCATTGAGATGTGCCAGCTCCACGGGTTGAAAATGTACATCGACTTTTTTACCGGCAGCCTGAAGCTGTTTATTTAGCCATTCATTGAAATGCGTGTGCGCACCTTCTGTATTTGAAAACAGGCCCATACACTGTCTTGCCGCAGCCGGGTCAACGCCTTCTGTCGCGGCAATTTTTGGCTGGACATCATCCGCGTGGCTTTCGATTTTCACCGGGCGCGTAAACCCCAGGATGACCACGTCGGTGTAATCTTCCGCCAACAAAGCCCCCAGAACAGGGCCGGTTGTCTGTTCCAGTCCGAGAGAGGCCCTGAAATCCGTCATTCCGTACCATGTCATTAAATATTTTTTCAATTTATACGTCCCTGACCTTTAGGTACGAGTATTTGCGCGATCTGTTCACCTGCATGAATTGTTTCACCGGTTTTGACGCACACCTTGACAACAAGCCCGTCAACAGAAGCGTTGATTTTTTGGGTGTTACCTCGCTCGTTATCTATCTCAATAAGAACATCGTTATATTTAACAATATTGCCTGTAAAGCAAAGAATATTCTGAACCGTACCTGCTGTAACAGGCCGAGGTAATTTTATTGTTGCCAAATCAAATATTTTTTTTCGCTCCTCAAATGAAAGCTTATGGGCCAGCGATAAGAGCTTTTGCGCATCAATTAGTTGCTTTGAATGGAGTTCAAGAATGAGCTCGCCACTCATATTGGGGTGCTGCAATGCCAGCTCGAACTCATTTTTGGTGATTTCGTTGTTACTCCAGGAGCCGGGCTTACTAAAATCAAATTTGCAATATCTGTTTACGACTTGCTGTAAGGCTGAAAATGGACATTGAGGGTTTTTTAAGGCAGCCTGGCGAACGACCGGGCTTTGATCGTTAACTAATTGTATGAGCTTTTCAGATGCGATAAATTCATTTGATGCGGCGTTTTCTCTTTCCGACACTGCATCGCTGTCACTCAGTGCATTAATGTTCTCAAGATCTTCCTCTGCAAGGGAGGCGGCTTTGAGACTCAATTTCTCAAACAACGCCTGGTAGACCGCAATTTTCTCTTTAAGAACAACACTTATGGGTGTCACCAGGTCAATGTGCTTCTTAATAAGGGCCTGGGTCAGAACAGGCTCATTACTGCGGAACAAACTTTCTAAAGCATCATTGATAACACATTCAATATCAGCGCCGGAAAAACCTTTAGACAGGGTTGCAAGCTCTGCAAGGTCGAGCCCTTTAGGTGGAAGGGTCAGTTGATTTAATTTAACGGCGAAAATCTGTTTTCGCTCACGTTCACTGGGTAAATTAACATAAAAAATTTCATCAAACCGTCCCCGCCTCAATAGCTCTGGAGGGATATGGGTAATGTCATTGGCAGTTGCCACAACAAACACCGCGCCCGGCTTCTCCTGCATCCAGGTCAGAAAATAACCAAACAGACGGGTTGTGATTTCTGTGCTTCCCCCGGTCCCGTTAATGCCTGAAAAAGCTTTCTCGAGTTCATCGATCCACAACACGCAAGGGCTCGCTTGTTCTGCAACCTTTAGGGCGGCCTTCATATTTGCTTCACTCTCGCCCACAAATTTTCCCATCAGGGAGCCAATGTCTAAACGAAAAAGAGGAACATTGAATAATGAAGACACCGCTTTTGCACTCATTGATTTTCCACATCCCGGCATACCGGCTAACAGCATACCTTTGGGGGCCGAGATGCCCAAACTCTGCGCTTTCGTTAAATCATCAATGATGTGTTTCTTGTTACGTAACCAGCTTTTGAGCCGTTCCAGCCCACCGATTTGGCCAATATCTATTTGACTATCGACCAGCTCCAGCAAACCGGAGCGAGATAACGCTCTCTTTTTCAGGGCCAGAGCATCACCCACAGACTCCTGGGGAAATGTGCCCTTATATTTATTGTTTAGCGTTTCGAATATTTGGAATACCCTGTCTCGCTCCATACCTGAAAATATGGATTTAAGAGAATTACGCACTGCTGTAGTAACCGTGACAGAGTACTCCTGTAAGAGAGAGTCAAAAATGCCGTCCACTTGCTCTAACGAAAGAGGAGAGCAAGAGAAAGGGATCAAAAGATCCACAAGCTCTGAAAATTCTATACTCTCTTTTGAGACGAAAAAGATCGCTGCCTGCCCCTTAAAGTGACGCCTGATCCTTAACAATTCCTGCTGCAGTCTTGCAATCGCTCTGATGTCATCTTTCAATACGGAACAGGCGTTCTGTATGACATAAATCCGACCCGTCGGATCGTCATCCGCAATGGCTTTTAAATCCTGATACAGCAATGCGTCTTGATCCGGTTTCAGAGCCCTTTTTGTCTTAAAATCAACCCAACCATACCCCAGATTCCACTCCTTTACCCTGAAGCCCAGTGTGGTCGCAACGGTCTCGATTTCTTCATCGATTCGATTGACGTCCTGGCCCAGAATCTGAATGCCTGTTACACCGGAACGAATGGCCTCAATAATGCCTTTAATATCCATACTTAAAATCCAAACAGAGAGGCCACGCCGCTACAGAACGATGAAACACCACTGCCTATTGCTGACCCCACCAATTTAACGGAATCAACAACTGCAGATACAATTCTCTTTCCACCTTCATAAATCGCTTCTCCAACGGTACTTCCTGCCATGCCGCCGACCACCCCACCAACAAGGCCCCCAATAGCAGTCCCCACGGGTCCCAGAACGGTTCCCAGTGCAGCACCTATGCCCGCTCCCTTGGCCCCACCGACAAGTCCCCCCACAAGGCTGCATGTGACACTGCCGGCTTGATCAAGCGCTTCTTCCGCTGTGATTTCTCCGGTTGCGTATTTGTAGAGAACCTTCGCGTTTTCAATACCGATGCACACAGCATTAGCAATTCTGCCAGCCGGTGTATTTTTTAACACAGTGCCCAACCAGCCACTTTTCACTGCTACGGTCACAGCACCCGTGACAGCGACGCTTAACCCCGAGGTCGCCGCCGATTTCAGAGCACTCTGTACAAACTCCTGGAGGTCTTCTTCAGCACTATTATTTTCTTGCCCTGTTATTCCCTTCCAGATCCGCCGCCCGAGAATACGTGCCCCCTGAAATCCCACAGACAAAAGAGCCGCAGTACCCGCGTTTTTCCCGATATTTTTTGCAATATCGATCCTGCTGGTCTCGTTCCAGTCATATTGTTTGGCTTCGGCTTTTTCCTGGGCTCTGCGTTGCCTCTCTTTGGCTTCCTGTTTAGAAAGCGGCTTCGATTCAACGCCATCAATTTCTATTGTTTCAGTACTGCCAGGTATGTCTTCAGACTGCCCTTCAGGCACCAACTTGCGCTGCCCCCGATAATCACCCTTTTTAAGCAATGTGTCTGTTGCATCCGCATCGGCCCCATATTTGGCCTGATAGCGACGTACAATTTTTCCCTCGCCATCCCGAATCACAACATCTACCGAATTTTTGCCATATGTCCCGCCGGATTTGGGTTTTAACACTTCAGCGCGGTATTCACTGCCTTTGGCTACTGCATCAAGGTTGAAGGTATCAGCATGGTGCTGTTCAGCAATAAAACCATCCAGATTAAGCTGCTGGTTCAACTGGCCATCGTTCCGGTAAAGCAAATCAATGTTTGCTTTGTTTGCCGTCTCAATGGCGCTATCAATTATCGTGGCGTATGCGCCGAAGTTGGTGACGCCGCCTGCCGTTGCACCCTGCTCAATTTTCCCCGCCAGCCAGTTGCTGGTACTTAATCCTTTGCTGTGATGTGCCGCCAATTCTTGCTGAGAGGATCGGAAAATCGCCACCTCCTCAACAATCTCGCTAGCCGCTTGTTGGCGTTCCTCTTCAGTGCGCCAAATATCCGGATATTTAGCGAATTCAAGGTTAAGCCAGGCCTTACTGGAGAGATCAGGCGATTTATCTCTGTAAGAACGAATAAATGAACCAATCACTCTGCGAGTTTTGTTTGCCCCCGCTGGCGTAACCTCTATCTGTCCAGCTAAAGCGTCTGCCTGAGCTTCACTATGATGTGCGCCATTCGTTATCAGTGTCGGTAAATCCACATTTTCCTGATTCCTTTCCATTATGCTCCCCTACCAATAACCTTGATCATCATTCGCAATAGAGACTGACGCTGCAATATTTGACTTCGTACGCGCATCGAGCTCAATGGACGCCGGTAACACGTTCGGGTTTCGGGACTGGGTACGCAGGGTCACAGACATTGTCACTCGCTGGAAAAATTCATGCATCTGCCCGGCGTTTTCCGCATAAAAAAGGTCATGCGGCGTGCCCTCGGTAAATCGCTTCAGAACCGCCTCATCCGCATCACGCCCGATAGCCATTGCCATGCGGTCACATTTGGACGAGCGTCCTTCGAGAATAAAGTCCTCCAGTGGCCTTTCCCAACGGTCATTAGGCTGTCCGTCTGAAACGAGAACAATCGTCGGCCTGTAAGCGCGGGACGGCGTGGTTTCCTTGTCTTCAATCATGGCCTTGGCCATTTCGAGTGCGGTTCCCATCGGGGTCATACCGCTTGCTTGCAGACCCTGCCACTGCACCTGAGAAGCCCGGGTGTAGGGAACATGTAGCTCAACCTGATCGCCAAAAGTAATGACGGAAACCAGGATCTCGGTCTCCATTTTCTCTTCCTGCGCAAAGGCATCCAGCATATCCCTGACGGCCTTGTTCAGGTTATCGATTTTCTCTCCGGACATACTGCCACTGACATCCAGAAGCAGGACGACGGGAAGCGGCCTGGCGGTCGGTGCGGTGAATTTTTTTGGATCAAACATGGGTTATCCTCCTGATACGCTTGTTGGTTATCATCTTGACCCTGAATCCTGTTTAGCATCCCATCCGTCTACTGAACCTCTGACATCACTGGCTGTCGCCCAGATTTGACGGTGTTGTTCTGTACGTTGCTGAATGCTTTTCATTTTATATGCTGCTGTACGATGCTTTGTTGGGCGGCCTCCACCAGAGCAAACATATCCTGACCTCACGACGAGGCCAGTCCAAAGGATTCCGGACTGATGCCACCGGGATGCCCGTAATACCGGGCATGATTGCTAAGCACTTCAATGTAATCGAAGATATCCGCCCGGACCACCTCCCGAATTTTGTTTATTCTCTTCCTGATGCGTTCTTTTTTACGTGAACTGAAGAACGATTCGGTGAAAGAATTGACGCGCCTGTGTCAGTCGCAGACATCTGACATGGATGAGGTCCGATACGATCCATAGATAGCGTTTACGGACGGTATCGCGTTTTGGTACCGCAGGGTCTCTTTGTCCGATAGCCCTTCGCCTGTCCATCTGTCAACACTGACTTTTGTTTGCGGATCACTACACATCAGCACAAGGGGCTAAGGAAGGTGCGAATAAGCAGGTCATTTCTTCCCAAGCTGACTCGCTGATTAAAATTTCGCGGATCTGGGCCGATTTTTTTCCCGCAAACACATCGAATCAGCCTATTTAGGCTATTTTTTCCACCATTTCTGGCGTTATTTCAGGTTTTTACTGAGATCTCTCCCTCTGACGTATCATTTGGTCCACCCGAAACAGGTTGGCCAGGGTGAATAACATCGCCAGTTGGTTATCGTTTTTCAGCAGCCCCTTGTATCTGGCTTTCACGAAGCCGAACTGCCGCTTGATGATGCGAAACGGGTGCTCCACCCTGGCACGGATGCTGGCTTTCATGTATTCGATGTTGATGGCCGTTTTGTTCTTGCGCGGATGCTGCTTCAAGGTTTTTACCCTGCCGGGACGCTCGGCGATCAGCCAGTCCACATCCACCTCGGCCAGCTCCTCGCGCTGTGGCGCTCCTTGGTAGCCGGCATCGGCTGAGACAAATTGCTCCTCTCCATGAAGCAGATTACCCAGCTGATTGAGGTCATGCTCGTTGGCCGCGGTGGTGACTAGGCTGTGGGTCAGGCCACTCTTGGCATCGACACCAATGTGGGCCTTCATGCCAAAGTGCCACTGATTGCCTTTCTTGGTCTGATGCATCTCCGGATCGCGTTGCTGCTCTTTGTTCCTGGTAGAGCTGGGTGCCTCAATGATGGTGGCATCCACCAAAGTGCCTTGGGTCATCATGACGCCTGCTTCGGCCAGCCAGCGATTGATGGTCTTGAACAATTGACGGGCCAGTTGATGCTGCTCGAGCAGGTGGCGGAAATTCATGATGGTGGTGCGATCCGGCAGGGCGCTATCCAGGGATAACCGGGCAAACAGACGCATGGAGGCGATTTCGTACAGAGCATCTTCCATCGCGCCATCGCTCAGGTTGTACCAATGCTGCATGCAGTGAATGCGTAGCATGGTTTCCAGCGGATAAGGTCGCCGGCCATTACCAGCCTTGGGGTAAAACGGCTCGATGACTTCCACCATGTTTTGCCATGGCAGAATCTGCTCCATGCGGGACAAGAAAATCTCTTTTCTGGTCTGACGGCGCTTACTGCTGAATTCACTGTCGGCGAAGGTAAGTTGATGACTCATGATGAACCCTGTTCCATGGCTCCTGATGACAAACATGATCTCATATCAGGGACTTGTTCGCACCTTCCCTAATCAGGCCAAAAGCCGCTATCTCACCGGCATTACTCATGAACTCAGAACGCCGCTCAATGCGATGCTGGGTTATGCGCAATTACTCGAACGTGCTGATGATATCCCCCCAGCCCGGCAGCGCGGTATCGGTATTATGCGCAGAAGCGGCGAGCATCTGGCTAATCTAATTGAGGGATTACTGGATATTTCGAAAATTGAAGCGGGAAAATTAGAAATATATCGTGAAGAAGTGCGCATTGGCGATTTGGTGCAGCAACTGGTCGCCATGTTTGAACAACAGGCCAGCGATAAAGGACTGACATTTCACTACAACGCCCCACACTGGCTGCCCGAGGCGGTGATGACGGATGAGAAACGCCTCCGGCAAATTCTTATCAATCTGCTTTCTAATGCGGTTAAATTCACGGACAGAGGCAGTGTAACCCTCGATTTCCAGTATCGTAGCGAGGTGGCGTTTTTCTCGGTTCACGATACCGGCATCGGCATCGCCCCTGAGAACCTGGAACGCATCTTTAAGCCTTTCGAACGCGTATCCGGCGATAGTCGTCGGATCGGGACGGGCCTTGGGCTGACGATTACCCGGCTTCTGACTTATATCATGGGTGGCGATCTCCAGGTGGAAAGCATCCGTGGCGAAGGCACAACGTTTAAACTCACCCTGATGCTGCCAAGCTATAGCGGGGATGCCTACCAACCCGCCGAGCCTGCGGTAATCACCGGATATCCAGGCAAGCGACACACCCTGCTGGTAGTTGACGATGATGAATCCCATCGGCAGCTGATGATGGATTTACTCACGCCCATAGGCTTCACGCTGCTAACAGCCGAAAATGGTCATGTCGCGCTACATTTAGCCCGGCAAAATCATATCGACCTTCTTCTTCTGGATGTTGCAATGCCTGAAATGTCGGGGTGGGAACTGCTACGTCAGTTACGTAATAAGGGACAATTAGCGCCGGTAATTATGATTTCTGCGGAAGCGGATGAGGGTAAATGCCGCCATTTCACTGGCGAAGGGGAAGTTCGCTACCTGGTTAAACCGCTGCGTTTCCCTTTACTACTGGAGAACATCGGTGAAATATTGCATCTCCAGTGGCGCACGGAATGTCAGCCGCCAAAGCAGCCGGAAATACATGAACCACGCTCGCAGCTTACCCGTGTCCAGATTGAGTCGTTAAAAGAGATGGCCAGATTGGGTTATGTGAGAGGGTTTCGTGAACTGCTGGACAAACATATTTCCGCTAACCAGATCAGCAAAGCCGAGGGCGAAAAATTTGCCGAGTTGCTGAGGCGCTTTCGATTCAAAGAGATAGTCGAGAGTCTTGAACGCCCGGAGGGAGAGAAAAATGGCAATAGCAAAGCCGACGGTACTTATCGTCGATGATGATATCAACACGGTAAGTATGTTGAATGACACGCTTGATGAAGCCGGTTTTACCGTTCTGGTCGCTCTGGAGGGTAATCAAGCCCTTTCGATAACCAGCCAGATAACCCCAGATATCATTCTGCTTGATGCCGTAATGCCGCATCTGGATGGGTTTTCAACCAGTAAGCGCCTGCGGCAAAATCCGGGGCTGCGGCATACCCCGATTATTTTCATGACAGGCCTGAGTGATACGCAGAATATCGTTGATGCATTTGATGCCGGGGTGGTCGATTACGTAATTAAGCCGATACGCACGGAAGAGCTGGTTGTCAGAATGCGTACCCACTTGCGGAACTCAAAATTAACGGTCAGTGCCTATAGCGCGATGGATTCCGTTGGCCAGACCTTATGTGTTTTTAGCAAAGAGGGGCAACTACGCTGGGCCACGCCCAATGCATGGCAACTGATGAAAAACTTCAGCGATACCGGGTATGAACCCAATAAAAAAATAGTAAACCGGATCATCGGTTGGCTGAACAATACGGAAGGTTTAAAAATACCCTTAGATCTTTCATCGCAAGGCATCGCTCTGAAATTCTATCTTTCACGCCGGACCGCTGAAGGAGAAAGTTTGCTACGTATTGAAGAGATCAAAGGACATGAAGAAGTCGAAGCGGTGAAACGCCTGAAAAACAACCTAGGGCTGACGCAACGAGAAGCCGAAGTCCTCCTGTGGATTGCCAGGGGAAAAACAAACCGCGAAATTGGCGATATTTTAAACCTTAGCCCCAGAACCGTGAATAAACACCTTGAAATTGTATTTCCAAAGCTGAGTGTGGACAATCGCACCGCAGCGGCAGCGTTGGCAATAAATTCGCTATATGCCAGGGAGAAAATGTAGCGACAATGAGGCGTATTCGCGCAGACCTGCCCTGACATTTTTATCAGGCAGAACTGGCACCCTCATGTCCACGTCTCCGTCACCTGTGGCGGTATCGATGAGCACGGGAAGTGGAAGAAAATCAGCTTCCGTAAGGATGCCATGCGCGCCCGCTGGATGTGGAATATCCGCCAGCTTCTGCTGAGCGTCTGGTTCGAAGGCGTGGCCCTGCCGCCGTCCCTGTCACATATCACCACCGAATCACAATGGCGCAGTCTGAAGTGGTTTACTGAATTTGGCCACCTGAACAGAGGTGATATGCTCACCTCAGAACAACACAGGTGTCATAATGAAAAAAAGAAATTTCAGCGCAGAGTTTAAACGCGAATCCGCTCAACTGGTCGTTGACCAGAACTACACCGTGGCAGATGCAGCCAGCGCTATGGATGTCGGCCTTTCCACAATGACGCGATGGGTGAAACAATTACGTGATGAACGGCAGGGCAAAACACCAAAAGCCTCCCCCATTACCCCGGAACAAATTGAAATCCGTGAGCTCAGGAAAAAGCTACAACGTATTGAAATGGAAAATGAAATATTAAAAAAGGCTACCGCGCTCTTGATGTCAGACTCCCTGAACAGTTCTCGATAATCGGGAAACTCAGGGCGCGTTATCCTGTGGCCACTCTCTGCCATGTGTTCGGGGTTCATCGCAGCAGCTACAAATACTGGAAAAACCGTCCTGAAAAGCCAGACGGCAGACGGGCTGTATTACGCAGTCAGGTACTTGAACTGCATGGCATCAGCCACGGCTCTGCCGGAGCAAGAAGCATCGCCACAATGGCAACCCAGAGAGGTTACCAGATGGGGCGCTGGCTTGCTGGCAGACTCATGAAAGAGCTGGGGCTGGTCAGTTGCCAGCAGCCGACTCACCGGTATAAGCGTGGCGGTCATGAGCACGTTGCTATCCCGAATCATCTTGAGCGACAGTTCGCCGTAACGGAACCAAATCAGGTGTGGTGCGGTGATGTGACCTATAGTGTGCCCGGAGTTCAGGGCGGGCATGGATGCTTAAATGAACCGCGAGTCTGTCTGGAATATTGAACCGGTAACTCACGATGAGAAACCCAACAATCCCACCGGGTGTGACGGTGGAGAACCTGAGCGGCAGTGACCTGCGGCATGCCCGCAGGGTGATGTAACCCGCTGACAACGGGGATTGAGGCGAGATCACTAAGCCGAGATGATCCTCAAGGTTAAGTACTGAAAGGCTGAAGAACATGAACCCGTTAATCCGCCTCTGTGGGTTGAAAACGTCACCACGGCCTACGTGATCTGACAGGCCGTGCAGGAGGAACTGGCAGTGATACGTAAGCACTGCCGGTCGAAGGTGTTTTGACATGTATGCGAAACACCGGGGCAGCAGCGTCTATCACGCTTGCGTTGCTGACTTCTGCCAACTTGCGGCAAGCAAGGATAAAGAGTGCGACGGGCAGCCTCCTCAGTATGCCTGAGTCCAGGCAGGTAAACCGGGGAAGGTCAGCGACGGATGTTAAGGGGGCATGGCTCCGATGACGCGCTGGCTGGCGGAGCTTCCGTAGTAGTCCGCGATGGGGAAAGCCCATTACATGGCGAAGGGAAGCAGTTTGAATGTGTTTGCGACGTGAATTAACTGACCTAACGAGGTGAAGACCTTTGATAATCAGCGAAATGCAACGCAAGCTTGCCACATGGGCAGCCACCGATCCGTCCCTACGGATTCAACGGCTGCTGCGTCTGATAACACAACCAGAATGGCTGGCTGAAGCGGCGCGGATCACGCTTTCATCAAAGGGGGCGCATACCCCCGGCGTTGATGGCGTGAACAAAACAATGCTACAGGCCAGACTGGCTGTTGAGCTGCAAATCCTCAGGGATGAATTACTCTCAGGCCACTACCAGCCCTTGCCCGCCAGACGGGTTTACATCCCTAAAAGCAACGGCAAACTGCGACCACTGGGTATCCCCGCGTTGCGGGATCGTATTGTTCAGCGGGCCATGCTGATGGCGATGGAGCCGATATGGGAGAGTGATTTTCATACGCTCTCATATGGCTTCCGGCCTGAGCGCAGTGTCCACCACGCGATCCGCACGGTGAAATTACAGCTCACAGACTGCGGTGAAACCCGGGGACGCTGGGTGATTGAAGGCGACCTGTCCAGTTACTTCGACACCGTACATCATCGACTGCTGATGAAGGCTGTACGCCGCAGGATCAGTGACGCACGTTTCATGACTCTGCTGTGGAAAACCATCAAGGCGGGACATATCGATGTCGGTCTCTTTCGGGCGGCCAGTGAAGGTGTGCCACAGGGCGGTGTTATATCGCCGCTATTATCGAACATCATGCTGAATGAGTTCGATCAATACCTGCATGAGCGCTACCTGAGCGGGAAAGCCAGAAAAGATCGGTGGTACTGGAATAACAGTATCCAACGGGGCCGAAGTACGGCGGTCAGAGAAAACTGGCAGTGGAAACCCGCGGTGGCGTACTGCCGCTATGCCGATGATTTTGTCCTCATCGTCAAAGGCACCAAAGCACAGGCGGAAGCCATCAGGGAGGAGTGTCGGGGTGTGCTCGAAGGCAGTCTGAAACTCAGGCTGAACATGGATAAGACTAAAATCACCCATGTTAATGACGGCTTTATCTTTCTGGGGCACAGGATCATTCGCAAACGCAGTCGTTATGGCGAGATGCGAGTGGTCTCAACGATCCCGCAGGAGAAAGCCAGAAACTTCGCCGCATCGCTGACAGCACTGTTATCAGGCAACTACAGTGAAAGCAAAGTCGATATGGCTGAACAACTCAACCGAAAACTGAAAGGCTGGGCCATGTTCTATCAGTTCGTTGATTTTAAGGCCAAAGTCTTCAGTTATATCGACCGTGTCGTGTTCTGGAAGCTGGCTCACTGGCTGGCCCGCAAATACCGTACAGGTATCGCTTCCCTGATGAGGTGGTGGTGTAAATCACCGAAACCGGGTCAGAGCAAAACGTGGGTTTTATTTGGTAAAACCAATCACGGCAAGCTCAGCGGCGAAATACTGTACCGGCTGGTGGGGCAAGGCAAGAAGCTGTTCCGCTGGCGGCTACCCGAAGGTAATCCCTATCTGAGGATGGAGACCAGAAACACGTATACATCGCGCTTTACAGAAGTGGCAATGGCGTTCGCCAGCATTTAAATGGAGAGCCGGATGCGCTGAAAGGTGCACGTCCGGTTCGGGGAGGAGAGGCAGGGAAATAGTCCGACTACGCCCTGCCTCTTACTCTACTCTGGACGGGTAAGCGCTGGGCGTACCTCGCCGTTGTTCTCGACCTGTTCGCAAGAAAGCCGGTGGGCTGGGCCATGTCGTTCTCGCCGGACAGCAGGCTCACCATGAAAGCACTGGAAATGGCATGGGAAACCCGTGGTAAGCCCGTCGGGGTGATGTTCCTCAGCGATCAAGGCAGCCATTATACGAGCAGGCAGTTCCGGCAGTTACTGTGGCGATACCGGATCAGGCAGAGTATGAGTCGGCGTGGAAACTGCTGGGATAACAGCCCAATGGAGCGCTTCTTCAGGAGTCTGAAGAACGAATGGGTGCCGGCGACGGGCTATGTAAGCTTCAGCGATGCAGCTCACGCAATAACGGACTATATCGTTGGATATTAGGTAATGACTCCAACTTACTGATAGTGTTTTATGTTCAGATAATGCCCGATGACTTTGTCATGCAGCTCCACCGATTTTGAGAACGACAGTGACTTCCTGCCCAGCCTTGCCAGATGTTGCCTCAGATTCAGGTTATGCCGCTCAATGCGCTGCGTATATCGCTTGCTGATAACGTGCAGTTCTCCCTTCAGGCGTGATTCATAAAGCGGCCAGCCATCCGTCATCCATACCACGACCTCAAAGGCCGACAGCAGGCCCAGAAGACGCTCCAGCGTGGCCAGAGTGCGTTCACCGAATACGTGCGCCACAACCGTCCTCCGTATCCTGTCATACGCGTAAAATAGCCAGCGCTGACGTGATTTAGCACCGACGTAGCCCCACTGTTCGTCCATTTCAGCGCAGAAAATCACATCACTGCCCGGTTGTATGCGCGAGGTTACCGACTGCGGCCTGAGTTTTTTAAGTGACGTAAAACAGTGTTGAGGCCAACGCCCATAATGCGTGCACTGGCGCGACATCCGACGCCATTCATGGCCATATCAATGATTTTCTGATGCGTACCGGGTTGAGAAGCGGTGTAAGTGAACTGTAGCTGCCATGTTTTACGGCAGTGAGAGCAGAGATAGCGCTGATGTCCGGCAGTACTTTTACCGTTACGCACCACGCCTTCAGTAGCTGAACAGGAGGGACAGCTGATAGAAACAGAAGCCACTGGAGCACCTCAAAAACACCATCATACACTAAATCAGTAAGTTGGCACCATTACCCCTTTCCCGGTGAATGCAGACTGATCCATCAGCATGCTTTATCCTTAATGAAGTAAGCTCCCGGCGATAAACCCACCACTTTACTAAGGGTATTGTCCTTTAATTAACCAGCACACACAAGTAATCAGTTACTTACATACTTCAATAATAAGTGGCAGCGCCTTTTATCATCAGATCGGCAATCAGAAATAATATTAACGAAACGCCAGACTTACCGAAGCCGGCATCAAGTTTGCTCGTTGAGCAGGACCATCATTTTTGCTGCAAAAACAGCAGAATGAGCGGTTCCCATTAACGAAGGGGAATCCACTCAAAAGCGGAGACATTCCTGCGGGATTAATAAGCTTCGCCTTCGCCGAAGGCGCCGTCCACCAGGCAAATTCTCGCTGCAAAATGCGCAGCAGCCTGCAGTGCTGCGGTGATATTACCGTGCTGACGTAAATGGAGCAGAAACGCAGTGATAAACGCATCACCCGCACCTAATGTATCCACTGGTGTTACCGTCTCCGGCTCCTGCTGATACCAGTCTTTACCATCGAACAGAAGTGCACCTTGCTCGCCACGCGTCGCGACCGCCAAACCGCTGCCTGCCTGCACCGCCTGCACCAGAAGTTCACGCGTTTCTACCAGCGACCATCCCGCACAGGAGAAAAATGCCGCGTCGAGCCAGCGGCATAATGGCAGCGCCTGTGCGATGACAAAATCATCTGAGAAATCATATGAAAGCCATCCGGATAACGTTGCCAGCGCAGGTAGTTGCGCATCAATATAGCTGTAGCTGCTGGTGTGGATCAGCGAGAAATCATTAAGCCAGTCCATCTGTTGCAAAATAAAGTCCATCGATTCCGTCTGGCGCACACCGCCGAGATTCGAACCGAGAAACACCCGTTCCCCCTGTTCAATCGTCAGCCGCGCATAGCCATTTTCACCCGCAACCTGACGGCAATGGCGTATATCGATGCCGAACTTTGCCAGCGCACGCATCACATGGTCAGCCGCCGCATCGTTACCAAAAATGCCCAGATAGGCAGCCGATGCATCCAGCATCGCCGCATACACGCTGAAATTGAGCGCGTTGCCTCCAGGATACCGTACACGCCGGTGTTCATATTTATCGACAACGTTGTCGCCTATGCCAATGACTTTCATTGATCGCCGCCCTTAGTAATCCACCACGCCCATATAGCGGCGGGTTGAGAGCGGATGCTGGCGGATATCAGCCAGTGCCGCACGGTAGTCGCACATGATGCTGTAAAACAGCACCGGGTTAAAGTAGTCCACCACTGATGCAGGCAGCGCATTCAGGCCCAACTCGCGGGCGTCCACAACCTCTGTTTTGTCGTTATAACGATTCAGGAACGCCTGCGCACGCTGATCCAGAGCACGTGTGCGGCCTTCATTCATCAGGAGGATAAAGGGTACGTGATTATCGGTGACTTCAAATGGGCCATGAAAGAACTCGCCGCTGTGAATAGAAGCGGCATCGAGACGCTGCATTTCCATCAGTGAGCAGATGGCGAATCCATAGGCATGCCCGTATGAGGCGCCACTCGAAAGCACATAGAACAGGGACTCATGCTGATAGCGTTCTGCGAACGCGGCGCAACGGGTTACCACCTTAGCGCGGGCCTGGCGGATCACCGTATCGATTTGCGCAAAGCCATGCTGGAAAGCCTGCCATTCGGCAAAATCTTCCACCTGATACAGCGTATCCATGCACAGGCTGAGGATCAGCGCCATCGGGTTTTCGGTGACCAGCGTATCATCACCCCATTTATATAACAGGTTATGGTCGGCCCATTGCAGCAGTTCCGCTTCCGCATTGTGCGTAAGCGTGATAGTGGCGGCACCACGGTTTTTTGCCAGTTGAGCCGCAGCCACAGACTCTGGCGTGTTGCCACCATGCGAACAGACAATCACGAGTGACGAGGCACCTAACGCGCGCGGTGCAGCATGCACAAATTCATTGGCAGTCATCATCCATGAGCGCAGATTTTCACTCTGCTCATTGAGGAAATAATGAGCAGGATACATATCGACCAGCGAGCCACCGCAAGCGACCAGGAAAACCTGACGCAGCGGCTTATCCTGAAAATGGCTGCTCATCAGGGAGGTAATGATGGGTTGGGTCTGCATGGGGTTAATCACCGTAGATATTGAAATTGAAGTATTTTTTCGCTAAACGATCATAGGTGCCGTTGGCGCGAATCGCGGCGATCGCCTTGTTAAAACGGGCCTGTAAATCTATATCATCCTGCCGTAACCCGATCCCGGTGCCGGGCCCAAAGATCTCATCATCTTTGACTTGCGGCTGGATTAGCGTGAACTTTTGGCCCTGGGGTTTGCTCAACAGCGCTTCAGTGATCACCACCGCATCATCGAGCGTGCCATCAAGGCGGCCATTAATCAGATCGGCATAGACCGATTCCGCATCCGGATAAGCAACCACCTCAACGCCCGCGTTGCGCCAGTATTTGTTGGCATAACTTTCAAATACCGAACCCTGCTGGACGCCAATACGTTTACCTTTCAGCGATGCCGCCGTGGGGGCGAGCGAACTGCCTTTAGCGGTCACCAGGAATGCGGGAGTATTGAAGAGTTTGTCACTGAAAGAGATGGCTTTTTTACGTTCATCAGTGATCGACAGAGAAGAAAGAATGGCATCAAATTTCTTTGCCTGAAGTGCCGGAATAAGCCCGTCGAAGCTGTTCTGTACCCAGGAGCATTGCACTTTCATCTCCGCGCAAATCGCATTACCAAGGTCGATATCGAAACCGATGAGCTGACCATTGGCATTTTTCGATTCAAACGGTGGGAAGGTCGGGTCGATACCGAAACGCAGCTGATCCGCCGCCGCCGACGTGTGAATGCAGCCTAACATGGCTATCGCTGAAGCAAGCCCGGCGATGGCTTTTTTAATTTTCATAGCTGTTCCCCCCAAGGTTTAAACATACCAAAAAATATACCACGAAGATTGATATACGCTCGATCTGGCGGATATAGCAACAATAATTCGCGAATAATAACCAAAAAAATTGTCGTGGTATGTTATTCTTAGTGTCACGCCATACCGATATAAATGATTTTATTTTGTATAATCAACTGATTGATTTCCTATTTTTTGCTTTCCATAACCGACACAAAACAGACCATGACCAGCCCAGTAAAACAGACCAGAAGGCCGCGCAGGAGCTATCTCGACGCGCGCAAAAAACTACTCGGAATGCTCAATTCACCCGATTTCAACAGCGGCGATCAGATCCCCGCAGAGCGCGAATTAAGCGAGGTGTTGGGTATCAGCCGTGTGACAGTGCGAAAAATCATCACTGAATTGATTGACGAAGGCGTGCTGGAAAGACGGGGGAATCAGGGAACCTGGTTGGTCGATACGGCGATTGAACGCCCGCTACAGCCTGCGCTGGGCATCAGTAAAATTCTTGAATTGAATGGCGCAGTGCCCAGCAGCCAGTTGATCTACTTCCATATTTCCGCGGCCAGCGCCCGCATTGCACGGCTACTGCACATTGAAGAGGGCGATCCTTTAGTCATGATCAAACGCCTGCGCCTGGCTGATGGACACCCTTTCTGCATCGAAACCAGTTACTTACCTCAAGCCCGTGTCGCGGATTTGAGCGCTGATATGTTAGAAAAAGAAGGGTCGCTTTATCGCCTGCTGGCTGAACGTTACGCTATTCACGATGTGTACGATGAAGGAACCATCCGGGCAGCGGCGATGAGCGAAGAGGAGCATCAACTGTTGCAGGCGAAACCAGAGAGCCCGGCGCTGGTCTACCGTGGTGTGATTTACGATAGCCAGCATCAGCCGATTGAGTATCTGGTCTCGGTGAATCACCCGCAACGCGTCGCTTTTCGCATCAATGGCGGCCTGAAGGAAGTGGACGTGCTTTCACCGTGACGGGCTATTGCATGTTTTCGCCGCCAGCGGGGCGTGGATAATGGCTTCCGCCATTTGGCCGGCACCAATAAAATGTACATTTGCCATGAGCGGCAACGCCTTATTGAAAGCGATATTCACCGCGACCGACGCGAAAACGCTGGCCTTTCAGCGACGGATCAGAGGCGTTAAAAACCAGTTCGACTAATCGATTGGCCTCCCCCTGACGAAAGAGAAAGCGCTGCTGTCCTGCGGACAGACCTTCAGACAGTTCATTAAAACCGAACAACGCGTGCCAGTGCTCACGCGCGGCCTGCGGATCCTGCACCTCAAAAATGGCGCTCTGTAATGTCACTTCGCCTGCCGGATGCGGCTTGTCGAGCCCCTGAGCGCGTAGCCGCGTTAGCCGTGCGTTATCATCTTCTCCCCATTGCAGAACAAAGGGATACGGCAGGCCGTTAAAATCCCCATCAATGGTAAAAATACGCCAGCTAATGACGTTTCCTTGCGGGTCGTTGCGCTGGCCGTTAACAATTGGCGAGACCTGTAACCCTTGACTGCGCAACTCTGCATGCGTCTGGTCAATATCATCCGTGCGCAACGCTACCCGGTGCAGCACCTGGTTTTCGGGGGCTATTTGCATTCTAGGGTTGGAATCCATCCATTCTAACCCTAGACTCTTAGTCGGACAAAAAGCTGCTTCTGGTTGGATTTTTCTGTTTTTCACCACCCTGCGAAAATCTAACATTGGTTGGATTCTCAGACGCGCCCTCTCTCGCGTTAATCCAACTCTCCACCTTCTGCCTGCTTCAACAATGTCGGAATGTGCGGTCCATACTCGACCTTGCCTCGTCCTGCTCGAATACCACTGCCAACCTTGCGGGCTTCTTTGGAGTACAACGTCTTTGCACGCATGATCTCATAGCTATAACCCCGACCTAACCGGTTGGACATCTTGATCAAGCCGTTGAGCCCTTCGGTATAGCCATTGGTGATTGAGAACGGCGCATCCCAGTAGGCAAAGATGTCGTCGTAATGGTTGTGTACCGTTTTTACCAGTTTTTTGAAAGGCTCCATGCCATAAGGCGGCAGGCTGTTCTCCCAAGCCTCAAAGGCGTTCTGAGCGCTCTGCTTATCGGGTTCGTCGTAGATGCAGAAGAAGGCTTCCTTGAAGTCATAGGCCATGGCAAGTGCTGGGATCGCCTGCTTTATAACCTCCAGCGCCTTTTGCTCTGCGGGCGTCAGGTTGCCGGGTCGCTTCAGGGTGAGCCAGCGAATGGACTTTTTGACGTAAATGCGATCTTCTTTGCTTAACTGTGCCTGATAGTTCTTGCGCTCCGCTTCCAAGGCTTCAGAGGCCATCTTGACGACATGGAACTTGTCGATCACCAGTTTGGCGTTGGGCAGATACTGAGCAAAGGAACGCTTGAAGGGTCGCCACATATCCGTACAGACCCATTCCACTTTGTCAGCATCCGGCAAATCCTTGAAGAAGGGCTTCAGGTGCTCTTGAGTACGATGCTCCAACATATCAAAGACGTTGTTGGTTGCCAGATTGGTGATTACACAGCGATACCCGCCGGCAAGGTTCACTTCGTCAATACCCATGATGACCGGGGTTTCGTAACGAACGGTTTGGGAGAGTTCCTCAATGAGATCGTGAGCGATGTTCTTGACGGTGTTCACTGCCACACCGGTTTGCTCGGCTAAAGCATGGAAGGTGGTTCCCAGGCACTGTTGCCGAATAACATCGACCAGCCGTTTGGTGGCTCGGCGTTTGTCATCCAGAAAACTCAACTCCGGCATGGACATTTTTCCGCACGACTTACAGCGAAAGCGCGGGCGCTGAACTTCAAGGCGGACGGGCTCCATGTACAACGGCGTGTCCATGAACTTGTTTTTGCGCGTACCGTGTCTGTGCATAGGGATGTTGCAGTCCCCACATAACGGCACCTCGACCGTTACCGGCTCAGCAACTATCACAAGGCACTTGCCCTCGTGGCGCATATCGACCGGCTTGATGCCTGGCAGATTCAGCAGGTCAAGCATCGGCTTAATCCATACCCAGATCGATGTCTTTGCCTTCGCGCAGCAGGTCATACACCATATCAACCAATGCGGTCATGCCCTGACGGTCAGACTTGAGCACCTGGGTTGCCAGCTTCTGATGACTGGACAAAGCACGAACAACCGCTTGCTGAACAGCACCGGGGAGGTTGCCTTTCATAGCCTGCTCACGGGTGTTGCTTTCCACCTGAGCCATGACGACATCGCTTTCACCGGTAATCGCTGAAATCTGATTAACGAAAGCCACCTGATCCTGTATCGGCGTCGCCTCACCAAACAGGCTGTTGAGCCTCTCGATAATTTCTTTGACGAATTTAGGCTTGTCGCCTACCGCGCCACCACCGCCTGCACCTGCTGGTTGCAATACCGGGGTTTTGCCTTCGTCTTCTACGTCATCGGGTCGAGCATTGATGTCAAAGCCAGTAAGCACCAGGCCTGTCAAGTCCACGGTTTCCGGTGCTTCGTGCTGAAGGCGCTTTTGCAACAGCTTGGCGAAAGCGGCAAAGTTTTCCAACTCCGGGTCGCCAAAATCAATCAGTTGGGCGATATAGGAATAGGTACGGCAGAAGCGCCCCAGGTCCGACTTGAAGCCCATCAACGCCTTGATTTGCTCGGCATACTCATCCTGGTGGTGATCGGCAGACTTCATACCCGCCTCGTCACCCTTGGCGCGGGCCTTCTCAAACGCTGCTTCCCAGGTTGCCATGCCATCGCGCAACATTTTCAACTTGTCGTTATACAAGGCCGTCGCTCCAGCTGTAGCGGTATACAGCGCCTTGTGCTGTGGCGATTTAGTATGGGTGATGTCACGTATGGTCTTGAAGCGGGCTTCCTTGAACGCGGCCAAGTCCTTCTCGTCGTACAGGCCGTGCTCGTCCAGTCGCTCCTTGATCTCGTAGACCACATTGAGGTCTTGCACTTCGCTGATGTGAGCGCCCTTGTCATAGGTGGCAAAGGCCTTGCGCACGTTCTCCGGGTCGTTCACGAAGTCGATGATAAAGACTTCATCTTTCCCAGGCGCCGTCCGGTTCAGGCGGGCGAAGGTCTGCACAATCTCCACATGGTTGGCGATTTTCTTGTCCACATACATGGCGACCAGTTTGGGCTGGTCAAAGCCGGTCTGGAACTTGTCGGCCACCAACATTACCCGGTATTCTGGGCGGTCAAAGGCAAAGCGCAAATCCTGCCCGTGGACATCCGGGTTCATGCTCTGCTCGGTGAACTCCTCGTTCTCATCGACGATAAACACATCGTCCTTAAACTCGCTGTCATCCTGGTGCATCACCTGCTTACCGGTCATCTTGCCGGAGAAGGCCACCAGTGAATGAATAAAGCCGTACTCGCTGTGCTGCTCGATATAGCGGTCAAACGCCTTCTTGTAGCGAATGGCAGCGGCACGGGAGCTGGTCACGACCATCGCCTTGGCCTTGCCATCCAGCCGGTGGGCGACGTTCTTGGTGAAGTGCTCAACGATAAACTGTACCTTCTGGGTCACATTGGTGGGGTGCAATGACATCCACTGTGCCAGGGCGCGTTTGGCGGCCTTGCCGCTTACCCGCTTGCTGTCTTCAAGCTGCTTGGAAAGGTTGAAGGCTGTTTTGTAGGGTACATAGCCGTTCAACACATCGAGAATGAATTTCTCCTCAATGGCCTGGCGCATGGTGTACAGGTGGAAGGCTTGCGGCGGGTTATCGTCCGAGATCGGTTGGCTTGGATCTGTCGGGCGACCGAACAGCATCAAAGTGGAGTGTTTGGGCGTGCCGGTAAAGGCGAAGTAGCTGATATTGTCCGGGCGGGCGCGGGACTTTTGCAGTTGCTCCAGCAGTTCATCCACCGTCATGGTGGACATCTTGCCTTGTCCGCTCATCCCCAGCGCGGCTTGCAGCTTAGCGGCGGTAGAGCCTGTCTGCGAGTTATGCGCCTCATCAATGATCACAGCAAAGTTTTTCCCTTTCAGGGCCTTGTCAGTGATGATGGCTTCCATCGCGTAGGGGAAGGTCTGGATCGTGACCACCACAATCGGCGTGCCAGACAACAAGGCTTCCGAGAGCTGCTTGCTCTTGGACTTGGATGACTTTTGCCGGTCAATGGCGGCGATCACCCCAAACTGATGGTCAATCTGTTTCACCGCGTCCTGAAGCTGGCCGTCCAGCACATTACGGTCGGTTACAATGATCACGCTGTTAAATACCGCGTCGCCGTTATCTTCGCGCAGTTTCACCAAGTCATGAGCCGTCCAGGAAATGGTGCTGGTCTTGCCGGAACCGGCGCTGTGGTCACACAGGTAGGTCATGCCTGCGCCGTTTTCGCGGGCATCGGCCAGCATCTGGTTCACTGCCGTCCATTGGTGGAAGCGCGGGAAAATCAGAGTTTCTTTCTTCGACCAGTTGCCCTGAATATCCACCACGTCCTTTTTCTCGACGTAGACAAAACTATGGAAAATCCGCAGCCAGGCATCCGGCTGGCAGACCGCCTCCCAGAAGTAGGCTACCGGGTATTCCTGGGTACCATCGGCCTTAATTTCACCTGGCGGGTTACCCGCATGTACCGTGCCGCTTTCGTCCTTTCGCCCCTTATTGAACGGCAGGAAAAAGGTGTTTTCTCCATCCAGCTTGGTCGCCATCATGATTTCAGAGTCGGACATGGCGAAATGCACCACCGCCCCGCGCTTGAAGGTCAGCAATGGCTCCCGGCGTTTGGTCTTGGCGTCATACGGCAGACGATCATTGCGGTACTGATCCATGGCCGCTTCGCAGGACTGGGTGAAGTCGGTCTTCAGTTCGACGGTTGCCACCGGCAGACCGTTGATAAACAGCACCAGATCAATGGCAAATTCACGGGCCGGGTGATACTTCAGTTCCGGCACCACGCGCAGGATATTGGCCTGGTAACGCTCAATGACTGCTGCATTGCGCTTGTCTTCCGGTGCGGCCTCGGTCATCTCGATCAGGCCGCAACCGGCAATGGAAAAACCCTGGCGCAACACCTGCATGGTGCCTTGTTTCTCCAGTGCTTTATCCAGGCGATCCATCAGCACTTCAAGGGTTTTGGCCCCGTTGAGCCGTTCCAGCTTGTCCCATTTTTCCTGCTGGCCGCTGGTTTTAATCCAGCTTTCCAGGTCTTCGGGGTACACCGCCCGCTCGGTGTCGTAGAACTTGGAATCACCCAGCTTCCAGCCCTGCTCTACCAACCGGTCGATGATGTATTGCTGGAAGTGTTTTTCCTGATGTGCTGCTGATTGCATTTATTGTTTTCCTCGCAAATCAATCTGGCCTGTGACAGCGGCGGTGATAAAGGCGGCGCGGCGTTCTTTGAGCAGGATGATACTTTGTTCCGACTTGCTAATCAGAGCATCAATGCGGGCGGTTTCAAGGTCGAGGGTGGCTAGAATGGCATCTTGCTCCTTCAGATCTGGAAGAGGTAGACGAGTGTTCGCTACATATTCATGCTCTAAGCTTTCAACAGTAGCTCCTTCTTTTGCCCATATCCCAAGCAACGAGCGGTTAAGCCCCTGTACCCACCGAAGTATAAACCGGGGTCTAACCCTAGTTTCATCAAGGCTCAATGCTTTCATGTCCTGATTTAAGCTAACAGGAACATTATTGATCCCAACCGGTATCGTGTGACGAAGAATACCTGATCTAGCAACCAGCAACACCGCTCCCGAGTCAATCAGTTTCGTGGCACTATTTTCCAGTCCTTTGGTAGTTATATGATCTATAGAATCGGTAATCACCTCATGTTTCATATCCTTTGGAGAGACCCAAGGGATGCAGCCGTTCCAATAGTCTGGATTTTCTTTTGATGGCGTACCACCACCAGAGAATGCAGCAACATGCTTTAGTTTTGTCGCCTCCCAGTGCTCCGGCACCTGCCCAATCCACTCAATGCCGGAGTCCTTCATCTTGGCGTTGCGGTCTAGTCCCTTGGTGACAGCATGGGTAATCAGCGCCTGGCGCTTTTCCTTCAGTAGCTCGATAAAGCGGGTTTTCTTCTCGATAAGCGCATCAATGCGGGCGGTTTCGCGGTCGAGGGAGGTTAGTATTTTCGCTTGCTCAGGCTGATCTGGGTATACAACTTCAATTGAACCGATATGCCCCCAATCTGCACGAGGCATTTTCGCTCCCTCGCATCCTGACTCTATTTGATGCGTTACATCAGGAGTTAAAAGCCATTCTTGCAGCCATCTGGGTTCTGTTTTTTCAGCCCTCAGAACCAAAAATTCTGTTGAGCAGCACCCTGCCATCTCTGAAATAATGGCTTTTCGCAAATATGGACGCAGCTTACCGTACAGGACATCCCCTTCATAAAAGATGCCTACAGTTGAATCTTCTGATTGACGGGAGCTTCCATTCGTTGGCTTGTACTGCCCTGATCCTGCTTCTACATCCTCAAGTCCGATATAAATGGTATCAGTAGATACATCATTTCGTCGTTCATTGCGCAATGACGCCAGTCGCTTGACTCTCGCTACCTTCCAATGCTCCGGCACCTGCCCAATCCACTCAATACCGGAATCCTTATATGCGGGATATGCTCTGTACTGGCTCATTCGCTGGCCACCTCCGCCAGTAGCGCGGCAATCTCGGCTTCTACTTGCTTCAGGTCTTCATCAATATCTTGCAGCTTGCGCGGCGGCTGGTACTGGTAGAAGAAGCGGTTGAAGTTGATCTCATAGCCAACGCGGCCCAATTGACCATCCCTGGCATCGGTAAAACTCTCATCCAGCCAGGCATCCGGCACATGAGGAAGCACTTCGCGAGCAAAGTAGTCGTCGATGTCATCCAGATAGGGGACGTTCTCGTAATCAGTTAAATCTGTGTCTGGCACCAGCTCGCCGTTGGAATCCGTGACTGGCTCGGCTTTCGGGTCTTTGTGACCAAAGGCGTTGATCAGCGCGGTGATCAATGTTTTGCTGGATTTGACCTTGAGCTGCTTAGCTTCGTCGGACTTGATCGAGTTCTTAACAAAGGTTTCTGCCCAGCTATAGGGCTGCGTTTGCCCGATCAGCGGCTTGAGGGCTTCACGCCAGAATGTCTGATGCGCATCAGAGAGCTTTTCCCAGGCAGCTTCGGCTTCCAGCCGATCCATGCCCACCTTATCCAGCTCCAGGGTCATGCGCAGCGGGCGCAGAACCCTGATACGACGGTAGCCAAAGGTACGGTAGTCAAGCATCCGGGAAAGCGCTCCGCTTTCGCCTGTGGCGTAGATGTCCAGAATCTGGCGGCGCTGCTCATCGCTGACAATACGGCGTTTGTTGCCCTCGTTGCGGATTGAAGTCCAAAGGTCGGTGGCGTTAATCAACTGCACCTTGCCTTTGCGCTCCTGCGGCTTCTTGTTGGACAGAATCCACAGGTAGGTGGCGATATTGGTTCGGAAGAACAGCTCCGTTGGCAGAGCTACAATGGCTTCAATCAGGTCGTCTTCCAGCAACCAACGGCGTATTTCCGATTCGCCAGACGCGGCACCGCCGTTAAACAGTGGCGAACCCGACAGCACGATAGCGGCGCGGCCACCGCCGTTGATCGGCAGTTCTAGCTTGCTCGCCAGGTGCATCAAAAACAGCATGGAGCCATCGCTAATTTTCGGCAGGCCCGGCCCAAAACGGCCCAACTCACCTTTTTTGTGTTCTGCTTCGACGGCGGTTTTGTCCTTCTCCCATTTCTTGCCGAAAGGCGGATTGGACAGGCAGTAGTGGAAACGCTCACCGGCAAACTGGTCGTTGGACAGCGTGCTGCCCTGACGAATGTTCTTCGATAGATCTCGGCCGGGGTCGGACTCCAAACGGCGGATCAGCATACCGGCTACACAAACCGCATGGGTTTCCGGCTCCAACTCCTGCCCGTGCGGCACCAGCACTGGCGGGATCTTGTCGCGGTTACCGTAGTCGCCCACATGGTTCATGGCATCGGTGAGGAAGCCACCCGTACCACAGGTCGGGTCATACAGAGTTCGAATCAAACCGGGGCTGGCCTCAAACAGGGCATCATCCGGGTCAAGCAGCAATGCGGTCGCCAGGTGAACGATGTCACGCGGCGTCATGAAGTCCTCGGCCCCTTCATTTACCTCGGCACCAAAGCGGCGAATCAGGTGTTCGTAGATGTTACTCATCACCCGATCCGGCACCACGTCCGGGTGCAGGTCGATCTTGGCAAAGTTCTGGCAAATCTTGTACAGCAAGCCCGCTTTCTCCAGCCGGATCACCGTATTGCCAAACTCAAACTCCTCGAAGATAGCGCGGGCGTTATCCGAAAACAGGGCGATGTAGTCTTCCAGATTGCGGCGCGTCTTGGTGCTACCCAGGGTGCCAAGGGAGTATTCAGAGGTGTTGTAGAAGGGGTATTCAGCGGTTGAGCGCAGAATGGTATCCAGCTCAACATCGGCATCCTTGAAAGCGTCATGCGCTTCTCTCACCGCCTCGCGAGTCGGCTCCAGCGCACACTCCAGGCGGCGCAGCAAGGTAAACGGCAAAATGATCTTGCCAAAGTCCGTATGCTTGAAGTCCCCCCACAGGTCTTCCGCGTTCTTCCAAATAAAGTCAGCCTGTGAAGCTGCCGATCCCGTAAATTCGTTCATTCTTGACTCCAACCACCTTTTGCACAGAACGGTACTGTAGTCAATCTGCGAATGTCAACCAGATTTTGCACAAAAGGGGATGGATTTCAATTCCTAGCTAAATCTGCGATTCTACCTCAGAATGCAAATAGCCATAAAAAGATCCGAACTTTGTTGGTTCAATGTGCCAGGGTATTCATACAAAAACTGGAACACCAGTCTGGCAAATTGGCCGATTGGGTCAGGGATTTACTGTGCCGGAAAAGCAACTTTGTCGTCACTTGTGCTCTGGCAAACAAGCTGGCCAGAATAGCCTGGGCCCTAACGGCACGACAGCAAACTTATGTAGCATAACGGCAGAAATACACCGGTTTAAAGAATTACTGATCTGGTTTTGCGAATACTGATATTGATGATACTAACGGCCCACCGGCCTGTTGAGGAACCTGTAAAACGGAAAGGCTCATTGAAGCCGTATATTTTCTGGAGGTTCATCAGGCGCGGAACTCATCAAGGCGCGGGAATAAAATCCCATTCAGACGCCGGATAGATTCAAGCAAGCCAACTTGTCGTCAAAATCGGTGTTGCAAAAACGGGAGTGACCATAGATTCCGTTTTCTGAGACGACCCCAAACAGGTGTCGGGAAATTTCGTTGAGATATTTTGAAGGAATCACAGTGTAAGCAGGCGCTTTTTCAGGGAGGCGCGTTCTTGCGGGTTGCGTCCCTTGTGATTGGCGATGCGATCCGCCGTGGCGGCCTGGCGCTTGACGGGCCAGTAGGAGCGGCCATCCTTGCCCATCGACCAGACGCTGCTGGCCTGGTTTTCCAGCAGGGGCAGATGGGCGCTCAGGGCTTCGGGCGACGCGCTGGTCAGCGCCGTGCGCTCACGGGTGCGCCAGCGCTGATGCCAGAGCTTCTTGTCCTCGCGCTCGCTGCCGCAGGTCGTGTGCCCGACGATGGGTGTTTTGCGGCGGCTGCGGCTCATAACGTAGTGGTCTCCAAGAACATTCAGGACTGATCCCAGGCGTCGATGGTCAAGACCTGATCGGCAGGACAGGCGGCTACGCGGTCGGGAACTGGATGGTGTTCAGTCTCATGCCGACCCCATTCGATTGATCGCGTCGCTTGCGGCACGCTGCGACGCAAGGAGGTTTGCGACCTGGTTTAGCAGCCGTGTCCGCTGCATGTCTGTTACCTATCTCCCCGACCGCTCATTGGACCAACTCCAGAGATTGGGCTCTATCGCTCAGCCAATACGAAACCGGCATTGGCTGATGCCACAACCGAGACTAACACAAATGGCTCGGTACCTGTATTTCGCGCCCCGTGCACTTGGCCCGGTCTTGCCACGGCTATCTCACCTTCCCTGAGGGCACGAACAATCCCATTGCCCTGAAAGTAATCAGCCATTCCCGACAAAACAGTCCACGTGTCTTGGCCGTGAGGATGAATGTGAGCCGCAATTTCCTGCCCGGGATGGACATGCCAAACCACGATAATTGAGTCTCGGGTTTCAAGCACAACGGAACGAATAGGCTCGCCTTCGGACGGCTGAACATACTCGGCTACAGAAAATATTCTCGATTCAACAGTCATCGGAGATCCCTCTTTCACAGTTGTCGTTACGGTCTTCATCGTCGGCATCCTGACGCACGGCGGGCAATTGCTGGAGCAACGCCGGCAGCCATTCCTGTACCGTCTCCCACACCACATCGAGGTTGATGTCGAAATAGCCGTGAGCCATGCGATTACGCATATTGCGCATGCTGCGCCACGGCACGTCGGCATGCGCCTGGGTGAACTCGACGTAGCCATCCATCACCTTTGTGGCCGCCTCGCCGATGACGATCAGGCTCATGATGACGGCCTGCTGGGTGCGCTTGTCGGCCAAGAAGTCGTCCTTGGCCATCCCTTCCACGAAGCTGCGCGCATCGGTTGCGGCCTGCTGAATGTGGTCGAGGTAATCGGGCAGGCGGTTCTCGCTCATATCGGTTGCGCCTCCGCGAGCACCTTGGCCCGGAACTTCGGCGGCAGGTCGCCGGGAGTCAGCAGATCGACGTCAACGCCGAGCAGCGATTTCAGTTCTTCTTCCAAATCGCCCAAGTCCAACAACGTGGCACCGGGCAGCGCATCGACCAACAGGTCGAGGTCGCTGCCATCCCGGTCGGTGCCATGCAGCACCGAGCCGAAGACGCGCGGGTTCGCGGCGCGAAAGCGGCCTACCGCTTCACGCACTGCGCTTCGCTTCATGTCAAGCACAACAGACGGTCGCATGCGCATCCTTTCTTATCGAAACTCGTTGAGATGATATGCAATCAAGAATAGAATTTCAAGAACTTGTATGGGTCCACCACATATTGCAATTTTTACTCTCACGTAAAATATAGTCCACTGGCGTCATCAGTTCGAGTGATTTATGTGGCACTGTTGCAAAGTTAGCGATGAGGCAGCGTTTTGTCTTATTCAAAGGCCTTACATTTCAAAAACTCTGCTTACCAGGCGCATTTCGCCCAGGGGATCACCATAATAAAATGCTGAGGCCTGGCCTTTGCGTAGTGCACGCATCACCTCAATACCTTTGATGGTGGCGTAAGCCGTCTTCATGGATTTAAATCCCAGCGTGGCGCCGATTATCCGTTTCAGTTTGCCATGATCGCATTCAATCACGTTGTTCCGGTACTTAATCTGTCGGTGTTCAACGTCAGACGGGCACCGGCCTTCGCGTTTGAGCAGAGCAAGCGCGCGACCATAGGCGGGCGCTTTATCCGTGTTGATGAATCGCGGGATCTGCCACTTCTTCACGTTGTTGAGGATTTTACCCAGAAACCGGTATGCAGCTTTGCTGTTACGACGGGAGGAGAGATAAAAATCGACAGTGCGGCCCCGGCTGTCGACGGCCCGGTACAGATACGCCCAGCGGCCATTGACCTTCACGTAGGTTTCATCCATGTGCCACGGGCAAAGATCGGAAGGGTTACGCCAGTACCAGCGCAGCCGTTTTTCCATTTCAGGCGCATAACGCTGAACCCAGCGGTAAATCGTGGAGTGATCGACATTCACTCCGCGTTCAGCCAGCATCTCCTGCAGCTCACGGTAACTGATGCCGTATTTGCAGTACCAGCGTACGGCCCACAGAATGATGTCACGCTGAAAATGCCGGCCTTTGAATGGGTTCATGTGCAGCTCCATCAGCAAAAGGGGATGATAAGTTTATCACCACCGACTATTTGCAACAGTGCCTGGCACTTTGGCATGAAGGCCCACATTGGTGTCGATGCCAAGAGTGGCCTGACCCACAGCCTGGTCACCACCGCGGCCAACGAGCATGACCTCAATCAGCTGGGTAATCTGCTTCATGGAGAGGAGCAATTTGTCTCAGCCGATGCCGGCTACCAAGGAGCGCCACAGCGCGAGGAGCTGGCCGAGGTGGATGTGGACTGGCTGATCGCCGAGCGTCCCGGCAGGGTAAAAACCTTGAAGCAGCATCCGCGCAAGAACAAAACGGCCATCAACATCGAATACATGAAAGCCAGCATCCGTGCCAGGGTGGAGCACCCGTTTCGCATCATCAAGCGGCAGTTCGGCTTCGTGAAAGCCAGATACAAGGGGCTGCTGAAAAACGATAACCAACTGGCGATGTTATTCACCCTGGCCAACCTGTTTCGGGTGGACCAAATGATACGTCAGTGGGAGAGATCTCAGTAAAAACCGGAAATAACGCCAGAAATGGTGGAAAAAATAGCCTAAATAGGCTGATTCGATGTGTTTGCGGGAAAAAAATCGGCCCAGATCCGCGAAATTTTAATCAGCGAGTCAGCTTGGGAAGAAATGACCTGCTTATTCGCACCTTCCCTAGAGTGCAATATGGTGTGCCTGAATATAAAACTGGCTCAATACATACTTAAAAGTGGTAGTCGTTAGAACTAGACTGTTAATGATACAATTCTCCTGTTATTTTATTTTTATAAAAGGTCTCAAATATGCTCAAAAACAGATTTTCTTTATTGTGTCTTGCTGTGGCATCGTCACTTACTCTTACTGCTTGCGATGTAGTTGATGCTGCCTATGACGAGACTTTAAATGATAATGCACCCGAAATTGTAATAGCTGGAGGATTCAAAATTGATATCCAAGGTAATGCAGTTCCGGTTGAGGGATATGATAATTGCTCTTTGAATACTCTTCAGGGAAGCGTTGATACGGATAAATCAAATTGTATTGTTCTGGATAGAACACGTAAAAAAGTACCGGTTCTAGTTCATTTGTCATCCGGTCCCGTCAAAGAAGAATGGAAGATCGAGCACCAGGTTGAAAAAACCAAATCCGGCAAAAATTTCATCCAAACTCGTATGATTAGACCTGACGGTAACTTTGTAGTGCCTGCATCCTCAGAACGAGGGATCTTTAGTGGCAAACATTACAGTCAAGCCAGCTAAGTCAAGTCTATCCGTTCAAACAGAAAAAGGTTTCTTAAAAATGACGTTATCCGCTGCATTGCAAGGCACTTTTAAAGAGATGAGGAAAGACAATACAGTAGGCATCACAGTTCAAACTTGTTCAGATATTTTTGACAGCAATGTTCCTCCGGCTTATGTTTTCTGGCTTTATCGTCTCAAAGCGGGAGAAACTTTGCCGCGCGGAAGGTTCTTCAGAAAAAGAAAGCCAATCATCAATGTTATGGCAGTTGTTCATGATGCTGCATTCGAAAAATAACTGCGCTATCAGGAAAGTTACTTTTATGAACGTAATTGCAGCTGGAATTTTTTGCTTTATTTTTTACCCTACAGCTTTCGCTTATGCTTGTTATAAAAAGAGATGGCTAGAGTGGATTTTTCTTACTTTAATTATAATTTTTGCTTCTGCCATTTCGATTCAACAATACAATGAAGCGAATTTTGTAAGTGAGTTAAATTACCCTATGTTTATCTCCGCCATATATGGCCTGTCACTGGCATGGTTTCCTTTTCCGATTGCTTATGTTGTTCTGCGCTTCCTTCTTGATGATTTACAGCATGAGTACCCTAAACAGTGAGCAGATTTTAAGACTCATGAACAACATCGAAAGCACGAAACAGTCTGCACAAGGAAGATAAGGAGTATTCTTAGCAAGATATCTTTGTACCTGAAGACATAAAGCTGGCATCTTTTTCCTTATAGAGTGTATTATGATTAAGTAAATCCTTATCAAAGAATTAGAAAGTGAGGTCGTATGTCTGAAGCACTCAAATCGTTAAACAATATTCGTACTCTTCGCGCCCAGGGCCGCGAGCTGCCTTTAGAAGTACTTGAGGAAATCCTCGAAAAGCTTAATGTCATTGTTGATGAGCGTCGTCAGGAAGAATCATCCAAAGCTGCCGAACTGCAAGCTCGTCAGGAGAAACTTGACGCCCTGCGTAAGTTAATGGAAGAAGATGGTATCAACCCGGAAGAGCTGCTTGGCTCATTCCAGGCCAAATCTACGGCTACCAAGAAAAGCCGTGAACCACGCCCGGCCAAATACTCATTTACTGATGAAAATGGCGAAACAAAAACGTGGACTGGACAGGGCCGTACCCCCAAAGCTCTGGCAGAACAAATTGCAGCCGGTAAAAGTCTTGATGATTTCCTGATCTAACTTTTGCCACCAGTTTTGATAGAGGCCACTTCGGTGGCCTTTTCTCATACGGAATCAATTTCAGGTACAGAACATATGAAAAATTCAGAACCTAAGAGCTGTGATCCCTATGTGGACAGTTTGATTAGAAATGCAGATGCAAAGGAAGCCAGGTCATTTCTCAAAATATTGAAGCCCTTACCATTCCTTATCGTTATCATCGCTGTATTCTTTTTTTGGGTATCGTTTTCCCGTTTATTATCCCAGGTCGCGTAAAACCTTTTTAAAGACTCTTCTTTACCAGATATGCTCCCTCACCGGGATGGTTTCAACCTCTTCAGTTTCCCATATTGGCAAAACCTTCAGGAAATAAGACGATACCCTCCACGCTTTCCATTAAAGCGGGATGACGACGCCCAGTTCTTACGACCAGACTCCACGTTTTCGATTAGGATGCCTTTGGGCCCTTCTAACGAGGCCACCTCAACAACTCGCACTTTCCGGATCAGTCTTGGATCCACTTCTTCCCAGATCTGGCCAACTGTAATATCTTTTTGGGTTTGCATTTAATCTCTCGCTGTCATTTAGTGAACAAGACTAATCCTCGCCGTGGTTCAGCTTATGGCTTTATTTACGCTGACGATCCTTAGCCTTAAATTTTTGCCATCGTATCCGAAGGTTTTCGATGTTAACCGGAACCTGCATGCGTGTCGTCTCTATCTCATTCCCATGCCATTTCAGGAGATCATCATCCAACTCCCGGGCCTCCCGGCTGAAGTAAATTTTCATAGTGTCAGGGTTTATGGCGCAATGGTCATTGTCGAACAGTGTATGGATATCACGGCGAAGTAAAATTCCGTTCGTTACGTCGGGAATGCCTTCTTCATGACGTGGCGTTAAGTGCGCGGCCTCAGTACGCCAGGGGGACCTTACGCCGGTGACAACACATCGCCCGTAGCAATTCAACCTAACATCCCGGGCGAAAGGACCTTGGTCAGGACTGGTGACAGAAGTACATTCCTGGCCCTCTTTGTAGATACGCTTCGGGAAGTCGATAGTGGTTTGAGCTGTTTGGGAAAGTGACACATACGTAACCCCTTTGTATCTCTTTATCCCACCATTAAAAGTGGTAGGAATCGAGCTGGTTATGGCCACCAGTTTCACATCGCCCATTTCGACGATCTTAAGGCTCTTATTAGCGGCTACATGTAACTGGATGAATTTACCTACGTACACATCATGGTTCTCATCTTGTCTTTCAACACACAGAACGACATGGTCGAAGGTTCTCTTGTCAGAGATTACCCAGTTGCCGGTTTTCACACGGCCTGCTTCACTCACCCCTGCGGTAAGATCGGGTATGAGCGTCCCCTGCATGCCGTCAGTTCGAATTGAAAGAATTTCACCCGATAAACCCAGCTCTGCAAGCTCACTAATAAACGGTCTTTTCATCCGGCTTACCGGTTTTGGCTTCGTCATTTTCATCTTTGCTGTAACACCTCAGTACCCCATTGCTCGTTCCTGGCGGGACAGCCGTTCATCAGCAGCCTGAAGACGCTCATCACGCCGCCGTGCTGCCAGAACCCGTCGTTCTGAAAAAGACATAGCCGCTACGTTTGGTACGCTGAGCTTACCGTCACCGGCACAAACGTCACAGCGAACATCAAATGCTCCGGCAAAATACTTTTCACGCATTTCTGGCTCCCACTCAGCCATTTCTGATTGGGTGAATCCATTTTCAAAGGCCGGGTTTTCCATGGTCCCGTGGCCTTCGCACTGGTGACAGATTATGTACTTAAATTTGCGCATGTAACGCTCCTGTATATGATGGATGAACCACTCTCGTTCAGGGTTATGGCGAAATGTTTATCGCCGCAGCGAGAGATTCAGTCTTGCTATCAATATTCCTGAAGGTTGTCCGCCTGATTTCAGGGAAAGCATTCATTCACTGGCCGGTTCTACCTTATTATTCATACAGATTAAAGTAGTTGTGCCTACTACTGCGGTCACCTTCCTTGACAAAGTAAGCAAAGTTTGAAAAATTTAACACCGACGAAAGGCCATACCTTCGTTAGTGTGCGAAAGCCGCTTGCGAGCGACGGAATAGGTGAAAGCTTTAGTCAGGGTTAATTACCCTGTCTGCGGTGATGGGATGGCTCAGGCGTATATCATCACTCCTTCCAAAGTCCGTACACACTCTTTCAGCCTTTGCAGAAATGCAGGGGCTGTTTCATATCAGACAAGCGCAATGAAATTTTCAAATGCTTTCCAGAAATTCAAAGGCCTTAAGCTTTATCTGTATCTTACGGTCCCCGCACGGAAAGTAACTTTCCTGAACAGGAACCGCCTTGCCAGCCTTAACTTTCTAAACGGTTAAAGTTACACCAGGCTGTAAATGGTGAAACAGTTTTTGAAGCCCATGAAACACCGCTGTCGGAAAGATAACTAGCCCCAAGACGTCTAACTTCTTTTTGATGTAGAGCTAATTCTTTCGGATCGGCAATATCTTCCACCACGCTCATCATGGCAATCTGAACTCCGGGAGATGCCATTTTATAAGCTGTCGAGCTTGCAACTGAATTTTTCAGGATTGCCAATCTTTCTTTTTCTGGTCGCCCGTTGTCAGACGTATTCGCGTACGTTGTACCCGCAACTAACAATGGAAGACTGGCGTTGGCACAGAACTGCATAACGCGTTTTTGCTGGAGCTGTAATTCAGTGGCTGCAAATGCTTTACTGCATCCGAGGATCCCGATAATCATCACTAATGCTGTTTTATACATAAAATTGAAACCGTCCTTATTGAACTTTAAATGTTGCGGTTAACACTGTGTGGAGATGTATGGACTGGATAATACCCACATGCCTGCGCCTGCCAGTATACCGGCTCAGGTATTAAACCTAAGAGATCTGGTGCACCGGATTTTACCTTTTCATTTCGGTTTTATCTTGAGCCTGGCTCTTGAGTTTAAATTTAAAGGTATGGCGCATGCAGGTTTCACTGACGGGTTTTCACACATCCCGGCTGTAACCCATCATTGTTCATGAGCCAGGCCCTGGTATCCTGCCCAGCGTACGGCCAGCCGCTCTAAGTCCAGATCGTACACCAGCGGTGTGATTTTACGGCCTTCAAACAGCTCGCCCAGCTCAATGCCTGGCTTAAAATGAACGGTCAGGGTGGCCGGATCTATGCCCATAAGATCGGCATCAAACAGAGCATGCATTGTTGGAGTCATCAGGATGCCATTAGACGGATTGTACCGGGTTCCATGTTCAATGTGTGCCGCATCCAGGACACCGCCATTAACCCAACCGGTTACCGCACAACGGCCCGCGAAATTCTCGATGAGCAGAGCTTTAAATTTACCCTGTGCCACGCCACTACGTTGCGTCACTACGCGCTCGCAGTGCTCACCCTGGATATCTACGTCAGGTTTCCGCTTTGGTTCGCTGGTGGCCGTCTCAGCTTGTTTTAGGGTGGAACGTGGATAGGCCAGGTTATATGCTGCGCCTGTGGTCATTTGCTCGATGACCGCAGGTGCATAACCTTCTGCTTCCAGCTTACGATATGCAGCCCGGTAGTCTCTTTGGGTTTTCAGCGGGTATATCTTTCCGCCTTTACCATCGAAAGCGATAAACCAGAAATCGTCCGTGCCAGTTTCCAGATTTCTGCAACGTTTCAGATGCCATCCGCCTTCTCTCGCCCAGATGGTACGGTTATTTCTGGCATTCGTTTTGTCATAACCGTTCTCGTCAAGCCAGCTATCAAAGCTGGTCAGCCCCAGATCCTGAACCTCCAGAGAAGGCACTCGAATGACCTGCAAGGTATGGCGGGGTCTTGGCTCTCTCATCTTGATCTCTTCCTAGCGCTGGTCTGGGAAATACGGATATTGCGGGCCATATTCATAGTCATGCGGGCCTGGCTCAACTTCCCAGAATGGACGGCCGCTAATTGTCTTTGGACCGCGCTCGTTTACGATGTCTTCTACATCCTGAATATTAAATGGCATCGTTGCCAGTAACAGCTGATCTTCGGGTGTCAGCGTCACAGTTGCACCGTCGATACGGCTGTAAAGGTCGGCAAACTGTTTACCTGCACCGTGCAACCGGTGCTCCGCTACACTTCTGATTGCGTGTAAGTCCAGCTCCGCCGCTTCCATGCGATCCACGTATAGTTTCATTTCTTTACGCAAAGCGCTCAGCTCACGGGCTTTAATAAACCCGCAGGCGTACCCACCCAGGGCGATAACTGCAATGATTGCTAAAATTGCCATTTTTTTCTCTCACGTGATTGCGGCCGTTACTCTAGTCTTAATGTGAAGTCTGGGAATTCGCTGGATGTTAAGTACGTTTTCATCCCCAGACTGACAGATGCTAAGGCGCGATCCCAACACTCCATTTGTAAGTATCAGGCCCATCTTCTCCGCTGGTGGCATCTGCTACAATCTGTGCATAACGTTCTCCAGCAAGTTCTCTTACCATCTGATCCACGACCCATTGCAGATGATGCATTTCATCGGTTCCGCCGTAACGACAAGCCAACTCAATAGCCCGCTCTATTCTTTTTTGTTCTTCAGTCATACTGAATCCTCACGCTTACATCAGCTATTCTGAAAACATGCACACTATAAATTGCGGCTGTCATTTCTCAGCCAGGCGCCTGCATTGCTGCCTCATTCCATCAAAAATACTTTCCGCAAGCTGCTGGGGGAACTGGTCCGGAAGAAGCCCGCTAACACGTTCAATGACACCCGGGGTTCTGGCGATGATTTCCTCTATCATCGCCTCTGTCTGCTGTTTACTCAGGCCGGTTATCTCACCATGCCTGATCCAGTGGCGTCGTTGTATTCGATATATCTGGTAATAGTTGCTACTGCCACGTACGGCCATCGCCAGTTTGCACTTCTGCCAGGATATCTGATTGTTCCCATGACCGATCACCGGCCATGCCGACAACACATCATAGAGTGGTGTAAGGTGATAACGTCCCTGTGGCCCAATAGAAATACTGAAATTTTTAGCGTGGCCATCTGTTGCGGCCATCATCCAGAAAACTATCTGCGTCATAAAAAACTGCGCTTTGTCACGCTCAGCACGGTCTGAATTACTCAGAACTTCCATAATTTCCGATATACCTGGCCCGCCGTCCGCCTGATATTTTCGTAATGGCGAAATGCCCAGGGCCTGACACATATCCTCCTGGGGTAAACGAATGATCCATTGTCCGTTTCCTGACCATTTTCGGTCAAAACGTTCTACCACCAGCGCTTTCTGATCTTCAAAGTGAGCAATCTGCGTTCTTGCCACGGGGAGCCCGTACTGTTCGAGAAGTACCGAGCAGAGCCATTCATTTTCAACCGACGAGCGCATGTCGGCTTTCATGTTCCCCACAAGTCCGAGCGGTAGCTTGAATATATGCGTCGTTGGTGTATTACCCTCCGGCATACACCACCGATCTTCATGCCACAGTAGGGCTGTTTTCTCCTGAGCACCGGCAATAGATAAACGTAAGTCGTCGTTATCTTCTGGCCTGCCCGGTAGCAATGTCTCCGTGGTATTACGCAAAGTTGCCGCAATTTCTGATTCAGTAAGCGGGTGATACTTCACGGAATATAAATCTGTGGGTTCATCTCCGTCATGAAGCAGCTGTATCGCGCCCACGCAGTCTTTTCCCAGCTCCGTCAGAAGATCAAAAGGCTCCAGGCTATCGGCCTTGTAACGCATTGCCAGACGTCTGCGTATGCCTTCGCTGTCCGGGAGTAAATTATCAAAATAGTCACGTACCACATTTCCACGCCAGACCTGGTTCCCGGGAGTAAAAGGAAGGGACAATGACAGCGGCCTTCCCTGTTCGTCTGCACTCCAGTCAGGAAGGTATTGTAAGCTGTCTACCCCTTTACTTTTTTCCCAGTATCCGACTTTGATTCCGTTCATCCAGATTGCCAGACGCTGCTGTTTCCGGCTCATATCGTTACCATTTCTCCTGTCGTGCAGGTGAGTTTGATTTAAGCATTTCTTCCGTCTGCTTCCCCTCTGAAGAGGCGGTTGTCGAGGAGAAGCTGATTTTTACGCCCAGGATAGAAAACACCTTGAATAGCCGTTCAATGCTCGCACTGGCAGGGTTGGCTTCCAGACGTGAGTATGTCTGTTGAGTGACCCCTAACCTTTCGGACAGGTCTTTTTGCGTCAGGCCATTCGCCTTGCGAAAACCAATGAGCAAGGGACGCAACTGGTTGAGCGTGTTTAACGGGTAATCATTATTGATCATAAGCTGGCCTCAGTAGTTCCTCTGATACACCTTGTACGCTGTTTTCTAAACATACACCCTAAAAGCTGTAATATCAAATTAACAGCCTAAAAGCTGTTAAATAGAGAGTACAACCTTTAGGCTGTTACTAAGTGGCAGCATAAATCTTTATGAGGTTTGATATGAGAGAACTATCAATAATAAGCCGTTACGCTCGTACAGCATCCGGTAAGAGAGCTGACAGATCAGGATCATCGGTAAACGAGAAGCGGAGTATCTTATGGCCCTGTTGTGAGCTGTATAAATAACTACGAGCTACTCTCTGCCTCGGGGAGGAGGCAGAGAGAGTATTAAAAGCAAAGGCAGACATTTTTAGCAGCTGGTGGGCTATGGGGTTCCGGAGGTGCTCCGGTGAATGTTACTTGACTGGCAAGTTTCCTGCTCTGATGGTCAATGCCTCGATGCTGTCTATATTGTTCTGAAGCCGTTCCAGTTCTGCCTTTTCAATACCGGCCCAAAGCTTTAAGTGTCGCTGATAAAGGGACCACTTGAGTGAGTGAAAACCATTCCAGGCCAACCCCATCCAGGAGGCGTAATTCGCATTGAGAATATTGCCGGTGATATACATTTTACCTGCGTTAACAGCACTGGAAGTTCCATAACCCAGGGCAAGCATCATCCGGAAGCGTGGATTTAGCCGCAACGGCATGGTATCCAGTAAGGTCTCCCCAAAAGCTCCTTTTCCCAGCGATACCTGTTTCGCCACATAGAAAACCCGCATCAAAACTTCCATTATGCTCATCGGAATACTTGTCACGATAAACTGACGAAAGTCATACCCGTTGACATACATGTACTCTATTTGTTTGCCGAAGTTAGAACTCCCCACAGGGATCCCCTCAAGCATACGAAGTAGCCCCATAAAAGGAGCCGGTAACCCCATGCCACGGTTTCCTTTTGCTGAGGGGGCATTAACATCCGATGCCAGGTGTCCAAACATTCTGGCGATGAGCCTGAAAATATTGGTTTCGTCTGTAACGCCTTTACTGGAAGGATAAACCACGATCTGTCCATTCTGAACCACCGTACAGGTCCCGTTCAGCATATCCTTTATACCGAAAATAATGCCCAGTACGGGATCGTGTGACAAAGCTCTTAAGCGGTGATTTGTGGGAGACAAAACGCCACCGGCCGCACCCACTAAATCGCTGCTGATCGAACTGTCTGGTGCCCCTATAGGGAACAAATCTGAGAGTTTTGTACTCAGGTCCTCCGGCAAAATGGCATTGAAGGCTTTCTGCACCTGTTTATTGAAAATACCATCCACTTCTGCCGTAAAGCTCACCGTAGGTTTTGGCGGGGCTCTGACGCAAAGTAAATCCAGCATGGATGCTATGAGCCCGCATCCGCAGGCAATAGCATAATCCCAGGCGTCGAGTGCGTAGCGATCATTAAATTCTTTAATATGATTCTGGATCCGGGCATCTACAACAGCCAAGTCATCCGTGGAGAGTATTGTGGCCAGTCCAATATCACCGCATACACGCTGGTTAGCCTCGCTATATATAGTCTTGAGACCAGTAGAATGCATGGCAGTATCTGAAGGGGTCATTTCTCGCAGATGATGTTCTTTAAGCGCCAGATGCTCCGCTTCATCAAGTTCAGTGCCGCTGATTAGCCCGGTCAACTGTGCCTTAAGGCTCTCTATATCACTGTTAATTGTCTCGTGAGCGTTCGCGATATCCTGACCACGGAGCTGAATATAACGGATGGCCCTGAACTCATCATCATAAGGAGACTGACTCATGTGTTTACCTCACCGCGACCAGGCTACCTTTTGGAGCTTTCTTAGTAAGCATGTCGATTGTTGCCTTGATGCCAGCAATTTCTGCCTTAAAATATTCCGCATTCGACATCAACCTTTCCTGAACTTCGTAGAGCTTTTGGATGGCCTGACTAAGGGCGGCTGTCAGTTTCGCATTTTTTTTGTGTTTCACTATCGCGTACCCGCCAATCCCTAACACAGCTACAGGTGCGGCCAATACCGCAATGCCTGCAACCATACCGCCACCGACGATAGACCCTGCTGTAGCGAGCCCGGAGGTTATGCCTGCTGCTGACACTCCCGTTGTACCAAGCGTATAGAGAGCACCGAAGGAAGCCGCTGCGCCTACGCCTGACCCCGCCAAAGCTGCTGCGCCCTCAGTAATACCCGGGAACTTATTTTCAAGCGCCTGAAGAGCACTTGTAACTTCATCCATTGCCTTCTTGCGAATTTTTTCGAGCTCTTCAGTTTCGGTAGCGTCCATTACAGGCCTCGTATTCATAACTTGCTGTGTGATAGGTGAAAAAGAGCACCATAAAAGTGATGAAGAAATCATGACTTACTATTGTGGCACTTTCGAGTTCATGTTTGTCAGTTTCAATGCTGTTGCTGTTAGTAAGGGCAGACGCCATATCGGGCAGACCCAAAATAACTATCGTGCCAGCGTCATTTTGGAACTGACTTTGCTAAAAATCAGTAGCGGACTGAACAGACATGTGTGGATTTGAATCTGGGCAGGTTCCAGACATTATTCCAACCAGACTTCCAATGACAAAATGCTCGTCATTCTCGGAGACGACATAGGGTCCACCAGAGCAACCATCGGTGTTGAAATGTGCTATTACAAAGCGAGTTGTGAGATGTTGGGGAGAATGATTTGAGCAATTTAAAGGCCAAATGCCTGAAACTTCACCAGGGAATGTCGAAATTGTTGCCTCATTCATTGGATATCCGACACCCAATGTACCCATGCCAGCTGCGGGAGCCAGGACCTTAAAGTAACTACTTACAGGCTGTTGTATTCCAGCTGGTAATACGATTTCTGCACTGTCAACAAACGGAATGCCGTCTTTAAAGTCTGCCCTGTCATTAGCCTCATTGAGAATGAAATCGACTAGAACAGGCTCTTCGTTCACCAGTCCTTGATGGTTAAGAAATTTGACGTAAAGTTTAAGTGTATTGCTGACGGGATAAATTTTTCCAAGAGCATTGGTAACAACATGGGCTGCGGTGAGAATCTTTTGCTGCTGACCATTATCGAAACCAAACGCAGTTGCTTCGAGATGGCTACTAAAATGAGGATCATTGCTTACATAGATTTTACAAACGTAGTTTTCAAACATTATTTCCTCCTTTTGCCGGTACCTAATCAGTTACACGGCTGCATGTTATAAACAACTAAACTCGCTTCCTGATATTTGAGTTTGTATGTTTTGCCAGGCACCAGCTCACCTCTGAAACACGGTTAGTCTCCTCCATGACATGGTTATGGCGATGGTCAGAAACTGTTATCGACGAAAGGCTGGAATTCCTTTAATGGCATTATCCATTTCAAGTCGTATGTCCTGAACGGGAGCGTATATTTTTATGATTCCAGATCTTAACCCTGAAACATTCCCCGTATCAAAACTGACCCGTTACAGATAAGTCACCACCGGTGCTGTCGATTAATTTAGTGAATTGCATGTCCTCATCCCATAAAGGGTAGGGCCTACCCCCGGCATCGAGCAAACCTGACCACCCTGCCCTTATTAAGACCCCACATGCGGCAATGGTGCCCTGTCCACGCCGCCCGCGAACTTTGAGGAAATGGGGAGAAAATAAAAAGAAAACAAAAAGTTATCGGCTGAAGTACCGGCGCAGATCGGGAATCAGGCGAAGCCTGACAGCACGTTGGGGCCTGGCAGGGGGCTTGAGGGATGAGGACATGCAATTGTGTTATCACGTCCGCACCAACTGTCGTGGAAATCATCCCCGGCCGGTTAACCCGGTTTCGGATGTTCACCAGTTTTCCGGGTAGCAAGGCCAGCTCATCCAGACATCGAGCACCTCGGTATCACTGACCGCCGCAGCGTAAATCCCGGCACCCGGGAAGAAATAGACAGGCAGGCTGGCGGCGGGTGACGTGCTGTCATCCGTCAGGGAGCCGACAACCTCATGCGGCCCCCGGAGTAAATCACCCAGGTAGTCATCCGGCCTGATGCCGTTGCGGGATGCAGCCATCTCCACAAACTCCGCCAGCGGATGGCGGGTCGGATAACCCCTGAACACTTCATACGATGGCGAAACACATTCGCCGCTGGTGGACCGCCCCCAGTACCCGGCCAGTTGTTCCGGACCGAGTCCACAGGCATGTTGGGTGACCTGTGCTTTAAACTGTTCGAACGTATTCATTCCTGAAGTCCCTGTAGGGTATATTTGGCAAACCTCCCTGCCAGCGTCACTACCGGCAGGACACCGCATTGTCAGACGCGACCACCGGCTATGAACCGGCAAGACGTCAGTCGCCCGCCAGCCCGGGTGAGGTGGAATACAGTTTACCAGTTCCGGCCGACTGACTTTGCCGCCAGGAGACGCTAATTACACTATTATTGAATCTTTGCATCTTCGATGACCAATATCGCCCCGACGCTGAACGCTACTGGAATGCATCTCTTGCCACGATTGAAAGGATCAAACACACCTACCGCGCAAAAATCCGGAACTCCTGATCCAGTCTTTCGGCCATAACAGCCCAACGCTAATGTATGTCCATTAGCGTTGGGCTGTTATGATGGCTGTGCCAGTTTATATTACCGGACTGATCATGATAGGTACTCTGAGACCATGTAAGAAATGAACAACCCATTACTGCTTAAGGCGAGCAAGTAGATTTTGTTTACGTTTCCATGCCCGCCAGGCCCGTAACTCACCAGCCCCCTTCAGAGCAATGAGAAATTTGTTGGTCCTTCAGTTGTTGCCACCTTACTGTCTTCGCAGGCCGTCAGGCAGACACTTTTAAGTCGGTGGTTGTAGAGGCCAATACGGGCGATTTCCTGGAGATAATCCCGTTCCTCCATCGTTAGCGACTGCCCTTCCTGTGATTTTGTGATCATGTCCTGCCAGTTCAGCAATTTCTCGTAATTCACATGCTCACTGGTGTCGAGACAATGCAGACGGAAGTAACGTATAAACAGCGGAAATTCATCAGTCTGGGCTATATTGGATGCTCTGACGGTGAGCCGACACAAACAAACGATGGTGTCCTGCTGCATTCTTATCAGCGTATTCATGCTCTGGGGTAAGATGTCCGGCAGCTTCATGTAGCAGTCGGAAAGACGCTGGAGAAGTGGTCCTGCTTCCGCAGGCTCACGGCCCTGATAAACCTTCAGGGGTTCAGTCCCCAGTTCCTGCATCATGGGATGATACAACCACTCTCGTGACTCCGTCTCATCAATGATAATTTTCTCGATACGTTCGCTGTAGGTTCCATCTCGCCTGCCAAGTTGTACCTGACTGATTTCGTATTCTATATCCGGCAGATCGATACGTAATGCTGCTACCATTTCCGAGGGATGGAGATGGTCGAACGTCAGCTTCCCGGCCACGCTGCGATCGGTATCAAGAAACACGGCGACACAGAGGTCGTTAACCTTCACAAACAGATCTGCCGTGGCGCCGAACATGCTTCCGCTGCCGCTTACCTCATCAAGTGGCACCTTCCCGCCTTCATAACCGGCCAGAAGATGCGGGAAACCGAGAAGATGTCTTTCCCGGACAACTTCAATAATTTTTCCCCGAATCGCCTCCATCAAGCCGTCACAATCACCGAAGAGGTCCGTGGTGTGGCTATAGTGCCAGAGTTTGACCTCACCCTGCCTGGCGATCAAATCCGTACGACACCCGGGGCAGATACAGTTGCATGCACTCCCTCTGCTTACTTCCGTGATGTCCAGATACCGTCCAGTTTCGCGATGGAGTCCGAAAGGAATCCCATAGGTATAGCTCTTTCGCATGTTATTTCCCCCGCAGCATACAGACATTCACTATATCGGACGAAAGCAGTATGACATTTCGATAAGAGGTCTTTTTTCATGAGTTTTTAAGTTGCTTTTATTACTGTGGCAGGGGCAAATGGATAAAGCGATGGCAATTCTATGCTGGTAAAAAGCTACTTTTCCGGTTGCCCGTCCCTCCACCAGCAGTGAGACTTATTAATACGGACGGAACCGGAATTAGTGAGCATTCCAACAGTGGGCTCACTTTCAGGACGAAAGCTGATTTAATATAAATACTGGACCCTACATTCAATGCAGTTTGTGTTGATCAATATAACCCATCATAAATTGCATAAGTTCCGGGTCACTCCGGGCAGAAAAAAGTACAGTCACTACGTTTTTCATCGCACTTGTCGCATTGCTGGCGTCAATAGCATTCTTGTCATTTATAATTGCATTATTCCCAATTTTATTAATCTGATTAATTACTTCATCCTCACTGATGCTTGTACTCCGGATTGAATCAAAAATCGGGTAGGCCTGCGCCGCATATTCAGTGAAGCGGACAGCATCAAGGCTCGATGCCAACGCCGCCTTTTCCTGTCGGGAATATACCGCCAAAGCGGTCTGACTCAGCAACTCCGAAGGCGTCTCGCAGGCCGCAGTACTGGTGTTCCCCTGGATCATGCCCATTCTGAAAAAATTCGAGACAACCTTGTTTATTTCATCATTCATTATCTGGCTGAAACCAACTTTTGGGTCTGAGGTAGTGAAATTTGCCCTGTAGTTCTCAAGCGCCAGAGAGGCAACCTCTGCGTTGCCCGTCTGAGTTGCGTTACAGGCGTAACGGTAACCTTCATCCAGTTTTTGACTGAACTCGTTTAGGCTCGCCGCGTTTAAATAAAAGGAGATGAATGGAAGAGTTAAAATTAATAAAGGTTTAATTCCCATGCGTTTTACCACAACAGAGCAAGTAAAGCATTTTAAGTGAAGTTATTACTTTTCTGATTAAACTAATTCCCAGAGGTGGTAATAAATAATTTAATAAATTTATATGTTCAACAGACGATTTCATAAACCTCTTTTTGTTAAACGTCGGCTGTATAATGGTTCCCGGGATTTTCATTTTACTGACGAACCAGGGTCCATACACTGGCGGGGACTTTATCGTAGAGTTTTTTCATTGTCAGTTCAGCTTTTCGATGGTCATATGCCCCGGAAATTTCTAGTGAAACTATACCAACATTCTTTTCACAGAGTCGTTCAAATACTTTTTCCAGTGTGTCAAATGAAGAGCACTTACGAAATTTCATCAAATACGCCTGTTTAGTTTCGGACATGGTCAACCTTAAGTTATTTTCAGCAAAAGTACAGTATCCCAATCTTATGTGGATTTGTTCCGGGAATCTAATTTTTTTTGCAACTATTTGACGTATAACTCCGGCTCGTTGCTGAACTGGCGGGCCCCCTTTTTTTGTTTCACGATGACTCCAGCCCGGTAGTTCGCTGGACTGCGACGTAGCCCGATACAACAGGTTTATCAATAGCTTACGCGCGTCCATCATATGCCGGTGCTTTCTGAAACTTGACCCGGTTCTCCCTCGCGCCGCTCCTATCTGGCTCCTGGAATCCGGGTCGTTCCAAGGAGTCATCATGGCAAAGATCAAGCTCACCAAGACCGCCGTAGAGTCGGCGCAACCCCAGGCGAAGGACATCGAACTACGGGATACCGTCGTGCCCGGCTTCCTTTGCAAGATTACCCCGACGGGACGCCGGGTGTTCATGCTCCAGTACCGCACGAACTCTGGCCAGCCCCGCAAGCCCTCGCTGGGACTCTACGGGGAGCTAACCGTCGAACAGGCGCGGGTCAAAGCGCAGGACTGGCTGGCCGAGGTTCGCCGGGGTGGTGATCCCGGCGGTGCCAAGGCCGAGGCGCGCAAGGCGCCCACGATGGCCGAGTTGTGCAAAAAGTTCATGGAGGACTACTCCAAGAAGCGCAACAAGGTCAGCACGCAGGACGGCTACCAGGGCGTCATCGACCGCAACATCATCCCGCTGCTGGGCCGCAAGAAGGTGCATGACGTGAAGCGGCCCGACATTGCGGGGCTCATGGAAAAGCTGGCCTACAAGCCGACCGAGGCCAACAAGACCTTCGGCGTGCTGCGCAAGATGTTCAACTTGGCCGAAGTCTGGGGCTTCCGCCCGGACGGTACGAATCCGTGCCGCCACGTCCCGATGTACCCGCCGGGCAAGGAAACCCGGCTCATCGTGGACGAGGAAATGGTGCGGATCTTCCGCCAGTTGGAGAAACTGGAGGCGGAGGGGCTGGAGAACTACGTCATCCCGTTGGCGATCCGGCTGCAATTCGAGTTTGCGGCGCGGCGCTCCGAAATCTGCCCGCTCGAATGGAGCTGGCTGGACTTCGAGAACCGGCGCGTGGTGTGGCCCGACAGCAAGGTTGGCGGCATTTCCAAGCCCATGAGCGAGGAAGCCTATCGGCTGCTTTCGACGGCGCCGCGTCTGGAAGGCTGCCCTTACGTCCTGCCGTCGCCGAACGACCCGGCCAAGCACCTGACCTTTGGCGAGCACTATGGCGGCTGGTGCCGGACGCTCAAGGCCGCCAGCGTGCCGCACGTAGGCACGCACGGCATCCGTCATCGCTCGACCACCGACATTGCCAATTCCGGTGTGCCGACCAAAGTGGGAATGAAGCTGACGGGCCACAAGACCGTGGCGATGTTCATGCACTACGTCCACACCGAGGACAAGCCGGTGCGCGAGGCGGCCGAGCTGGTGGCCAGCCGCCGCCAAGCCATCACGGGCGCGCGGCAGCTTGCGGAGGCGGTGGCATGAACGGGCGCCGGCCATCAGCAGCATCGCTCGCAGCGCCCGCGGCGCTGCTGGGCGACATTCGGGCACTGATCGAGGCGGCGCGCAAGCGCGCCGCCTCGACGGTGAATAGCGAGCTTACGATGCTCTACTGGCGCATCGGCCAACGCATCCACACGCAGGTCTTGGACAGGCGCCGGGGCGCCTACGGCAAGGAAGTTCTGCCCACCTTGGCTGCGCAGTTGGTGGAGGAGTACGGCAGCAGCTTTGCAGAGCAGAACTTGCGCCGCATGGTGCAGTTCGCCGCCACCTTCCCCGACGAGCGAATTCTCGTATCACTGATACGAGAATTGAGCTGGACGCACTTCATCGCCCTGATGCCGCTGAAAGACCCGCTCCAGCGGGACTACTACGCACAGATGGCCAGCACCCAACGCTGGAGCGTGCGGACGCTGCGCGAGCGTATCGACTCGATGCTGTACGAGCGCACGGCGCTTTCCCAAAAGCCGGAAGAAACCATAGCGCAGGAGTTGGCGACCCTGCGCGATGCGCAGCGCATGTCGCCGGCCCTGGTCATGCGCGACCCGTACATCCTCGACTTCCTGGGCCTGCGGGACACTTGGCAGGAAGGCGACTTGGAAGCGGCGATCATCCGTGAAATGGAGTCCTTCCTGCTGGAGCTGGGCGCGGGCTTCTCATTCGTCGCCCGGCAGAAGCGCATTCCGATCGACGACGAGGATTTCCACCTTGACCTTCTGTTCTACAACCGCAAGCTGCGGCGGCTGGTTGCGGTGGAGTTGAAGGTAGGTGACTTCAAGGCGGCCTACAAAGGGCAGATGGAGCTTTACCTTCGGTGGCTAGACAAGCACGAACGGGAGCCGGAGGAAGCCTCGCCGCTCGGGATCATCCTTTGCACCGGCAAGAAGCGCGAGCAGATCGAATTGCTGGAGCTGGACAAGTCCGGCATCCACGTTGCCGAGTATCTGACCGCCTTGCCGCCGAGGGGCGTGCTGGTGGAGCGGCTGCAACAGGCAACGCAACGGGCGCAGTTGCAAATCGAGCAGCGCAAGACGGACAACGAGTAGTCCTGTCCCAAGCAGTCGGGCGTCCCGGCGTGCCGCCGTCGCGCTGTCGTGCTGCGCATCGAGCTTCGCTGCGCGAGTCTCGCCCCTGTCGGGCTTCCATCACTGACGCCTCCGTCCCGGCTCGTTGATCCGGGCCTGCGCGCTCCGCTTGCCAAAAATCGACTCTGTGCAGTGGGCGGGTGTGGGCGGTCTTGCTGTTCCCTTCACCGTATCACGGCGTTCTCGCCGTCAAGGGCGGCGCGCGCCATGCGCGCTTGCGTCCTGGCGGCCGTCTGCGACCCCTGACTGCTTGCGCTGCGCCGTGCTGCCGCCGGTTCCGGGCAATTCCGCCCGAGCAACCGGAGCACGATCATGTCGCAACTGTCCTTTCCCTCGTTCGATTCCTGTCTGCTGGTGCGCGACGCGCACGGGCGCTATCTACCGGCATCGGCCGACGACATTCTGGAAGCTGCGCGCCAGGTCATTGACCGGAAAATGCAGCGCGGAGCAGAGTTCACTTCGCCGGCGGCGGTCAAGGAATACTTGCGTACAAAGTTGGCCAGCTTCGAGCATGAGGTGTTCGTAGTGCTGTTCATGGATACGCGCCATCGTCTGATCGAATACAGGGAGATGTTCCACGGCACTATTGACGGTGCGTCGGTGTATCCGCGCGAAGTGGTCAAGGAGGCGCTGCGGCTCAATGCGGCGGCGGTCGTCGTTTCGCACAACCATCCGAGCGGAAACCCCGAGCCGAGCGCGGCTGACCGGGCGCTGACCCAGCGGCTCAAGGAAGCGTTGGGTCTGGTGGACGTGCGCGTGCTCGATCACATCATCGTTGCGGGCAACGAAACGGCATCGTTCGCCGAGCATGGGCTGATCTAGCCCAAGGGGCTTCGGCCCCTTTTTGCTGCGCCTGGTGGCATAGCTATGGCCCTCGCGGCCTGATGCTCAGGCCGTCGCAACCTGAATCATCTCGTCGTAATGTTTCTTGTCCACCTCTTCCAGCCACTGGAAGATGTTCCCGATGACGCTGTGGCTTTCGCCTGCCAAGTTTTCTGCGGATTCCTCTGTTATCTCAATAACGTCGCTATGTGAATACTTATTGATAAAGCGGTAGATTTTTTCTTTAAGCTCTGGTGTCGTGATGGTGCAATCTTTTAGGCCAGCCTCCATCAATTGACTAATGTCGCTTCGCCGCCTTGGATATTTGAAGGTAAAAAACGATTCAACAAGCTTTCGGGCGAGGTTGGCGGTCAAGAACGCCTCATCTCGATTGAGTGTCGTGTGCGCCCTATATTCGTAAAGCTTCTTGAAGATATAGTGGTACTCGGAACCGTAGTTCTTGAGTGAGTCGTCGGCATCCACAAGTAGGGAGTGACGAGGGGAGCCAGGTGGCGCATCCAGGCGATAAAAGAAGCAATTCTCGGCGTTGCCTTTTTTGACTCGATTCCTATTGGTGCCAGTGAACCAGTCTCTCACTAGCTTAAAGTAAGTGAAGTTGTGAGTCAGCACAAAAAGTTGCTTGGCTTCAGTGCATTGCGTTCTCAAAAACGAGTAGGCGTGAAACAAGTGATTAGAATCAAAGCTTGAGACCGGATCGTCAACGACGACGATCGTATCCTTGATGTTATTTCCATTTTCTTTGAGCTTCGTGATGAAATAGACAAATGCAATCGCAGTCTTCTCACCTTCGCTCAAATTCCCATCGTGCTCACCAACCCCGTTTCTGATGATCTCATAGCCTTTCTTCTTCTGATTGAAGTTCAGGCAAAGCTCAGAGCGGCCAATGAAGCGATGCAGGATGTCATTGAACTCCTTTGCCCCGACCGTTTCATTCGAGAGCGCCGCTTCTATGGCTCCGACCTCTAGACTAATTTTTTCAATTTCCTTATGGTCGTTCTTTGCTTCTGACTCAAGGTCATTGCACTTCTTCTCACTTCCAGCATAGTCAAACTCTTGCACCTCAGCCGCAGCAAAGTGAAGCTCCAGTGCCACCTTGCTTTTTGAGGTCTCAGATTTGAAATTTGAAGTCTTATTGTTGTGCTTTCCAACGAGAGCAACAATCGACTTCAGGATGTCATTGAAATTGGTGACATCGTCTTCAACCACATCCGAGATCTGAATGTCTGTCTTCCCAGGGTCTGTGATCTTGGCCTTCAGGGCTTCCCGCCAGGCGTCCATTTGCTGGTCGATCTTTTCAGCAGCAGTTGCGTAGTCCTTTTGAAGCTTTTCTGCCTCGGCCGATAGTTCTTTATAAAACTCGGTCGATGCGGGAAACTGATTAGCTGGAGCGCCTTGAGATTCAATCCATGTCGCCGCATTCTGAAGTCGGCTCTGAAACTCCGTGAACTCCTTGCTGAAGTGGGCAGCAAGCGCCTCGGCACGAAGCTGGGCGAACGGAGAGCCGCAGAACTCGCAGGATTGCGAGTCGTGGTTTTTATGGATTTCCAAGCCTGCTTGAACCCATTCGCGGATGTCCGGGTTATCGGTAAGCCGCTGGATTGCTTGATTGACCGCCGTAGTCCCAATCAAATCTCTGATGCGGCCCGCCGCTTTCTTAAAGTAGTCCGGCTCAATGGCCGTTGAGGCGAAAGCAATGCTTGGAAGCTGATCTGGCTTGGCGGCATTCGTAAGGTCGATAACCCTCTCATCTGGAAGAACCGACTCCGCCTTGATAATTGTCTCGCCGTTATTCTGTATGAAGTTGGAGAGCTTGCGGCGGTCGTAATTCAAGTAATAACTGTCGCTCGTATCAATCGCCTGAAGTCCAAGCTTCATTTTCTTGGCAGCATTGGTCAGGAACTTCTCTAATGCCTCACGCTGCTTCTTGATATCGCTTTGCTTGTCGTCGTGAGCCTTCTTTTTCGACTGAAGCTCGCTCTTCAGCTTCTCCAGCTTCTGCAAGTCATCAATCTTCTCTTTCGCAATAAGAAGGATGCTCTTTACGGATTTGTCCCAATCAATGTTCTCATGCACGAAGCGTTGATTGAAAACATGAATATTCAATTGGGATGAGTGGAGTGTGGATTCCGTGATCGTTGAGCCATCCTCCAGAACTACTGAAAATTGGCCCGTGCTGAAGCGGGGAACCATCGAGCGAAGCTCAAAGCAAGAGAATAGATTCGATAACGTTGACTTGCCTGTTCCATTCCAACCATAGACCAGGTTGTACCGGCCGAACTTTTGGATCTTCGTTCCATTGAAGTCGCTGAAGATTCCGAACTGTTTGAGGCGGTTGATGCAGACAATCATCTCTAGATCTCCGTGTTCTTGCTTTCCCATCATTAGCTTGCGAAACAAATGGTAAACGAAGAGTCCTCTTGCGTCTCCGCTTCGCGGATCGCGCTGCTCCAGGTTCGCTAGTCGCTCATCCCTGGCGGGACTGGCTTCGCCAGCCTTCCGCATCGCTGACGCCTACGGCCCGGCTTCCAGCTTCGGGCCTGCGCGCTTCGCTTGCGTGCGGTCAGCACAAAGGGATGGCCGTTGCCTTGTCCAGCCGTCTCCCCTGACTTCATCACCTTACCCGCGACCGTAGCCCGCGCCCGTGTGCCGTCAAGGCGCGCAGGGCCGTGTCCTCGGCTGCGCCTGCGGGCCGCACCCACCCTGCGCTTGGCTCCTTGACGGCCCCCGTCCGCGCGCTCCTTTGGCCGCGGGCGATGAACTCAGGAAAGACGGTGGCAACAGGGCCAACCGGGTTCCTCGTGCCGACCGCACCAAACAGCCGAAAGGCTGGGCTCCGAATCTAGAAATCCGGTGTGCGGTGTGAACAGCAAACCTCTTTTGTCAGGAGAAAGACCATGCAACTCGCATCCCGTTTCGCTTTCCGCTCCCCCTCGCTGCGCAGCGATTACCCGCTGTCCGACGACCAGATTCACCGCGTGGCCCCGTCCATCTTCGCGGATGCCCCGCACGAGAGCCGTTCGCAGCGGTACGCCTATATCCCCACCGCCGCCGTGCTGACCGAGCTTCGCAAAGAAGGCTTCCAGCCTTTCATGGTGACGCAAACCCGCGTGCGCGACGAAGGCAAGCGCGAGCACACCAAACACATGATTCGCTTGCGCCATGCCAGCCAGATCAACGGCGCGGAGGCCAACGAAATCGTGCTGCTGAACTCGCACGACGGCACCAGCAGCTATCAGATGCTGGCCGGAATGTTCCGGTTCGTGTGCAGCAATGGCCTTGTTTGCGGCAACACCGTGGCCGATGTGCGAGTGCCCCATAAAGGCGACGTGGCCGGTCTGGTCATTGAGGGCGCTTACGAAGTCTTGAGCGGTTTCGATCGGGTGAAGGAATCGCGCGATGCCATGCGCGGCATCACCTTGGACGATGGCGAATCCGAAGTGTTCGCCCGCGCCGCGCTCGCCCTCAAGTACGACGACCCCGACAAGCCCGCGCCCATCACGGAATCGCAAATCCTGATGCCGCGCCGCTTCGACGACCGCCGCCCCGACCTGTGGAGCGTGTTCAACCGCACCCAAGAAAACCTGACCCAAGGCGGGCTGCGTGGCCGCAGCGCCAACGGGCGCCGACAGCAAACCCGCCCGGTGCAGGGCATCGACCAAAACATCCGACTGAATCGCGCCCTCTGGCTGCTGGCCGATGGCATGCGCCAGTTGAAAGCCTGAATCCCCACGCGGCAGGGGCAGGCAGCAGCCCTTGTCGCTTTCTTCGCTGCTGCATTCCTGAACCGATAGGAGTTATCACCATGAACGCCGTTACCCAAACCGAAGCCCGCGCCATCAACACCGCCGCCGCTATCCCGCTGGAAGCCGCTGACCCGACCAAGAACCTGATTCTGGTTCCGCTGTCGCGGCTGGTGTCGCGCCCCACTGGCCGCAACGTGCGCAAGACCCCGCGCATGTCCATTCCCGAACTCGCCGCCAGCATCCAGCGTGTCGGCCTGCTGCAAAACCTCATCGTGATTGCCGCCGCCGACGGCGAGCATTACGAAGTCGTGGCCGGTGGCCGTCGCCTCGCAGCGTTGAAGCTGCTGGCGAAGAAGCACCGCATCAGCAAGGAATGGGAGGTGCCTTGCCTGCAGGTGGCCGATGGCACCGCACGCACGGCCAGCCTGACCGAGAACGTGCAGCGCGAAGCCATGCACCCCGCCGACCAGTTCGAGGCGTTCGCCGCGCTGGTGGCCGAAGGCCGCAGCATCGAGGATATCGCAGCGAATTTTTCCGTCACGCCGCTGGTGGTGCAGCGCCGCTTGAAACTCGCCAACGTCTCGCCGCGCCTGCTGGCCGACTATCGCGCCGAGGCCGTGAGCCTTGACCAGTTGATGGCCCTTGCCATCACCGACGACCACGCCGCGCAGGAAGCCGCGTTCTACGATGCGCCGACATGGCAGCGCAGCCCGCACAACCTGCGCGACCGTCTGACCGAACGCGAAATCGACGCCTACCGGCATCCGCTGGTGCGCTTTGTCGGGCTGGACGGCTACGAGCAGGAAGGCGGTGGCATCCGCCGCGACCTGTTCGCGGAGGGCGACAAAGGCGTGTATCTGACCGATGCCGCACTGCTGGAACGGCTGGCGCAGGACAAGCTGGCAGGTATCGCCGCCAAGGTGCAGGCCGAGGGCTGGGCGTGGGTGGATGCCACGCCGGGCATGACCCATGCCGATCTGCAAGCCTTCCAGCGTGCGCCAAGGGAACGCCGCAGTCCGAACAAGCGCGACGCGCAGCGCATCGAGAAGCTGCAAACCAAGCTGCACGAACTGGCCGAAGCCGTGGATGCCGCGCTGGACGACGAAGACGAAGAAAAGGCCGATGCCTTGCAGGAAGAAGGCGAACGCCTGGGCGAGCAGTTGCAGGCGCTGGAAGAAGGCTTGCTGGACTATGCGGCCAATGTGAAGGCCGCAGCCGGTGCCATCGTCACCATCGACCGCGACGGGCAGGCCGCGATTCATCGCGGGCTGCTGCGCGAAGCCGAAGCCAAGGCGCTGCGCACGCTGGAACGACTGCGGCAGGGTTTCGGCAGCGAAGGCGAAGCCGCAAACGAGGACGAAGGCGAGGACGACGAGCAGCCCAAGACCGCCACCATGTCCGACCGACTGGCGCAGCGGTTGAGCGCGCACCGTACCGCCGCGCTGCAAATCGAAGTGGCCCGGCATCCGCAAGCCGCGCTGGCCGCCGTGGTGCATGGCATGGTGCAGACCGTCTTGCAGGAAAGCCACTACGGCCACGACCTGCCGCTGGGCGTGCGCCTCACGGTGCAAGACCGGCTGGAAGGCATGGCCCCGGACTGGCCGGAATCACCCGCCGCCGTGGCGCTGCGCGAACTGCAACAGGTGGCAGGCGAAACCTTGCCGGAGGACAGCGCCGAACTGTTCGCCGCGCTGCTGGCGAAATCACAGGATGAACTGGTGCGGCTGCTGGCCGTGTGCTTAGCTTCCACGGTGGACGTGGTGACGCCTCGCGCCACGCCGCACCAGCCCGGCGCGGAACTGGCGCAGGCCGTGGGGCTGGATATGGCCGCGTGGTGGCAGCCCACCAATGAGGGTTACTTCCGGCATGTGCCGAAGGCCGCGATTCTGGAAGCCGTTGGCGGGTTCGCGCCCTCGCACGTCACCCGACTGGCGAAGTTGAAGAAGGGCGACATTGCCAGCGAAGCCGAACGGCTCGCCGCTGGCACCGGCTGGATGCCCGCCATCTTCCGCACCGAAGGCCCGCAGCAGGCCGGGCAGGACGCGCCGGCGGATGGCGAAGCCGAAGCACAGGAAGAAGCGGCCGCCGTGGCGGATGTCCAGCCGCAGGCCGAGGCTTTGGCCGCGTGACTTCGCACCGTAGATAGCGCCCCGGTTCCGGCCGGGGCGCTTCATATTGAGGATGCCTGCCATGACCCACCAACCCGCAAACCGCCCCCGTATGGCTGCGACCTATGCCTCCGGCACGGTGCGCGCCCGCCGCTGGCACGGCGACGGCGACGTGCGCGGCTACCGTCCGCCGCGTGGCTGGACGGCCCGCGCCGACCTGACCGATCTGCATCCCCTCACGGGCCGCGCCTTGCCGCGCGCCGTGTGGTGGATCATCGAAACCAAGAAATAACGAGCCGCACCGGCCCCAAGCCGTGCCGCCTTGGGGCCGGTGGTCGAAAACTCCGGGCGCGGCGGTGGCCGCGCCCGGTTTCACTGCTAAAAAAAAGCCCCATCGCCGCCTTCGGTCGGCGGCGATGGGGCCACGCACAAGGGCGCTCGTGCGCGAAATCCACGAAGCCAGCAAGTGTGGCGGCGCATCGCGCCGCCAACGATTCGACCGAGCCCCGCCGCAATGGGCGGGGCTGGTGTGGCTACGCCCCGGCTTGCTGCGGCAGGTTGCACGAAAGCGTGCCGTCCCCGACGCTGGCGGTTCGTTGTCTGTACGTCACGAAAGACGGTTCACCGACACGCCGCCCAGCCTCGCTTCTATGGAGCTTCCACACCACGCCTCAGTATGTGGCCGTGAGCTGCGGCAGGGGCGCTCTGGCCTTGTCGTCGGGGCATTGACCTGGCCCGCGTCAGGGCGCAAGCCGGTGCAGCCGTCACGCGGGGATGCCGAGTTGGCCACGTCTCCATTCGGGAGCGGGCGGCCTGTGCGTCCTTGTCTTGTTGTGAATCCTGGCGGTGGCGCGGCTGCGCCTTGGGCTTCATGGCCGCAACCTTGCAGCGAAAACAATTTCCCCTGCGCTGCGCGCATTCCTCGCGGGACAAATTCTTTTCGCTTCCAGGTTCTCCACGTTGTTGCGACCGCTGCGCGGTGCGACCAGCCCATCCCCCGCCGGCCGGATCACAACAAGGACGCACTGGCGCGACCTTGTTCAACCCGAAAGGAGAAACATCATGGCTAACATCGGCACCTTCACCGCAGAGAAAGACGGCTTCACCGGCACGCTTCGCACCCTGACGCTCAACGTCAAGGTCAAGCTGGTTCCCAACGACAAGGGCGACACCGAGAACGCCCCCGACTTCCACCTGCAAGCGGCTGGCCACGAAGTCGGCGCAGCGTGGAAGAAGACCAGCGAGGCCGGGCGGGAATACCTGTCCGTATCCATCGACGACCCTTCGTTCCCGGCGACGGTCTATGCCCGCCTGATCGAGAACGAGGACGGCACGCACGACCTGATCTGGTCGCGCAACAAGCCGAAGGCGGCCTGACAGCCGCTTACCGCGTCCCGCCCACTGCGGCGGGGCGCGATGCTGCTGATCGCAGCACCGCACGCGCAGGATTTCTGCTGCTGCCGCGTGCTGGATACGCCCGTCACCGCGGGCCTGCATGCGTGCCTTGTGGCTCGCAATCCGTGTCAACGAGCGGTGTGTGGCGTGTCGGCGCTGTAAGCGCCGCCGGGCTTTCGGGCTTCGCCCCGTGCCGGCAAGCCGTCACGGCCATCCGGCTTCAATCCCTCACGCCTTCGCGCCTGCGGCGCTGCGCGCTCCGCTTGCTGCAATTCAGTACCACACGCCAACGCGCTACGGCGTGTCGGGCTCTTCCAATATCGCCCTGAGTTCCTGGCGCACCTGTGCCAGCAATTCATCAGCTTCGCGGGTGCTGTCACCGGCATAAGCCAATGTGAGCAGCGTGAGCGGATGCACTTCCATGACCTCGCACAGATCGGCCAGCTTCTGGATGGTTGGGCTTTTCAGGTCGCGCTCCAGCGTGCTCATGTAGGTGCGACTGGACACGTTGGAGAACGCTTCCTGGCTCAAACCACGCGCCTTCCTTACCGTCCGAATCGCCGCTGCCAATGAGTTCTTCGCTGCCACCTATGGTTTCCCCAAAAAACCAAGATGACAGCCCATTGCGCCCTATAGGACTACAATCTATAGTGTTCATTTGGTGGTGATGTTTTCCTTTTCCGTGCTTTTACGGAGATCCGCATCTGCGGATTTCCTCAGACCCAGGGAACCGCGTCCGTGTCTTTCCTGACTTCCACCAATACGCCTTCGTGCCTCTCCGCTTTTGCGGCTTCGTGCGCTTGCGCATACGTGCATCCGTCCGCAGGCACAGATGCGCCTCGGCGATTGCGTGTGTTCGTGGAAGGGGCGCGGCCTTGACCACGCTTGTCACCGAGGAAGACCGGGTGCACCTACTGGCCCACGGCCTCACCCGCGCCGCAGGCCAGGAATGTGACCCGCTGCCCGTGGTGCGCCTGTTCACACCGGACGCACATGCGACCTGGCTATTGGCCGCGCTCGATCCGACCGATGGCGATACGGCCTACGGCCTGATCGACCTCGGGATCGGGATGCCTGCCCTGGCGACGGTGAAGCTGTCCGATCTGGCGTCCATCGTCGGGCCGCTCAAGCAGCCCGTGATACGAGATCGGTACTTCCAGCCGACGCGGCCGCTGTCGGAATACGTTCGACTGGCTCAGGAAAACGGTTCGATCACCGATTGACGCATTCCAGCGCGACCAGGCAAAAAGTATCGCATTGTGACTATTTCGGTCTTAGCCAAGACCTGGCAAGTCTTGATCCGCATGCTTGCACCAGGGTGGTGCGCTCCTGACCAAAACAGTCATGATGCCAGGCGCGAGATTCGGCACGGTGTTCAATGCTGCACCCCATTTCCGGGCGGTGCAGTCGTCGCATTTAGACGATTTCGGCAATGCACTGGAGCGAATCTGTCTTGACACCAGCAGTTAAAGCGTAACCCGAGTTTGATGACCACTTGATGGCGATTCGATAGCTCCCGCACAGCGGAATTGTGGCGACGTTCCCAGAAACAGGGAGGTTTCGCCATGACTGACCGCAGCAGCCAACACTGGTATCCCACGGCCGCGTATCTCTACACGCTGCACCTCGATGGCCCAGCGCTGGCTTGGGAGTATTTGCGCAGGAATGCAAGCTACCGGCGCGACTGGCTACGCCGGCGTCGCAAGCCAGATGCGGCGCAGGCCTGGGGCCTGCGCCTGCTGGAAGATCCCGGCCTGGATGCGCGCGATGCACATCCTGCTTGGTTCCCCGATCACGACGGCGTGGTGCAGCTATACCCCGACGCCGACCCACCACCCGATGCGCATACCTTCGAGTTCTGGCGCATTCCTGGGCGCAAGCAACTGACCCACGACGGCAAGCGCCTGGTGCTTGTATCGCATTGGCCAGGCTGCTGCGTTCGGCTCGCACTCGCACCCGACCTAGAAGATGGCTCGGCCTATCTCTACGCCACACGCGCCTGCGCCACGCCCTGTGCGCGCTACCGCACGCTCGCTGCGAAGCTGGATGCGCTATCTGCCGCAACCGTGGCCGCGCCTGTGGCAACAGCCCGCTCTCGCCCCACGCCCGCCGCGCTGCTGGAACTGCATACCTTGCAAGCGCTCGACGCGACCCTCGCGGGAGCCTCTTTGCGCGAAGTGGCCGAAGGTCTGTTCGGCGCGGATGCCGTCGCGGCCGACTGGCACAAAGACAGTGCATTGCGTGCCCGCGTGCGGCGGCTGGTACGCCGCGGCGATGAGCTGATGCACGGCGGCTACCGCCGACTAGCGCAGCTTCCAATGTTCCCGTCGCATTAGGGGGGACGTTTCTCGACCCGTGCGAATCGTCCCTTAGCAAGAAGCCTTGCTTTCTTGAGAGTGCCTCTATCCGGCCGCGTGGTGTGGCCGGGCTTGATGGAGGTACATCCCATGCGACCTGCTCCCTCGCGGCCTGCCGCCGCTGCCGTCACTGCGACCTCGCAGCCTCAACGCTACCTGACAAACGACGAAGCCGCCGACTACCTGCGGCTGTCGCCGCGCACGCTGGAGAAGCAGCGGGTGATCGGCGGCGGCCCCAAGTTCCGCAAGTTCGGCCGCCGCGTCATGTACGCGGTGTCCGACCTCGATGCCTGGGCCGACCAGCGCAGCTACGAGGCCACGTCCGATCCCGAATACGCCGAGCGCCACGCGGGCGACTACCGTGATGGCCGCTGATCGTCGGCGCGTGGGTGGCCTTCGCCATGTCCAGCCCGCCAGGGCAAGCCTTGCCGCAGCGCGAACAGCTCGATCTGTTCCGAGCGCTGCCGGGCGACATGGCGCCACGCGATTCCCAGGACTTGATGGCCTTTCCGTTCTTCTCGCTTGCCAAGTCGCGGCGCACGGCGCCGATCGACTTCCGCAGCGGGAACGTCACCATTCGCGTGGAAGGCACGCAGGAGCACGGCATCGCAACGATATGGGATGCCGACGTGCTGATATGGGCCGCCTCGCAGATCGTGGAGGCGCGCGACGCGGGCCTGCGCCCGTCGCGCTGGATACGCGCCACGCCTTACGAGATTTTGCGCTTCATCGGGCGCGGCACGTCCCTCAACGACTACCAGCGCCTGAAGGCCGCCCTCGACCGGCTGCAATCGACCACGGTGGCCACGTCCATCCGCGAAACCACGGGAAGGCGCTTGCATCGCTTCTCGTGGATCAACGAGTGGAAGGAACTCGCCGACGCCAGCGGCACCCCGCTGGGCATCGAGCTGATCTTGCCGGACTGGTTCTATGCCGGCGTGCTCGACGCCGCCCTGGTGCTGACCATCGACCCGGCCTATTTCCGCTTGAAAGGCGGTATCGAACGCTGGCTGTACCGCCTGGTGCGCAAGCATGGCGGGCGGCAGGAGCACGGCTGGCAATTCGACTTCCGACACCTGTACCGCAAATCCGGCAGCGCGGCCCGCTTCTCGGACTTCGCCTACGACGTGCGCGCCCTGGTGGCGCGGCAGTCGTTGCCCGGCTACGTCCTCGGCATCGAGCGGATGCCGGACGACAACACCGAGCTGCTGACCTTCCGGCCCGTGCCGCACGCGGCACGGGGATAACTGCGGGAGAACCTGTGGACGGCCTCGTGCTATCAGGAGTACCGGGTATCGTGCTATCAGGAGTACGACCCTCGTGCTATCAGGAGTACGAAAACGCCGGAAAGCCAACAACGGCGCGGGTTTGCGTTCCCTCTAACTTACCTAACAAGAAATACATAACTTTTAGTAGAAGCGCGCCGTTTCGGTGGACAACCACGAAATGGCACGCCCAGGCCGGCTTTCCAGCTCGGAGGGCCGCGCCATGATCTTCGCGTTTCTCAACCAGAAAGGCGGCGTCGGCAAGACCACGCTCGCCACGCACATCGCCGGCGAACTGGCGATGCGCGGCCTGCATGTCATCCTGCTGGATGCCGACCCGCAGGGGTCATCGCTCGACTGGACGCAGCGGCGTAGCCAGCAGGGCCTGCCCCGTCTGTTCAGCGCCGTGGGCCTTGCCCGCGAAACGCTGCATCAGGAAGCGCCAGAACTCGCCAGGCGGGCCGATCACATCATCATCGACGGCCCGCCGCGCATCGCCGCCCTCGCGCGCTCCGCGCTGCTGGCGGCCGAGCGCGTGCTGATCCCCGTGCAGCCCAGCCCCTACGACGTATGGGCTTCTGCCGAGATGGTCGCACTGATCCGCGAAGCACAGGTGTTCCGGCCAGCGCTACGCGCGGCCTTCGTCATCAACCGGCGCGTCAGCACCACCATCATCGGCAGGGAGGCACGGCAATCGCTGGCCGAACAGCCGCTGCCCGCGCTGCGCTCGGAGATCCACCAGCGCATCGTCTTTGCCGACAGCGTAGCCGCTGGCCGGCTCGCCCGCGAAACCGCGCCCGACAGCGCCGCTGCCCGCGAGATCGCCGCGCTCACCGACGAACTGCTGCGGTGGCCGACATGACTGGAAAGCCATCACCACGCAGCAAGCGCGTCGGCATCGGTGTACGTCCCCCAGCGAATCCGCACGCCGAAGCGTGGATTCGCCAGGGCGACGCAGATGCCTCGCAGAAAGGCGACCTCTACACCGCTCGACTGACGCTTGACATCACGCCCGCCATGCGGGCGCGCATCAAGGTGTCGGCCTTCACGCGAGGCGTGACCGTAGCCGAACTGCTGCGCAGCCTGCTGGAGCGGGAGTTTCCCCCGGAGGGCACGCCGTGAACGCATCCGCTTCGACCGCCCACACCCCCAAAGCAAGTGCGCCCACGGCTGCACCGCCGCCGGCGCCTTCGACACTCGCCGGCCAGGCCGGCAACGTGCCGCTGACGCGCGTGGCGCTGACCTACATCGAACCCCGCTTCAAGCTCTACCTGCGCTTCGGCGAACCGGCGCGCACGCTCCAGCTCGACCGCTGGCGGCGCTGCGCCGTGTTCCTGCCGAACGCGGTTCTGTGCCGCATCCGTTGGCAGGCCAACGACTACGGCACGATCCGCTGGCAGCTCATGGTGATGCAGACCGCCACGCCGCTGGACGCCGTGCAACGCATCCCCGGCGTGCAGCCGGGCGCGCGTCTGCTGTTGCACGCCGAAGGCGATGCCAACGTTCGCGCCGTGCTGGAACGCATCGACGACATCGAGGCGCTGGGCATCGCAGCCGCAGACACATCGCCCGCGTACTGGCGCACGCTCGCGAACCGGCTCGCAGCGCGCTCGGCGTTACCCACATACACCACAGAACGGCACGCCGCCTGGCTGGCAGGGAGGGCATTGCCATGACCACGATTTCCACGACCGGCCCCGTGCCGCATCCTCGCTCGCGCCTGCGCACTCGCCTCGTGCTGGCAGGCTTCGCCACCGTCGGCCTCGCTGCGCTGGCCTGGGCTGCGTTCGTGCAGCCCCTGCCGCGAATGGCCTACAACCCGTCCGACAGCGTGGCGGTCGGTTGGTATCGCATCGAACCGTTCGACCCGCGCACCGCCTCGCGGCCACGTCCGCTGTCCGTGGACAGCATCGTGCTGGTGCCGCTGCCCGACAGGGCCGCCATGCTGGCTGCGCAGCGCAGTTACCTACCGACCCGCGTTCCGCTGCTCAAACGTGTGGGCGCAGTCGCGCCACAACACGTCTGCATCGTCGCCGGCCAGGTTCGCATCGACGGCGTGCCGGTGGCCGCCGCCCTGCCTGCCGACCGGCAGGGCCGACCGCTGCCATCCTTGCAGCTTTGCCGCCGTCTCGAACCGGGCGAACTGTTCCTCTTGAGCGTGACCAACCCAGCGTCGTTCGACAGCCGCTATTTCGGGCCGGTCAGTGCATCCACCGCGATCGGCGTTGCGCATCCGATCTGGCTGGAGACACGTCCATGATGGCCGCCGATTCGCTGCACTTTGCCGCGCCTCTCATCGTGCCATCGGGCATGTCGTTCTACTGTTCGTCGCCTTGTCATCGCACGTGCAGTGCGGGTGCATTCGCACCGCACTTCGCGCTGCCTTCGGCGCAGCCGTCCAACGTGCAGGCGTCTTGCCTCGAACGCGCCTGGCCTGCGGCCATTGGCGTGTTCGCCGGCGGGCTGGCTGCTGGTGCAGCAGCGCCGCCGGGCCGCCGATGCCCGGAGCGGGAGCGAGGGGCAAAGGCGGAAGGCAAGACAAAAGGACGCGGCACCGGGCCGCGTCGAAGGCCTGTCTGCACATGGGGGTGGCGCGGCACGGAGCGGCTTTGCCGCCGTGCCGCGTGGGGCGCGAGGCCCGCGCCAATGCAGGCATGTCCGCGTGCTTCGCACGCCCGGAGACGCCGGAGCTTGCCAGGGGCGCTGCCATGACCGACCGCCGCGACGACGATTTCCGGGTGCGCCCTGGCGCGCCGAAGAACCGAGGCAAAGGCCAGGGCCAGAGCTTCGTTTCCAAGGTGCTCAAGCGGGCTGGCAAAGCCAGCGGCGGCAAGTCGGCGGTGCGCCGTCCTGTCGCTGGCGGGAGCGGCCAGCACGCGGGCCAGCGGCCCGGCTCACGGCTTGGGCGCGGCCATACGGCAGCGCGCTTCGCAGGTGCAAAGCTGACACCCATGTCACGGCGCGTGACCGTCAAGACGCTGCTGGTCAACCAGCGCAACGCCAGCCCGCAGTCGCTCGCCAAGCACCTGCGCTACATCGAGCGCGACGGTGCCGGCCGGGACGGCGAGCCGGGCCGTGCCTACGGGCCGCAGACCGACCATGCCGACCTCGATGCCTTCAAGGAACGCTGCCAGGACGACCGACACCATTTCCGTTTCATTGTTTCCCCGGAAGACGGAGCCGAGCTGGACGACCTGCGCACCTACACCCGGCACCTGATGAACCGCATGGAGGCCGACCTGGGAACGCGGCTGGATTGGGTGGCGGTCGATCACTGGAACACCGACAACCCGCACACGCACCTGATCGTGCGCGGACGCGACGATACCGGCAGAGACCTCGTCATCGCGGGCGACTACATCGCCCACGGCTTCCGCCATCGCGCCGCCGAGCTGGCGACGGAATGGCTGGGGCCGCGCACCGAACTGGAGATCCAGCAGACCTGGCAGCGCGAGGTGAAGCAAGAGCGGTGGACGAGCCTCGACCGCACGTTGCAGCGCGAGGTCGGCGAGGATGACCGGGTGCGGATCGAACGCTTCAACGAACCGACGTTGCAACGCCAGCGCCTGCTACTGATCGGCCGGCTGCAACGCTTGCAGCGGCTCGGCCTGGCCGACGAGGTGCAGCCCAGCACCTGGGCCATCCATGCCGACGCTGAGAAGACCCTGCGTGCCCTGGGCGAGCGTGGCGACATCATCCGCACCATGCAGCGCGCCATGAGCGGCCAGCCGCGCGAGCTGGCGGTATTCGAGCCGGCCGACGACGGCCGTACCCTCGTCGGCCGCGTGGCCGCCAAGGGGCTGGCCGACGAGCTGCACGACCGCGGCTATCTGGTCATCGACGGCGTGGACGGCAAGGCCCACTACGTCGCTTTGAACGCCCGCGACGAACTGGCGAGCTACCCCACCGGCGCGGTGGTGGAGGTGCGTGGTTCCGCCGAGGTACGGGCGGCGGACAAGAACATCGCCGCACTGGCGAGCGATGGCCTGTACCGTACCGATCATCACCTGGCGATCGAGCAAGGCCGAGCCAAGCCCGGCCGCGACCCGCAGGAAGTCGTCGCGGCCCACGTCCGACGGCTGGAAGCCCTGCGCCGGGCCGGCATCGTGGAGCGCGTGGCGGAAGGGCTATGGAAAGTGCCGGACGACCTATCCGAGCGTGGGCGCCAGTACGATGCGCAGCGACTGGGCGGCGTGGCCGTGGACCTGAAATCTCACCTGCCGATCGAGCGGCAGGCCCGCGTGATCGGCGCCACCTGGCTCGACCAGCAACTGATCGGCGGCGGCCGGGGATTGGGCGACCTGGGCTTTGGTGGCGATGCCAAGCAAGCCTTGCAGCAGCGCGCCGACTTCCTCGAAGAACAGGGGCTGGCCCAGCGGCGTGGGCAGCGGGTGATTCTCTCCCGGAATCTGCTGGAAACGCTGCGCAATCGGGAGCTGGCGCAGGCCGCCCAGCACATTGCCGCCGATAGTGGGTTGGAGCATCGGCACGTCACAGACGGGCAGCGCGTAGCCGGCATCTACCGGCGCTCGGTCATTCTCGCCAGCGGTCGCTATGCGCTGCTCGATGACGGCATGGGGTTCAGTCTGGTGCCTTGGCGGCCGATAATCGAGCCACGACTGGGGCAGCAGATCGCCGCGACTGTACGCGGCGGCGGTGTGTCATGGGAGGTTGGACGGCAACGAGGTCCTGGGATTGGATAGGGGCCGTAGGCTGTCGTACCGAGTTAAGGTGTCGAGCAGCGTTCTGGCCCTAGCTTCTGTGCTCCGTTAAGGCGACTAGTCTGTGCTTATCGCCGACGCTGTGGGTGCATGGTTGCTTGCCGATTCCGGTGCAACTCGCAAACGCGCTGCCCCGACCTGAACTGCCCATTCAACGATCTGCCCGGCCAACACGTCCGTCGCGACACCGAACGCGCTCACCACATCTGCCTCTCGCTTGCTGCCTGTAGCTTGGATTGCTTCGAAGCGTCTACTGGCAATAGCAGTCCGTTTGGCCGGATCGACCAGTTGCACATCGAGCCGAACCCGAACCGCGGCGATCGCTTCAGTGCCGCGGTATTCGAGCTGGAACGCCCGTAGCGTACTGCGCAACTCCATATCGGCGCTCATTGGCGTGCTATCGGTAATCACCGAAGTCGACCGCCCATCGCGCATGAAGGCTTCGACGATTCGGTCGCGTAGCAGCACCGGTGCGGGGTCGGCCCAACGCACTCCTTGCCAAGCCGACAAGCGACCATCGGGCTGCGCAATGAAAAGCCGCTCCGAATCCAGGACGCGACTACTCTCAGGGGCGTAGACGCGCAGCGCCCCAGGTCCAGGAACGGCGCGTGGCGTACTCTCCGCCTGGGCGATGTGATAGTCGGGCAGTTTGTAGGTGACCATTGGAGCTGTTTTGGGAAGCACACTGCACGCGGACAAGCCGAGTACTAGCGTCATAGTCGCGGCAGCGACGGGAATCATCCTGGCGGAAGTGTTCACGGCTTGGTTTCCTCAATGTTCTCTCCACCGAGCAGGTATTGCGCCGGATTGCGATCCAGTCGGCGCAGCACGGTGTTTAGATTGGCCAGCGCCTGCTGGAGTTCGTGCATGGCAGGGCCTGTGGCGGCCATGCCTTGGTTCAGCGATTCCTGATTGTTTTGCAGTAGCGTCTCAACCCTGAAAGCGGCGCGTTCGAGGGATGCCGTTGCATCACGCGTGTTCACCATGATTTGCTTACCATCGTTATTTAGTAGCAGGTTGGCATCGCGAAGAGTGCTATTTGCTTGGCGCACGGCAGCTGTCGATTCTCTGCTTGCTTCGGTCAGATTGCTGATTAACGTCGCGATCTCGGCCCTCTGGTCAGCGACCGCGCCCGTAGTCTGTTCGAGATTCACTAGACTGCGGTGCACAAGAGCCAAATTCTCCTTCGACAGTAACTCCTGCGTGCGCAGCAAGATGCCGTTGAGTGTCGTCATGCTGTTACCCTCGCCGGAGACCAGGGATGCCATCGCCGAACGTGGCGCGAGGATCAACGGTTCCTCGTCCTCTTTCCGATCCAGCAATGGCACGTTTGGCCCACCGTCGCTCAACTCGATCACCGCGTTGCCGGTAATTCCCGTGATGACCAATTCAGCGCGGGTATCCTGCCGGACCGGGATGGTGGCATTGATACGCACGCGCGCTATCGCCCGCCTTGGGTCAGGCGGCGAAAGAGAAAGTGCAACGACTTCGCCAATCGTGATTCCGCTGTACTGAACCTGGCTGCCGGGCGTAAGCCCGGTCACTGGCTCATCGAACATGATCCGGTAATACTGGTAATCGTGGTCGGAACGTGTGTCGCTGAGCCAGAGCGCGAAGCCGATACCAATCGCACCGAGCAGCACGACGAACAGACCAATGAATACATGATGGGCACGTGGCTCCATGATCAGACCACCTCGTTTTCAGAGTGTAAATATTGCGTGCGCCCAGCCCAATGCGTGCGCGACGGAAGAATGATGCAGATGCGGAAGGGTTTCATGGCTGCGTCTCTTGGCTGGAAGCACCAGTGGCCTGTGCGGCCGCACGGCCACGGGGGCCGTGAAAGTATTCCTGTATCCACGGGTGCTTGAATCGCTCGACTGCCTCGATGCCGTCGTTGATGAGTACCTTCTGGTTCGCCAGGACCGCGACACGGTCGCATATGGTGTACAGCGTATCGAGGTCGTGGGTTACCAGAAACACCGTGAGACCCAGTGCATTGCGCAGGGTCAGAATCAATTGGTCGAAAGATGCAGCCCCGATTGGATCCAGTCCTGCGGTGGGTTCGTCAAGAAACAGGATGTTCGCATCAAGCGCCAAGGCTCTCGCCAGTGCTGCTCGTTTCACCATGCCTCCGGACAACGAGGCCGGATATTTGTCTCCCGCTCCGGCAGGCAACCCCACCAAGCCCAGCTTGCTTCTTGCCAAACGCTCGGCAAGAGGCCGCGCCAGACCGACATGCTCGATTAAAGGAAGAGCGACGTTCTCCAAGACGGTCAGCGATGAATACAACGCGCCCTTCTGGAACAGAATGCCGAACCTTCGCTCCATACGCGCGCGTGCAAGCCATTGGGCTCGCAGTAGGTCGCGCCCCCCGATACGGACCACGCCCGAATGCGGCTTCTGCAGCCCGACGATGCTACGCAAGAGCACGGATTTCCCGGTGCCTGATCCTCCCACCACGCCAAGGATTTCCCCGCGTCGCACGTCCAGGTCCAGGTCCTGATGGACCTGCTGGGTTCCAAACCTGTTGTCTAGGCCGCGCACTTCAATAGCGTGTCGCACACCGTTGTCGGTGTCTTCCTTCACCGCGCTCACCAGCCCATCTCCATGAAGAACAGTGCAGCGATGGCATCGATCAGGATCACCATGAAGATTGATTGCACAACACTAGAAGTCGTGTGGTCGCCTACCGACTCAGCGCTACCGGCGACCTTGAACCCTTCATGGCAGCCGATAGCGGCGATCATCACCGCGAAGAGCGGGGACTTGCTCATTCCGACAAGAAAATGGCGCACCTCGATTTTTTCCTGCACGATGGCAAGGAACTGTGCAGGAGGAATCTCCAAGCTCAGTGCGCATACAGTGGCGCCGCCCACAATGCCAGCCAAGATGCCTACTAATGTGAGCAGTGGCAAGGACACAAGAAGCGCCAGCACGCGTGGCAGCACCAGCAACTCGATGGGGTCGAGCGCGTTGGAGCGAAGCGCATCGATCTCTTCATTTGCCTTCATCGAACCGATTTGGGCGGTATACGCGCTTGCGGTACGGCCTGCAATCAATATGGCCGGGAGCAGCACTCCGAACTCGCGCATGAACGAGAAGGCGACCAGATGCACCGAGAAGATGCTCGCACCGAAGTTGGCCAGCACCGTTGCGCCCAGGAACGCCACCACCATTCCTACCATGAAGCTCAGTAGCGCCACGATGGGAATGGCGTCCACCGCTGACCGCTGGATTTGAGCGATCACCGAGGTCGTGCGCCAGCGACGCGGGTGACGAACGGTACGGCTCCATGTTTCGATGATCTGACCCACGAACCCGGCCAGACCAAGACACGCACGACAGCCCTGTTCCACGGTCAGGCCTATGCGTCCCAGACCGCGGAGCAGAGGATTCCCGCTCACCGCTGCTTTGTCCGTCTTCTGCTGAGCGGTAGCAGCGGCGGCAAGCGCTTTCATTAGGGCGAGGCGATCCGGGGACAGATTTGGAGCTGCCTCCGGCCGGTCGAGTATCGAGTCTGGCCCGAGAATTTCCACCAGCAGAGCCGCGCCGGCGGTGTCCAGTCTCTGGACTTGCGTCCAGTCGAGCAAGGGAGTGGCGTACCCCTCGGCATGGCTGATGCGGGCGGCGGACACGGATTTTGCCAGACTGGCGTAGTGCTCTATCGTCCAGTCGCCACCCGCCAGCCATTTGTGATCACCGCCGACCATGGCATCCTGCCGGAGCCAAGCCTGTGAAGCGTTGCTCATGGCTGCGTGTCCCGCCAAGCGCTGTCGATGCGCTCGATGCAGTTCGTGATCGCCGCTTTGGCATGACCCAGCAATGTGTACGAACCGGCGAACTCTTTAATGACGTTGCCGCGCTCGAAGCAACTGGCGGCAGCAACGCGTCGTCCCGTACTTACATCGACTGCTTCGAACTCTAGGCTGGCACCGCCCGTCGTCACGGGTCCAACCAGCAGGGTCGTCATTGCATTGACTGCCCGATTCGGTGTCTGCAGTTCGGTGACCGCTACACGCACCCGAACCTGTCCCGTGCCACCTGGGGTGGCGGGACTTTTGCCTTCCTGGCGTTTCAGTTCGCTCGTCACATGGTCTAGCACTTCACGCTGCTGCGCGTCATCGAGCCCATCGATGCGACCCGAGGCGGTCTTGATCTGCGCATCTTCCACCACGACAGCGGCATAACGCTTGGGCTCGAATCCCGCTGCGCGGTACATCAGTACGTTCTCGTATCGTGTCGGCGATAACTTCTCGTAGTCGCCGAGAAATCCGGAGCGCGTCATGCTGTTGGTCGCGCATCCAGAGAGCGCGGCTGCTACGCAAAAAAAAATGCCGCCGCGGATCAATGCAGTTTTGCTCTTCATAATGGGTCTCCTTGATCAAACGAAACTAAGACAGGCAATGCCTGCTGCGATGAGGGCGGTGCCAGACCAGCGCGTCACTGATGCGAGATCGCCTAGCAAGAGGGCGCCGATACCCAAGTTTCCAAGTAGCCCGATTCCTGCCCAGGCTGCAGAGGCCGCGCTGATCGGAATCCGCTTGAGCGCGAGCCACAAATCTCCGGCAAACCTGCGCTCGTGATTGGCTTGTACCGCGTCGAACGCCCGGATCATCTCGTCGATCAGTGTCACGAACAAATCGCGTTTGGTCTTGAAATGATAGAGAAACGCCCCTTTGCTCAACCCGGCCCGCACGACGACGGCGTCCAGCGTCAGACGACTGGCGCCTTCCTCCAGCACCAGTTCGCGAGCGGCCTGCAGGATGCGCTCGCGAGTTAGCTGGGCTCCTTGCTGGAGAACGGGCTGCGCATCGGTGCTGCTATGGGCGGTGGACGGGGGGGGCAACTTTGTTTTCGCGCGAGGCGGCATGGTCGTGCTCCAAAAAAAGCTTGAGTCATATACAGTCCAGACGGTATAGTAGAAGGCGTAAAACAGTCCGTCAAGACTTTTTCGGAATGCAAGGACCTGCCATGTCTCAAATTCTTGAACGCTATCGCCTCATGGCCATGATTTCGCCGCTAATGCTTCTTGCGGCTTGCAGCCATGCTCCGCACTCTGCCGATCCGCCTCGCCTGGATGTACCGGCCCATTTCTCAAATGAAGAGGGAGGTGAAGGCATCCTGGACAAATCATCCCGCCGTACTCTTCCCGTCGACTGGTGGACGGCCTACGGCGATCCACAGCTCAATGTCCTAGTCCGGGCGGCGCTGGAGCGCAACACCGAACTGTCGATTGCGCGCGCGCGCGTCGACGAGGCCTCGGCCGCCACGCGGCGAGCACGGGCCTCCCTGCTCCCCTCGTTGTCCGCGGGCACGCAGGCAACTCGAGGACGCGACTATTCAGAGAACGTTGCGATCGGCAATGATGGCCGCGCCACGTTGTCTGCATCGTGGGAGGCAGACCTGTCGGGGCGGCTTTCGCAGGCAGCAGAAGGTGCGCGCCTGGATGCGGTGGCAGCCGAACAAGCGTGGGTTGCCACGCGTTGGCAGGTCGCGTTTGAAACAGTGTCGGCGGCTGTGCAGCAGCGCCAAGCCAGTGAACTCGAAGCGCTCGCCACGGCGCGGCTGGCATCCGCCGAGCGACTCGTCTTGCTGACACAACGGAAGTTCGAGGCCGGACAAGCTACCGGCTTCGACATCGAGCGAACCCGCTCCGGCGTCGTCGCACTGCGTGTGGAGCAAGAGCAACTTCGGCGTGCGCGCGGCGAGGCGACGCATGCACTTGATGTACTAGCGGGACAAACGCCCGGAGCGTCTGCAGCTTCTCCGACTCTTGCTTCACTCGCCGCCCCCAATTGGACACCGACACGCATACCTGCGGACCTGCTGAGTGAGCGGCCCGACGTGCGCGCCGCCGAAGCGAAGTTCGCAGCCGAAACCGCGCGCTGGAACGCAGCCGAAGGCGAACGCTTCCCTAAGCTGGTGTTGGACCTGAGCGGCGGACGGCAGCGCGTTGAGAGTGCGGGGACGCGCATTACCGGCAACATTTTTTCACTTGGGGCCGGGGTTTCGTTGCCGATCTTCGATGGTGGCGCGATCCGTGCCGGCATCGAGACCGGAGAGGCGCGCAGCCGAGCTGCGCGCGCGGAGTTCGAGCGCACTTTGTTGAGTGCATTGCAGGACGTAGAGAACGCATACCTCGGTTGGCATACGCAGCACGCCGCACTGGAGCATCAGACCGAGGGGGTCGCAGTCGCGGAGCGTCAGCTCGATCGCAGCCGCCGTCTGTTTGAGGCGGGACAAGTGGACGCCACGGTGGTGGCCGAGGCTGAGGCGGGGGTGATGTCAGCGCAGGCTTCGCTGATCCGCACGCGGGCCGAGACAGCCGTGCAATGGGGTGTGCTGGCAAAAGCACTATCCGGCCCACCTGTTTGATCGGGGAAGCTTGCTGGAGCAGCTTGCGAAGGCTAGATAGCGTGGCGCAAGGCGAAGGTGGTGAGGCCTAAGTGAGGAGGAATGCGAACATGGAAATTCGGCATCTGCGCTACTTTCTAGCGGTGGCAGAGGAACTGCACTTTGCCCGAGCCGCAGAGCGCCTCCACATCGAGACATCGCCGCTGTCGCGCGCCATCAAAGAGCTTGAAGAGGAGTTGGGCGTAGCGCTATTTGCGAGAACCACTCGGAGCACCCGCTTGACTCGTGCAGGCAGACTCTTCTTTGAGAGCGTACCCCGTGTCTTCGCAGCTTTGCAGCAGGCGCGCGACAGTGTGAACGCCGCAGCCAATGGCTTTCATTGCCAGCTCCGTATTGCATTGTCTGATGGAATCACGCCATCGCGCCTGCCTGCGTTGTTGGCGCTCTGCCGGCAGGAAGAGCCGGAAGTGGAAGTTCGCTTCTTCGAAGTGCCTTTGTCACAGCAAATCAAGGGATTGTGTGGCGAACTGTACGATCTCGGCTTCGCTCAATCGGATGAAGTCGGCGAAGGCATCATCGCCGTGCCGGTGTGGAGTGACCCTCTGATGGTAGCTGTGCCCGCACGGCACCCCTTGCTATCCCACAAACAGATTCCCCTGGAAGAGCTGTTGCGGTATCCGCTGGTGCTCTGCGACGCGGTGGCGTGTGAGGGCCATGCTCGGCAAGTTGAACGGGTGCTACGTCGCGTGGACATTGAGCCTCTAATTGCCGAACGCGTGACTTCCAGCGATCTAATGATGGTCCTGGTTTCGGCGGGACTTGCACTAGGCCTCACAGGAGGTGCGCATATTACTGCCAGCAGGGAACAGGGTGTGGTCGCACGGCCGCTGACTGGAGGTTCGCCCATGCTCACGACCTATCTGCTACGACCGGCCAGCGAGCCGTCAGAAATACTGACTCGCTTCATGGAACGCGTTCATTCGATCAAATCTCCAGACGCCAAAAGTCGGCGGTAAACCATCACACAATCTCCCAAGGAAACTTAACCATGAAGAAGATTGCTCTCATATTGCTTTCCTCGACACTGGCAGCCTGCAGCCCATCCGGGAAACCAGATAAAGGCAACCTTCCGACGGTCGATGAATTAGCGCTCAATCCTGAGCGGCTGAAAAAGTTGCGCCAGCAATGCAAGTTGGATCGTCCTATGCTGGGCGACCAACTATGTAACCGGGTTGCCGAGGCTACGCGAAAGCGCTTTTACGAAGATGGCGATGTGCCCTACACCACACCTAAAGAGCCGCCGAAGTTCTAAGCTGGTGGTCACGCTGGAGTATGTATGCCGGATATGAAAAACTTGAAGGAGAATTGCAATGGGCTGGATCTATCTTGTTTTGGCTGGATTGTTTGAAATCGGATGGCCGGTCGGGCTGAAAATGGCGCAAGAGCCAACATCGCGTTGGAGTGGGGTCGCAGTAGCCGTCTCTTTCATGACAATTAGCGGCGCCTTCCTATGGCTTGCTCAGCGTCAGATACCGATTGGGACTGCTTATGCGGTGTGGACGGGTATCGGAGCGGCGGGAACGTTCTTAGTCGGAATTCATTTCTATGGCGACCCAACCTCCCTGATGCGATACCTTGGCGTGGCGCTGATCATCCTGGGCGTTATCACGCTCAAGTTATCGAGTTGAGTACTAGCTCCTTTGATAGCGTAGTCACTGGGACACCCTGCGACACAGACTGGATCGGGTTCTGGGAACTCGCACGGTCACCTCCTCCTAGTCGTTATATGTGGTGAGCTTGCCGCAGCCTCGGGAGAGTTCGAGCCAGTGCGCGTAAGGCGGTGGAGCAGCCATTCCGGGTGCTCCACCTTCAGCTCCTGCAAAGGTGGAGAAAGAGTGTGGGTTGGCTAGCATGGCGCGGCCAAGAATCACCAAACCCATCTACCTGCCAGCGATCACGTGCTCGGCCATTCGCGGATCGTCGATGCCCCAACTCACTGCCACAGGTAGCCCAGTCTCGCGGCTCATGCGTTTGGCAAAGGGGCTGACGCGACGGCCGGCAACCAGCGGCTGGCCATTCGCTTCCTTGACATTAACCAGTCCGGCTCGGCCGTGGCAGGCCGCCGCGACCACCCTGCCGTCAGCCCAAGCGCCCGACAGCAGATTGACGAGCGCCCCGCTCCGGGTAAGTCCCACATGGTGCCATGGCCGCCGGGCAGGAACATCACCGCACCCCCTTCCGGGGCGATGCTGTCGATCTTCAGCGAGCCTTCGAGCTTGTCCATCGACACCTTGTCATCGAGGAAGCATTCCACGCTCGGCGGGTTCATGCCTTCGCTCGCTATGGAATGAGGATCCACCGGAATCTCGCCGCCGGCGATTGACGCAATATCCACATTGGCACCTGCATCGACCAAGGCGTAGTACGGGGTGGACTGTTCCTCGAACCACACGCCGGTCAGGCGCGGGTCGTCGCCCATCGTTGCCTGCGAAGTCAAAACCAGCAGAATCTCGAGGGGAGTTCCCATCATGGTTTTCTCAGTTCAGACGCTTGGGATCAAGCGGCCAGCGACCATTACGCCTGCTTGGCTTTGCGCGCTGTCTCGACCAAGCTGTCGAGCCAGTCCTGATGGCCGTTGATCATCGGGTTGGGTTTGGCGTTGTGCAGCTCCTCGGCCGGCTTGCCCTTCTGCGTTTCCTGCGTGAGGATGCGCACGCGCCCGCCGTCCAGGTTCTCGACCAGCCAGGCGTGATGCACATCCAGGCGCGTATCTGTGCCTTCCTCGCCGGACCAGCCGTGCCAGGCCACGCGGCCGGGTTGCCCATCCGCAGGTGCCACGTACTCGTTGCACTGCCCCTCTACCGGGAAGCCGAAGGTCTCGAAATAAAATCGATCGCCGTCGGCCAGTACCGGGCCTTTGCCGCCATGAAAGCGCACGTTAGCCGAGTTGGCGTAGTAGCTTGGCCACAGCGATGGTGTGACGAGTAGCGGCCATACGTCGGCCGCGCTCAAGCCGGCGGCGATGATCTCATTAGAGGCGAAATTCTCAGTAAAGCCCGGCGTGTAGCCTTCGGGCCAGAGGATGGCGTTCTGTTGCTTGCTCATATCGAAGCTCCTTCACAAAATGTCAATGACGCAACAGGGGTGGCTGCGTCATTCAAGTGGTCATAGAGCAATCATGAGCCTCCCTGTGAAATAAGTGAAATCCTAATTTTTTATTTTTGAAATCATATAATTTGATATCAGCGTCTAGGTTCTGCCATCCGCCGACAAGGCTATCTCGCAGCGGTGCTACGAAAGGGTCCGTCTCCAATTGAGCCGGCTGATTGCATATTTGTAGTGCGAGGCAGAGTTGTGCTGAGCATGACGATGAGAGCCATCTTGCCTACTTGTTGTTAGCACAGGAAGTGAACAGCAGTGCTCGTATCCAGCGATGTGCTGGATCGTGATGGGTGCGTTCGTGCCAAGCAGCCGTCTTGGTGAACCCCGGTATCTTCATCGGCGGCAGGGAGATAGCCAGCTTGTCCATACCGGCGACCAAGCGGCTCGGCAAGATCGCGACCATGTCACTGGCACGCAGGATGTCTGGCAAGATCAGAAAGCTCTTGACCGACAGTGTGACGCTTCGTTGTTTGCCCAACTGTTCTAGCGCATCGTCGGTGACGCCGCGGAAACCTCCACCATCGTAGGAAACAAGCGCATGGTCGAGAGCACAGAACTGCTTAACTGTCAGCTTGCGCCCCATAGCCGCTGGATGGTCTTCCCGCAGGACACACACGTAGTGCTCCTTGAATAGCTCTCGGGCATGCAGATTTGGCGGAGTGATCTCTGGCGTCAGGAGGGCTAGATCGATTTGACCGCGCTCAAGCTGGTTCTGTAGCAGTCCGCTCTCGACTGGCACTAATGAGACTCGAACGCGCGGTGCGTGCTGTTTGAGTGCCGATAGAAATGGGACAGCAATGGCACGCAGCGCATAGTCCGTCGCGGCGATGGAGAAGGTCAGTTGTGCGGTGGCCGGGTCGAAAGAAGGTGGCTGGAGCAGCGCGTCGATTTCCGCTAGCACCTGTTTGACAGATATCCCTATGTCTAGCGCCCGCTGCGTCGGAACGATGCCCCGCTGCGCACGCGCGAACAGCGGGTCGCCGAAGCTTTCACGCAGCCGCGCAAGCATGCCGCTCAAGGCCGGTTGGGTTAGTCCAAGACGTGCTGCCGCCCGTGTCACGTTGCGTTCGTCCAACAATACGTCCAGCGCCTTGAGTAAGTTGAGATCCATGCTCTTGATATCTTTCATTCTTATCCAGATTTCAATAAATAATTCTTTCCCATGATATCTAGATTCTGCTCATGAGGGGAGCGAGACCCAGCGAGAATTTTTTTCTGGGCAACCTCTTGGAAACTCCAAATGCGCCATAGGGTGCTTTAGTTTGCGGCGTTTGTCTTCGACTCGCCCCGCCGCTCATTCTTTCTTTTCCCTCGACCGTTGTGCTCAAAACGGTCTTTGACGGGCACCCACGCGGCACCGATCCTCGCTCTATGCGGCACGTTCCTGTGCCGCTTTTGAACGAGGAATCAGTGCAGGGAAATCGGAGGCCAGTCAATGCAAGCTCAGGGCGTACTGTTCGGGCAGATCGCCGCCGTATTCGGCATCGTGATCGCCGGCGTGTGGGGTGCAACGCAATGGACAGCCGCCGCCCTGGGCTATCAACTACGCCTTGGCTCGCCATGGTTCGACTTCTTTGGAACCCCGGTCTATCACCCTTGGCGGCTGTTCGAGTGGTGGTTCTTCTTTGATGCCTACGCGCCGCACGTCTTCGATATCGGCGGGGCCATCGCGGGTGGAAGTGGTCTGGTGGCCGTGGTGGTCGCCATCGCCATGTCGGTGTGGCGCTCGCGGCAAGCGCGCCTTGTCACCACCTACGGTTCGGCACGCTGGGCCGATGCGGAAGACATACGCAAAGCTGGGCTGATCCAGCCCGACGGGGTTTTCCTCGGGCTGCATCGCGGCCAGTACCTCCGCCATGAAGGCCCGGAACACGTCCTGACCTTCGCACCAACGCGCTCGGGCAAGGGTGTGGGCCTGGTCGTTCCCACCTTGTTGAGTTGGCCCGCATCCGTCGTCGTTCACGACATCAAAGGCGAGAACTGGACGCTCACCGCAGGCTGGCGTTCGCGGTTTAGCCACTGCCTCCTGTTCAACCCCACGGATGCGCAGTCGGCAGCCTACAACCCGCTGCTGGAAGTGAGGCGCGGCGCGCACGAAGTGCGCGACGTGCAGAACGTGGCCGACATTCTTGTCGATCCCGATGGCGCACTCGAACGCCGGAACCATTGGGAAAAGACCAGTCACGCGCTGTTGGTCGGCGCCATCCTGCATGTGCTGTACGCAGGCGAGGACAAGACGCTGCGCGGCGTCGCCAACTTCCTCAGCGACCCGGCGTGTCCGTTCGAGCTGACGCTGCACCGGATGATGACGACGAAGCACCTGGGCGATGCGCCTCACCCGGTTGTCGCATCCGCTGCCCGCGAAGTGCTTAACAAGTCGGACAACGAGCGATCGGGCGTGCTCTCCACCGCCATGTCGTTTCTCGGCCTGTACCGCGACCCGACCGTGGCCGAAGTCACATCGCGCTGCGATTGGCGCATCGCCGACCTGATTTCCGCCGAGCACCCGGTATCGCTCTATCTGGTGGTGCCGCCCTCCGACATAAGCCGCACCAAGCCGCTGATCCGGCTCATCTTGAACCAGATCGGGCGGCGGCTGACCGAATCGCTCGACGGCAGCGATGGCATCGCGCGCCGGCACAAGCTGCTGCTGATGCTGGACGAGTTTCCGGCGCTGGGCCGCCTCGATTTTTTCGAGTCCGCGCTTGCCTTCATGGCCGGGTACGGCATCCGCAGCTTTCTCATCGCTCAAAGCCTGAACCAGATCGACAAGGCGTATGGGCAGAACCATTCCATCCTCGACAACTGCCATGTCCGGGTGACTTTCGCCACCAACGACGAAAGGACGGCGAAAAGGATTTCAGAAACCCTCGGCACCGCCACCGAGCTTCGCGCGCAGCGCAACTACGCCGGCCACCGGCTCGCTCCGTGGCTGGGGCACCTGATGGTGTCGCGTCAGGAAACTGCACGGCCGCTGTTGACGCCCGGCGAGGTGATGCAGCTTCCACCTGATGACGCCGTGGTCATGGTGTCCAGCGTCGCCCCGATCCGCGCGAAGAAGCTGCGCTACTACGCCGACGCCAATTTCAAGAATCGCGTCCTGCCACCGCCCGCGCTCGTAGCCGGGAGGTACGCCGACGCGCCGCCAGCCCGCCCCGACGACTGGAGCGGCTTGGCGATCCCGGCCGTACCTGCGGCGCCGGCCTCGGCATCCGCCGATGGCCTGGGCGGCACCGATGACGGCGGCCCACGCCGCCAGCCCGAACTCTCCGAAACCGTCGCCTACGACCCCGAGCCGGACGCACATGCGAACGACCTGGCGCTGCTCGATGACGACGACCTGGCGCTGCCGCTTCCCGGCCAGCTCGACCCGGCCATGCAGCGCACGGCCCGGCTGGCTTCCCTCGACCCCAACGACGGAATCGACCTATGAGCCAATACCGCCTCAATCTTTTCATCCAGCCCGAGCACGCCCAGCGCCTGGACGAACTGGCCGCCAAGAAAGGCGTGTCCAAGTCGTCCATCGTCGCAGCGGCCTTGGCGTCCTGGCTGTCGCCCGATGCTGGCGACCAGCGCGAGGCCGCCATTGCCAAGCGGTTGGATCGACTGTCGCGGCAGACCGAACGCCTGGAGCGCGACCAGAACATCCAGATCGAAACGCTGGCGCTGTTCATCCGCTACTTCCTGACCGTCAGCACGCCGGTGCCCGAAGCCCATCAGGATGCGGCACGCGCCCAGGGCAAGGTGCGCTTCGAGCAGTTCGTCGAACAGTTGGGTCGCCACCTTCTGCGTGGCCGCAGTCTGGTGCGCGACGTGGTGGAGGAACTGCACCCCGATCCGATGCAGATGGATGACGCAGCAGCGATGGCCTCCGCCCATGAACGAACTGCGGAGCGTGCGTCATGAGTGCCGTTCCACAGATCCAGCCCGAACCTCGCTCATCCGCAGCAGCGTCCCAGGATCGCCGCATCCAGATGCTGCGCACTGCAATGGGGCCGCTGATCGCCGCTGCGCTCGAAGACCCGGATGTGGTGGAAATCATGCTCAACCCCGATCGCACCCTGTGGGTGGATCGGCTGTCGTCGGGTCGCTCGCCGCTGGGCGTGGAGATGCCCGAGGCCGATGGTGAACGCATCATCCGCCTGGTCGCCGCGCATGTCGGCGCGGAGGTGCATCGCGGCCAGCCGCTCTTGACCGCCGAGTTGCCGGAAACCGGCGAGCGTTTCGAGGGCATCCTGCCTCCGGCCGCCCCGGGGCCAGCCTTCGCGCTACGCAAGCGGGCCGTGAGCATCATCGGCCTGGATCGCTACGTGGCCGACGGCATCCTGACCGCCGGGCAGGCCGAGTTCCTGCGCCGCGCCGTGCGCGAGCGGCAGAACATCCTAATCGCCGGCGGCACCAGCACCGGCAAGACCACGCTGGCGAACGCGCTGCTGGCCGAGATCGCCGCCACAGGCGACCGCGTGCTGGTGCTCGAAGACACCATCGAGCTGCAATGCGCGGCCCGCGACCATGTGCCGCTGCGCACCCGCGCCGGCGTCGTCACCATGACCGAGCTGGTGCGGGCCACGATGCGCCTGCGGCCTGACCGCGTGATCGTCGGCGAGGTGCGCGGCGGCGAAGCCCTCGACCTCATCAAAGTGTGGGGCACCGGCCACCCCGGCGGCATTGCGACCATCCATGCCGGCTCCGCGCTGGGCGCGTTGCTGCGCCTCGAACAGTTGATTCTCGAAGTCGCTGTGAATCCGCCGCGGGCGCTGATCGCCGAGGCGGTCAACGTCGTCATCAACATCGCCGGACGCGGCCGCAAGCGCCACGTCGAAACCATCGCCCGTGTCGTCGGCTTCGACGGCACCGGCTATCGCCTGGCGGACGCACTGGAAACGCCGTTTCCCGAGCTGACGCCGGTTCCTCTCGCAGCCGACGCCGCTGCACATTCCCGTCCCCCAACCAACTTGGAGAACTGCCATGACGCACGTTGATTCTTTCCGCTTTTCCGTAAATCCGCTTCCTCGCCTGTCCGGCCTGGCGCGGCTGCGCAGCCTCACCCGCCCTGCGAGGCAGGGGCTGCTGCTGGCCGCGCTGCTGCTGTTGCTGGCCGGAACGGCGCAAGCCGCCGGTTCCTCGATGCCGTGGGAGGGGCCCTTGCAGTCGATTCTGGAGTCGATCCAGGGGCCGGTGGCACGCATCGTCGCGGTCATCATCATCATCGCCACGGGCCTGGCGCTGGCCTTCGGCGACACCAGCGGCGGCTTTCGCAAGCTGATCCAGATCGTGTTCGGGTTGAGCATCGCGTTCGCCGCTTCCTCGTTCTTCCTGTCGTTCTTCTCGTTCTCCGGCGGGGCCGTCGTATGAGTACGGCCAGCGACCTTCCAGGCTTCGAGGTGCCGCTGCATCGCTCGCTGACCGAGCCAATCCTGCTGGGCGGCGCGCCGCGCACCGTGGCAATTGCCAACGGCACGCTGGCCGCCGCCGTCGGGCTGGGCCTGCAACTGTGGATTCCCGGCGTGGTGCTCTGGATCGTCGGCCACTCGCTGGCCGTATGGGGTGCGCGCGTCGATCCGCAGTTCATGCAGGTCTTCGCGCGGCATATCAAACACCGCCCGCTTCTGGACGTGTGAGGGGAGGACGCCATGCTGAACCTTGCCGAATATCGTCAGCGCCCGGCCTTGCTTGCCGACTGGCTGCCCTGGGCCGGGCTGGTCGCGCCGGGCGTTGTGCTGAACAAAGATGGTTCGTTTCAACGCACGTTCCAGTTTCGCGGCCCCGACTTGGACAGTGCGACACAGGGCGAGCTGATTGCCACGTCGGCGCGGCAGAACAACGCGCTTCGCCGTACCGGGTCTGGCTGGGCCTTCTATATCGAGGCCGAGCGGATGCGGGCATCGAGCTATCCGCAATCCTCCTTTCCCGAACCACTGTCCTGGCTGGTGGATGAGGAGCGACGCGCGGCGTTCGAGGAGTCGGATGGCCATTTCGAGAGCGTCTATCACTTCACGTTGCAACACCTACCGCCGCAAGAGTCTCGCGCCCGTGCGGCTGGGATGCTGTACGAGAACCGGCCCACTGAGGGTGTGGACTGGCGTGGTCGGCTTGATTCCTTCGTGGCAGAGACCGATCGCGTGTTCGACCTGCTCGATGGTGTGATGCCGGAGATTGCCTGGCTGGACGATAGCCAGACGCTGACCTACCTGCATGCCACAGTCTCCACCCGGCGCTATCGCGTCGGCGTGCCCGACGTGCCGTTCCATATCGACGCACTGCTTGCCGATGCCGCGCTGGTCGGCGGCCTGGCGCCCATGCTGGGCGATCAGCACCTGCGCGTGGTGTCGGTACGAGGCTTCCCGACCTCGACCTGGCCGGGGATCTTGGACGACCTCAACCGCCTGGGCTTTGCGTATCGCTGGAGTACGCGCTTCCTGTGCCTGGACAAAGCCGAGGCGGAACGGGAATTGGGGCGCTTGCGGCGCCAATGGTTCGCCAAGCGCAAGAACGTCATCGCGCTGCTGCGCGAAACGATCTTTCAGCAGGAAAGCCCGCTGGTCGATACCGATGCCAGCAACAAGGCCGCCGACGCCGATGCCGCCTTGCAGGAGCTGGGCAGCGATCAAGTCGCCTTCGGCTACCTCACCGCCACGGTGACGGTGCTCGACGCCGACCCGGCCGTGGCCGACGAGAAGCTGCGCATGGTGGAGCGCGTCATCCAGGGCCGGGGTTTCGTGACCATCCCCGAAACCCTCAACGCAGTCGATGCCTGGCTGTCGTCCGTCCCCGGCAACGCATACGCGAACGTGCGTCAGCCCATCGTTTCGACGCTGAACCTGGCGCACATGATGCCGATGTCAGCGGTATGGGCTGGGCCGGAGAAGAACGAACACCTCGATGGCCCGCCGCTGATCGTCACCCGCACCGATGGCGCGACGCCGTTCCGGCTGGTGACGCACATCGGCGACGTGGGGCACACCCTTGTCGCCGGGCCGACCGGCATGGGCAAGTCGGTGCTGCTCGCCATCTTGGCCATGCAGTTCCGGCGCTACTTCGGCTCGCGGATCTTCGCCTTCGACATGGGCCGCTCGATGCGCGCCACCATCTTCGGCCTTGGCGGTGAGCACTATGACCTCGGCGCCGATGGCGGCATCGCCTTCCAGCCACTCGCGCGAATTGCCCACGAGGGCTACCGCACCTGGGCCGCCGAATGGGTGGAGGGCCGGCTGCTGCACGAAGGCGTGACGGTCGGCCCGGACGAGAAGGCTGCCATCTGGTCGGCGCTGAGAAGCCTTGCCGGTGCGCCGGTGGAGCAGCGCACCATGACCGGCTTGTCGGTGTTATTGCAGTTTAACGCGCTGCGCCAAGCGCTCGCGCCCTATGTGCTGGGCGGCGCACACGGCAAGCTGCTGGACGCTGACCACGACCGGCTGGGCATGGCCGACGTGCAGGGCTTCGAGATGGAAGAACTGATGCACAGCCCGGCCGCCGTGCAAGCGGTGCTGCGCTACCTGTTCGCCCGCTTCGACGAACGTTTCGACGGCGCGCCCACGCTGTTGATCCTCGATGAAGCGTGGCTGTTCCTCAATGAGCCGTCCTTCGCGGCCCGCATCCGGCAATGGCTCAAGACGCTCAGAAAAAAGAACGTCAGCGTCATCTTCGCCACGCAGTCGCTGGCCGACATCAAGGACTCGACCATCGCGCCAGCCATCATCGAAAGCTGCGCGAGCAGGATCTTCTTACCTAACCCGCAGGCCACCGAGCCGCAGATTCGCACGATCTACGAAGGCTTCGGCTTGAGCAGCCGCCAGATTGAGATCGTGGCGACCGCCCAGCCCAAGCGCGATTACTACTACCAGTCGCGCCTCGGCAATCGCCTGTTCGACCTCGACCTGGGGCCTGTCGCGCTCGCATTCGCGAGCGCATCCACCCCTCAAGACCAACGCGACATTGACCGCGTGCTGACGCAGGCCGGCGCTCCCGGCTTCGCCGGCGCGTGGCTGCGCCATCGCGGCCTCGGCTGGGCCGCCGACCTGCTGCCGTCCGCTCCGGCGGCAGCTTCCTTTCTCGCTTCTCAACCGCTGGAGGTTTCGCCATGATGACCAAGCCCCGTTTGCTCTCTGTCTCACTCGCTGCTGTGCTGTCGGTATCGCTGTTGGCCGTGCAGCCCGCATCCGCGCTGACGGTGTTCGACCCGTCCAACTTCGTGCAGAACACGCTGACCGCCGTGCGCACGCTGGAACAGATCAACAACCAGATCAACCAGCTCCAGAACGAGGCGCAGATGTTGATGAACCAGGCCAGGAACCTGGCAAATCTCGACTTCAACATCGTCAACCGCCTGCGCTCGACGCTCGCCACCACCGAGCGCCTGATCGCCGAGGCGCGCGGCTTGGCCTACGACGTGCAGAGCATGGATGCCACGTTCGCCCGCCTGTACCCGGAACAGTACGCCTCCACCATCAGCGGCGACCGCATGGCACAGGATGCCCGCGAACGCTGGCAGAACACCTTGAACGGCCTGCACACCGCGATGCGGATGCAGGCGCAGGTGTCGCAGAACCTCGCCCAAGACGAAAGCGCGCTGGCCGACCTCGTGAGCCAGAGCCAGTCGGCCACCGGCGCGCTGCAAGCGATGCAGGCGACGAACCAGCTCCTGGCTTTGCAGGCCAAGCAGTCGATCCAGGCGCAGCAGCTCCAGATCACGCAAGACCGGGCCGCTTCGCTGGAACTGGCGCGGCAAGCGGCGGCTATGGAGCGCGCCCGCGAAGTGCGGCGGCGCTTCCTCGGCACCGGCACGCCGTACACGCCGCAGTCCGTCAACTTCTACAACAACTGACCGGAGGCGGCCATGCGATGCGCTTCCGTCCTGCTGGCCGTGCTGCTGACCGCGTGCGGCCAGCAGCCGGCCGAGAACCTGGCCGACGCCCTGGCCGCAGATCCGGTGCGGCTCAAGGCGTTGCGCGGGCAATGCGCGGTCGACCGGCAGGCCATGGGCGAGGATGCCTGCCGCGCCGCCGCCGAAGCCTTCCGGCGGCGCTTCTTCGCCGGCCATACCGGGCCGGATGAATACAACTCGCTGGCTGAACTCCCGCCGATTCCGCCGAGCTTCGATACGCCCGCAGATGAATTGCCAGAGGGCGCCGTTCCGCTCACTCCGCCCGAGGATTCGCCATGAACGACGTGACCATCATCGACCGTTTCCTCGATACGTTCTCGCGCTACATCGACTCGGGCTTCGGCTTATTGCAGGGCGAAGTGGCATTTCTCACCGCCACGCTCATCGTCATCGACATGACGATCGCTGGCCTGTATTGGGCCATGAGCCACGCCACCGGCCAGGGCGACGACGTGATCGCCAAGCTGCTGCGCAAGGTGCTCTATGTCGGCGCGTTCGCCTACATCATCGGCAACTTCAACTGGCTGGCGAGCATCGTGTTCCGCTCGTTCGCCGGCTTGGGAATCACCGCTACCGGCTCGGCCATCACGATGGAGAACTTTCTTCAGCCGGGCCGGCTGGCGAAGACCGGCATCGACGCAGCCGCGCCGATTCTGGAACAGATCGGGGACATGGCTGGGTTCCCCGAGGTGTTCGTGAACATCGACCCTATCGTGGTTCTGTTCATCGCCTGGCTGGTGGTGATCCTCTGCTTCTTCGTGCTGGCCGTACAGCTTTTCATCACGCTGATCGAGTTCAAACTGACTACGCTCGCCGGCTTCGTCTTGATCCCGTTTGCACTCTGGAACAAGACCTCGTTCCTCGCGGAAAAGGTGCTAGGCAACGTGGTGTCGTCAGGCATCAAGGTCTTGGTGCTGGCCGTCATCGTCGGCATTGGTTCCGGGCTGTTTGCCGAGTTCCAGGTACATCCCGACGAACCATCAATCGACCACGCGCTGGTCGTGATGCTGGCCTCGCTCGCGCTGCTGGCGCTGGGCATTTTCGGCCCCGGTATCGCCACCGGCCTGGTGTCCGGTGCGCCACAGCTTGGTGCGGGCGCGATGGCTGGTGCTGCGGTCGGGGCTGTCGGCACCGGCGTTGCCATCGGAGCCGCCGCAACGGGAGTGGGCGGCGCCGTCATGGCTGGGGCACGAATGGCCCCGGCGGCCGCAAAGCTGGCCGGTGCCGGCGCGCGTGCCGCGACTTCGGCGGCCGGCAGTGCCCGATCGGCGTTCCAGGCCGGTTCCGCTGCGGCCGGCGGCGGTGCCAAGGGCGCGGCGGCTGGCCTCGGCAATGTCGCCAAGACCGGCGCACAAGCCGCAGGCCGCAGCGTCACCTCTGGTGCTTCCGCTGTTGGGCAGAAGGTGGCCGACTCCTTCCGCGCTGGCTGGAACGGCACAGAAGCCGGCAGCGACGGTGCTGGCCGCGGCCAGACCGCAGACGGCACCGCAGGCTCGCAGAAGCAAGAGCAACCGGCCTGGGCCAAGCGGATGCACCGCCGCCAGCAGGCTACCCATGCCGCGACCACTGCCGCCCACACGCTGCGCGGGGGCGACGGCGGCGGCTCCGGGCAAGGCCCGAGCCTGCGGGATTCCGATACCTAACCTTCAAGGAGAACACCCATGCGATTCAAACGACCGCAGGTGCGCTACGCCGATACGCCGCAGCCTGCCACCCCGTATCAAGCCGCCGCCCAGGTGTGGGACGACCGTATCGGCTCCGCCCGCGTGCAGGCGAAGAATTGGCGCCTGATGGCCTTCGGCTGTCTAGTGCTCGCGCTGTTGATGGCCGGCGGCCTGGTGTGGCGCTCGGCGCAGTCCATCGTGACGCCCTATGTCATCGAGGTCGATCAGGCCGGGCAGGTGCGCGCTGTAGGTAAGGCCGCTACGCCGTATCGGCCCGGCGACGCGCAGATCGCGCACCACCTGGCGCGCTTCGTGACGCTGGTTCGCTCGCTGTCCATCGACCCCATCGTGGTGCGGCAGAACTGGCTCGATGCCTACGACTACACCACCGACAAGGGCGCGGCGGTGCTCAACGACTACGCCCGCACCAATGACCCATTCGCCCGCATCGGCAAGGAATCGGTAACGGTGCAAATCACCAGCGTGGTTCGCGCCAGCGACACGTCTTTCAACGTGCGCTGGACAGAGCAGCGCTATGTCAACGGTGCGCCCGCCGGCACCGAACGCTGGAACGCCGTGCTTTCGACCGTCCTGCAAACCCCGCGTACTGAACAGCGCTTGCGCAAGAACCCATTGGGTATCTACGTCAACGGCCTGTCATGGAGCCGCGAACTGGATTCTTCCGAAGGAGCCAAACCATGAAACTTCGTTTCTGCCTTTACGTTTTTCCTTTGACGCTGCTGGCCCTCGCGGGCTGCGCCTCGCAGGGCAAGCCGCCGCCGTCCATCTCGCTCGACGAGCCGGTGCTGGCCCAGCCATTGCCCGAACCGCCCAAGCCCGTCGAAGTCGTCGCCGTCCCTGAACCGCTGGCGCTGCCGGCGCAGTTGAAGCCGCTGCCGGAACTCGATGAGGCCCCCGTTGCGCCGGAGCCGGCCGACGAAAAGGTGCGCGTTTCCCGTGCCAATGCAGAAGCGCGTATCGCGCCTACCCGTGAGGGCTACGTCAACGCGATTCAGGTGTGGCCGTTCACCGATGGCGCGCTTTATCAGGTCTATGCGTCGCCGGGGCGCGTGACGGTGGTTTCGCTTCAACCGGGCGAGGAACTGGTGACGGTCGCCGCCGGCGATACCGTGCGCTGGATCGTGGGCGACACGTCCAGCGGCGGCGGGGCCGATCTGCGCGTCAATGTGCTGGTCAAGCCCATCCGTTCCGGCCTGAAAACCAATCTCGTCATCACCACCAGTCGGCGCACCTACCTGCTGGAGCTGACCTCGACCGAGAAGGCATGGATGGCGTCGGTATCCTGGGACTACCCGAAAGACCGGATGCTCGCGTTGCAGCGCCAGGCGCAGGCTGCGCAGGCGACAACGCCTGTCGATACGGGCCTGTCGCTGGACAAGATCCGCTTCCGCTACGCGGTATCGGGCAGCAACCCGCCGTGGAAGCCGCTACGCGCCTTCGATGATGGAGAGAAGGTCTATATCCAGTTTCCGGCGGGCATCGCCCAGGGCGAGTTGCCGCCGCTGTTTGTCATCGGCGCGCAGGGCGACGGGCAATTGGTGAACTACCGTTTCCGCGCGCCGTACTACGTCGTGGATCGCCTGTTCGGCGCGGCCGAACTGCGGCTGGGCGGCGACGGCGGCGACGTGGTGCGGATCGAGCGCACCGATGGCGTTGCGCGGAGGAACTGACCATGAGCCAGGATGACACTCCCGACCTTGCCGCGCCGCAGGCGGCGGGCAAGATCGCTCCCGAGGCGGTCGCGCTTCGCGCCCAGCCGCGCCCGGTCACGCGCCTGAATCGGCGCACGCTGGCCATCCTCGCCGGCGTCCTGGCGGTGGCCGTGCTCGGCGCGGTGATGTGGTCGCTGCAACCTCAGCGGCGCGGTGCGGGCGAGCAGACCGAGCTTTACAACGTCGATCGTGTCTCGAAGTCTGAAGGACTGGATGCGCTGCCGACGGACTACTCCAAGCTGCCGCCGGCGTTGCCGCCTGCCGTTCCCGAACTGGGGCCGCCGCTGCCGGGCGATCTTGGCCCGGCCATCGTGAAGTCGCAGCAGCCGGCGACGGCCGCCTACGCGGCCCCCGGCCACGACCCGAACGATGCTCTGCGCAAAGAAGCCGAAGCGGCCGCGGCCTCGTCCGTGTTCTTCCGCTCGGGAGGGCAGAATGCGGCGCCGGTGGCGCAGACACAGGTGGCCGCTGCGCCGGGCTTCGCCGCCAATGCGGTGTTTGACCCGCTGGCGGCCGGGCCGGTCTCCACGGCGGCCCAGCCTGCTGACCCGACAGCGGTGCAAAACCGGCAAGACCATAAAGAGGCTTTCTTGAAAGGTGGCTCCACTGAAACCCGTAATTCCGGCAATCTGACCCTGCCAACTTCGCCGTATCAGGTCATGGCCGGAACGGTGGTCGCAGGTGCCTTGGTGACGGGGATTAAGTCGGACTTGCCCGGCGACGTGATCGCCACGGTGACGGAGCCGGTCTATGACACAGCCTCCGGGCGCTTCCTGCTGATTCCGCAGGGTTCGCGCATCCTGGGCAAATACAACAGCCAGGTCAGCTACGGGCAGAGCCGCGTTCAAGTCGTCTGGAACCGGATCATCCTGCCGGACACGTCTTCGCTCACGCTCGACAACCTGGCCGGCACCGACCCAGCCGGCTATGCCGGGCTGGAGGACGATGTGGACTACCACTGGGGCCGCATCTTTGCCGGTGCGGCACTCACCACGCTGCTGGGCGTCGGTGCCGAGCTGGCCGCGCCGGAGAACCGGCAGGATGGTGATCGCGTCATCATCGCTGGGCGCGACAGCGCGCAGGACAGCATCAATCAGGTCGGCCAGGAGATGACCCGGCGCAACCTCAACATCCAGCCGACCTTAACGCAACGGCCGGGCCTGCCGGTTCGCATCATCGTCAACCGGGATCTGGTGCTGCGGCGGTACCAGCCGCTGTTCTTCAACCGGGGGACTTCACGATGAGCACGACCAAGAAGCTGCGGCTCGGCCCGCTGCCGAAGACCGAGAGCACCAAGCTGACTTTCGTTTGCCCGACCAGCTTGAAAGCCGACCTCGACCGCTACGCCGCGCTACACGCGCAGGCGTATGGCGAGGCCGTTGATGCGGCGACGCTGATCCCGCATATGCTGGAAGCGTTCATGGCGGGGGATCGAGGATTCAGGAAGGGCACGGCGACCCGCAGCACACCACCGAAGCCGCCATGATTGCACCGCATGCTATTCAACGGCATCCATCGAACGCGCAGCCCAGGCTGCGCGTTCTTCATTCTGGATGCCGCCGAGCCTGTTGGGCTATGATGATGCGACAGGCCCGCCGTTCCTCGGCAATCCAGCACTACACAGTGCGATGCGGCTTTCTCTCCCAACGCTCCTATGTCGCTCCTAGCCGACAACGCCGCTCTTCTTCTAAGCGGCCCCGAAAGGAGCTAACCTACTGTCCCATATACGGTTTCAAGTCCTTCTTGATTTGCGCGAAAGACTTGACACCGGCACTTTTTTGTTGCCCGGAACCTGTTCATAAGCAGGTACCGCAATGCTAAAATGGCTGTAAATAAAAACAGTGTATTCAGGTGGACACAATGAATAGCCAGCCAGTAACCAGACGGTTTGCAGACAACGATCTCCATCAACAATTGTCTACGGTTAAAGTTAATGACAAGCAACTGATGCGCCTCATCCGCTATTTTTCTCACCTGAAATACCATACGGCTAAGACGTATCTCCATTGGCTGCGTTCCTGGAATGAGTGGTATCAGGCAAATGCAGGAAAGGAGGTGAACGAAGATTGGCCCGCCAGCTCTCTCCCGGTGACTGAAACTCCACTGCTGGCCTATTTAGACCATCTTCAGAAGTCACTGTCACGAAGCAGTATTAAAGGGTGCCTGCATGCCCTGAACAGTATCCAAAGGAAAGCACTCGATCAGCCTGGGATCATCACATCTGAAGTGGGTTATATTCTTGCGGCCCTCGAACAGGCTGAAGCCCGAAAGCAGAAAGTTACCCGCCAGGCTACGCCATTCATGGTGACGGATCTAAAGGCATTGATTAAAGCACACAGTACGACGCAGTCGGTGCGCAAACTCCGCGACCTTTGCCTAATTTGGACAGGGTTTGAAACACTGCTTCGCTCAGCGGAGATCAGGCGAATTCGGATGGAAGACCTTGTGCTGGATGAAAAGACCGGCAGCTTTACCTTGACGGTATACCGGACAAAATCCACTGTCAGTACCCTGCTCACCTATCATCTGACCCCTAACCTCACAGCCACACTGAGAAGGCTGATGGGTATGGTCGGAAGGGATCAATACAGCCATCCGAAGGACTATCTCTTTCAGGCCGTTAACTTTCAGGATAACGGATATATGCCACCTGAATGGGGTTTACGAAGCCAGGGTAACGAAATCAATGCGCTGCTGAGAAACCATAACATGCCCTATCTGCCTACCCGAACCCCGCTCGGGGGAAATGGCGAACCCATTCCCGTCGAGGATGAGGGTATGCTTAGTAAGAACACGCTACTCCGGGCCTTTGAAGCGCTTTGGGAAGAGCTTCATCCGCAGGAAACGGGCACCCGATGCTGGACCGGTCACAGCGTCCGCGTAGGCGGTGCCATCGAACTTGCTCATGCCGGGTATACGCTCTTGCAGATCATGGAGATGGGTAACTGGAGCAACGCGGAGATGGTTTCACGCTATATCCGTAACATTGAAGCTGGTAAAAAAGCGATGACGCAATTCATGCGCGGAGCGCTGGATGAGTAGCGCCCATGCGGGCGCTGCTGAGGGTTATTTCTTACGGAAAGGATTAAACCGGTTCAGATCCTGAAGGGCGTCTTTCGGCGGCAGCATACCTGTGCGTTTCATTTTATAAACGCCGTTAAGCTTCATAGTTTGCACACCCAAGTTTAACAGTGCCACCAGCTTAAGCGTATACAGAAACGTGAATGCCGGGGCCATCTGGATAAAAATAAACAACAAACCGGCACACATCACCCTCAGCCACGCCGCATATTCCATGCTCAGCGGTCGCTTAAAATAATGGATTTCCAGTAATCCCACCGCCTTGTTACTGATCCACACCGCTGCCAGTGAGAGTAACAACACGATGCACACCATAATGCCCAGTTCCATGATCCTCACTCCCCGTCGTTTTTATATTTTGTGTTTCTGATTTGCCTGCTTTGGTTTTGTTTTTCGCCTTCTTTTTGGGTTTGATATGGTGGAACAGGAAACAATCCACCAGCACCCAGCCATTGGCATACCGGGCCAACAGCAATTTCTGCCCCGGATAATGAGCATGAAAAAGCATTTTCACATCGGCGGTATTCATGATCTGTTGCTTACGCTTCAGCTCCTCCTCAGGCATCTCATATTCCTGAATAAATGGTGATGACAACCGCTGGCGAAGCATACGAATAGCGCTGGCATTTTCATCGTGTTTAGCCAGACGGCCAAAACGCACAAGCGCCTTATGAGACACCTGGACAGGTCCCAGATGGGAATCAACCAGTTCATACTGCCAGAAATATCGCAGATCCACTTTCACCCAGCTGATACTGTCTTCCTGTGCAGCTTTCATTATGGTTCCCGACATCGGGACCATTGTCAGTTTGGTCAGACGTATGTGAATATAATCAGCCAGGGTCCTGAGGGACTCCGGTACATTATTGTTCAGCAGAAGCTGCTGAAGCCCCGGGGTCGACGTCTGCCAGCTCAGGTTGCGGCCGTCAGGTAAAAATTCAAAGTTTTGATCCGCTGGCGCCGATTTCGCATTGTTTTCCTTCCTCATGAGAAAGTAATGGCCACACAGTAACTCGGACCGTACCTTATCCTCTCCCGGGTCATGTCGGGCTTTACTGAGATCCACCGTCAATACAACACGGTTAATAGCGTCCTCGTGGTATTTTTTCACCCAGACACAGACACGATAAAGTCTCTCATCGAGCTTCTGGCTGGTAGTGGAGATCCATTGCATGCTTTTCTCCTCAGACCTTACTCATAATGAAAATGCCAAGATCCGCACCGGGTACAAGCTCCGTGTAGCTATGGTTGATCCTTCGTGCATTTGACGGTGCGTCATCCGACGCAGGCACCCAGTTCTGAAGACCTTTAAATGCTGGCTTTTGTCCAACAGCGAAAATGGGCAGTGAGGCTTTCACCACCTTGTAATCCGTCTCGGCGTATTTGCTACTTCCACGCTCCGTGCCTTCAGGACGGTATGAGAACAGATGCGCGATCGGAACCGGGAAGGTATTGGTCCGACAAAGACGTAACGCATCCCCGTCTTGTAGGACCTTTCTTTCAAGTAATGCCTTCGCCCTATCGATGTTCGCAACCACTGTCAGGTCAGTGGTCGCTGGCGATTTGACCGCTGCCGTACGACGCTTATCCAGCATCGCGATGAGCTCACTGGCGTTGGTTTTTACCTGGTTCCGGTTTAGTCGCCAGCAAAAAGTAACTTTTTTAAGCCGTGCCTCCACAAACATAATTTTGCGAGTAGACGCCACTGTCACAAGGCCGGGAAGTTTACGGTGAACTTCCTCAAAGCGGATGTGTTTCTGATCATTTACCCTTTTCATAGCTGAGGCAAAGTCAGTTTTGGCGTCGTTGATATCGCGAATAATTCTGCTCAGCAGTTCGGCACCCTCAGGAACAATAATCAGCCCCGGATATTTGGTCGTTACTTTCGTTGAATTCCTGCTGAGTACATCGATGTCATCGATACAAAAATCCTGAAATACACGGATAATGTCATCTACAGAGGCATCAGAAATAGTACTCACCTCAATTGGGGTAACCTCTTTCAGCCGCTCTTCGTGGCGCGTGACGGCCCCCACAGTCATCAGTTCCGCCATCACCGGCTGATGGTTATTCAGAAAGGCTCTGAGCTGTTCAATTCGCTCCAGAATCCGATCACGGTAGAAAGGTAAATTTTCACTGGACATTCATCACTCCGGTTTCAATAAAACAGCGCAACACCGTTACATCCTCAACCACTTCTGAAGATGCGATACGCAGCCGGTAGCTGTACTTTTCCAACACCTTCCGCAGTTCATCGGAATTGCCTGTTGTATAAAGGGGCAGAGGTTCAGCCTGCTGGCCGTCATGCCTGAAACAACGATTAAGGTCGGACAAAAGGCCAAAACTGACAGGCCTGTGTTGCAGATTGATACGCTGCCAGTCCAGCGGTACACCGAACTTCACCCACCAGCCCAGTCCAATAAGTTCATTTCGTATACTCTGCACATTACCCAAATCCGATACTGTAACATCCGGGATAACGCCATTACCTTCCACCAGCAAATGCATCACGCTCTTAAAATCAGGCTGACGACACTTTCTGGCTTGCTTCAGAATGGTTCGGATCGAACGCAAACACTGACGAGAATGCAAATTACGACGTTCAGCCGAACTAAGCCATCTGTTGATGAGTTCATTCGAATACGCCACCGGGCATTCCCCGAGGCCTGACCTTCCGTTTTCACGGACATACAACAGACAGGAGGTAGCTGCACTCACTACAGCGTCATATTTTTCATTCATGTTTACCCCCGTTAATATCAGAAATCTGGTTATCCGGAGTCAGGAACAAAGGCTGATAATGCAAGCGCCACGGATAATGTACCGTTAGGCCATCCGTGCCAATACGGTTCAGCCTGTAGCGGCCGTTCATTCGATCAACAGACCAAATGCCGGGAACTACAGGACGGCTCCACCGACAAACCGGTAAACCTCCGAGCTGAAGGGTATTCACCAGCCCTTTATCAATCTCGGTCACGCGTACCTTCAACAAGAAGCATAACCAGGGAGAGCACCAGATAAACAGCCAGACGGGCGCTAGGACAAACTTGTTTAGCAAATGCCCTGTCATCAACATCGCAGATAACAGCATAAAACTGATGATCAACCAAAAAACCATCCATCCTAACCAGGCTCGTGTCTCACAAAGTTTCCATTCCAACAGGTAAAGTCGCTTTTTCATCCAGAGCCCCCGGAACTCAGTGAATGACTGAGGTGTGCTGCATCAAAATAGGTGTGCGTGGCAAGATCTCGTTTCGCCACAGCTCTTGCGCTGACGTCCATCCATGGAGAATTCCGTTGCCACAGTGTGAATTGAACGCCATTACCTCATCATTTAGCTGATAGACAAGCCTGTCTGGCATCTCAAGGTACTCAGGCAGAGAAAGCAGTACGCCGTGGATCATTTCGCCAGTCAGCCTGGATAACGTCTCTTCTTCGTCGAGATTTACTGTTGGCATTGCAGATAGTGGGATAGAGAAACAGCAGAGATCCATACCCACAGCGTCATAACCAACATCAAAACCATCATCATTAAGCACAAATCGAAAGATAGCCTCAGGTGCCTGACCCAACTCGGGCATCGGTGCTTCAGGCACCTCTGTGCCGGTAAAATATTTTTCGGTCCAGTTGCTAAAGGGACTGGTAAACATCCAACAGAGCAGCGACAACGCAATGTCCGTTTTGAGTACTCGTTTCGTGCCAGACGCTCCAAAAGGATGAAGATTGCTTTTCATGATTTACCTGTAGATTGCTTTATTTACAGCTATTTAAACACATTCCGGATTTTCCCCAATAGGTTGCAAAACGCTAAAATTCGCAGATGCTGGTCCCCTTCTGTTTTAGTCGATGCTCAAGATAGATGCTGGCCAGATCGAGAGGATGATTTTCTTCGAGGCATGCCCGAACGAGATCTTCAGTTGATACAGATTCCAGTCCCCGGGTTTCAAGAATTTCTTTCGCCGTCGTCAGCGCCCGGGAGGCACTTCGACTTAACTGAATTTTCACCTGAGAACTGCTTTCACACAGGGTGTCAGCTGGTACGGTCTGTGAATCGGTATTGTACATAGGGGTATCACTCCATATCAGGGATCGAATGAAAATTGACTGCAAGAGACGTCTCTGGTTCACCGTTTTCCACAGTGCTTAGCCAGGTTCGGGCAGGAAGTTGTTGCTCACAGAGAAGCAGGTAACCTTCGCCCATAAGATGCTTTTGTCCCAATGCATGCAGTAGATCCCCTGAATATGGACCCAGAGCAGTTTGGGTATAAAACAACGCGCCTGCGGGTATTTTTTTAGACAACATGCTCATTAATACGATCTTCTCGTCCTCATTTTCGGGTAAAACGAGGATTATCCTGAACCCCTTGTTAACGTGTGATTGCAGACCTGCAACCAGCGACCGAAACCTGAGCGCATAAATGACCATCCTGAATCGGGTCATTAACAGTGTTGTAGCAGCAAAAATAACGACGACTGAGCCGAATTTTGACCGGTAAAACCACCAGTTCAGGCCACCGGCCACAATCAAAACAACCAGAAGCACAATGCTTCCGTAAAAAAATGCAGCCGGGAAACGGGTTCTTTTTCCTTCGAGGAGCGCCGACGCCATTATTACGCCCGTGATGCAGTACACAACCCAGTCATAGAACGATTCAGTCATCATTAGGTGCTTGTGTCTCGTATTGTTATAAAATCGGACGCCTGCCTTTATAAAGCCCTCAGCAATCGTGTCCCATACAGCCATAGACTTCGCTAAAATTGTCGCAACTGTCTGTTGTCACAAAGAGTTCCCCACGGCCTAAACGACGCTGTAGATCGGCCTTTACTTCAGCTGCCGGTTTGAGAAAAAGATACTCCAGCTGTGAGTCACTTCCCGAAGAAAGCAGCAACTCAATACTGAAATCAACATGCCGATAAGAGAACTGGCTTTGGTCGTGGGAAAAGACCGAGTTCACAGGGATATTGCTCAGACTTATGGTGGCAGGCATAGTCACTCCTTTGTTTTAAACAGTATACAAATCTCTATCGTTCCATTTTTCGGATAAGAGACCTATTTTCGCGAAACTAAAACAAAGTAAGTAAATTTTATTTATGCAGTCTCCAGCATGTAGACTGATTGCGGCCGGAAACGGAAACACGTGTCAAAAAATTGAAACTAACCGGAGCAGGAAAGGAAGCAGCAGAAAGAGTGTCATTTTGGATTGGAGTTGATGCGGAAGGTAACGGATGGTTTATGAAGAGCTGTGACCGGAGAGCAATGCAGTTAATCATATCGGTCAATGAGTACGTTGAAATATAGCGGATTAAAGAACAGATTTGAGGAATAAAAAAAGGCACGGATAACCGTGCCTTCTTGGGAGTATAAAAAACTGAAGATATAAAACTATCTTCAGCACTCATGCCGCAACGGAGACTTTAACCTCTGTAGCGGGGATGAGTTTACGTAATGTGGAGAATACTTCATAAATTAGATCCTGACGGTCATGGATTTTAACCCGGCCACCAGTCAATTCAGATACATTCACCCCTTGGTAAAGTTCATTAACGACTTCACCATCTTGATCAAGGACTCGAACATGAGCAACCATATGAAAGTAAGATTTTGCAGCATAACTTTCATAAATATCAATAATCGATTCATTATTACGACGTAAAACTACTTTGCCGGACGGCAGCGTTGTTTCATCCATATAACAATCGGTTAATTGATCGTCGAAATCGTCCTCTTGAAGTGAAATATGCAGACTCAGTTCGTCGGTAATTCGACGTGAATATGAATACTCACTAAATGTATAAGCGGCCATGCTTATATCACTGAAAGTGCGATAAGCATCATGAAGACCGGATGTTATTTCATCTGATACATAGTTGATAAGCCCAATAAAATGCGTATTCCAGAATTGTTCCAGTGCAAAACGGGCGATTAAAACCTGTCCATCAACTTCCATCAGTTTTTTGTATTCTTCACGATCATAGCCACCAGGTTGTGTGCTATCCGCAGAAAGACTTAGGATATCACAACAGACATCATCGTATTCAAAGCGGCTAGTCGCGTAGTGTTTACCAGAGATATCCAGATACTGACCGGAAACTTGGTCGAAGACCTCAAGGAAGTAAACCAGGCGCTTCTTGAGGGTATTAGCATCCAGTCCATCCAGTTGAGTAGCATTAAGCGTTTCCGCATAATGGTCCACAGACTGTCTTAATTCACTGGCTGATATACTGCAAGAAAAAGAAACCTCGTCGCCCTGGCAGTGAGAGACATTGATATGAATCTCTGTCTCATCAAAATCAATGCCAATGTCTGCCAGTACTGCACGAACGTAGTTTTGATTATCAGTATAATTAGTCATTTTCACTTCCTCAGGAAAATTGAAAGGAAGTGCCCCATAGGGGAGCAACTTCCCCAGTGGGTGGATAAAAATATGTTTTTCTAAATCATTCTATCCTGCCAGTTAAACAGGAAAGTGAACGCAATCATTTAGTCGAACAAAGTTACTTTTTACGATGAGGTGAGAATGAGGACCGGTTAAACACCGTCCCGAAACTCTTCAATCGCTTCATGGATCAACGCTGCTCTGTCACAGATTTGTACTCGGCCACAAGGTCCCACAGAAGAGAAGGTTCCGTGCGAGGATTCACACTTAACACTCCCATCACTGCCAGTGAAACGAACGTTCATCATAACCGGCACATCGTGTCCGGAACTTACGCAGGTATAAAGACGAATGAGTTTTTCATCATCGCAATACGCCCCCGTCGTGCCTTCAGACTCATTGAAACCAATGTAAAGATCAGGCATGCAAGCCGGGTATTCATCAGTGTTCAGCTCAAGATGCAACATCAGTTCATGATTTACACGACGGTGATATTGATATTGACCTAAACTATGAAATGAATTTTTAACAGACTTGATAACCTGAAGAGAATTAAATAGACACTCTGTTATTTTTTTCTCAAACTCATAGATAAAGTCGCCAAAATCAGAATGGAAAAATTGCTTCAGTGCATACCGGGCAATAAGAACTTTCCCGTCAACACTCATTCTATTCTGATAAATTTCCTTTCTGAGACCTTTCTGAAATTCATCATATTCAGGCAACGATTCTGAGGCCGCCAATATTGATGTTGCTATATCGAAAAATTTCATAGTGCTATGCGCATTATGATAACCACGAATTGTTATTTTCTGAAACCCAGACTTTTCATATACTTTAAAAAGGTATTTGATTTTATTCCGGAGAACTTCGGTTTCAGAATACGGCGCTTTATGTTTTATCAACTCTTCGATATATGAATCAAGATAGAATAACAAATCATCAGTCGCCACTTCTGCTTTGAATGAGAGTTGTTCAAAGAAATTAGACTTATCAAACAGTTTAATATCCTGTTGAATTACTGTCAGACCAAGTTGTTTTTTAAGCATGGCGCTAACAAAATTTATATCATCGTTTTCATTAAACATATCTACTTCCTCTTGAAAGAATAAAGGAAGCATCCCCTAAAGGGATTGAGCTTCCCTTAGGGTTATTTATTAATTACATGTAAAGCAGATCATCCGAATGCTCTGGAGCATACGAATTGATTTGCTTAAGCGAGTTATTTATAGCCTTTCTGTACAGCGATGAAGAATGCGATTGAACCATTTTGTACTCAGTGACGAGAAGAGGTGAAGTAAAGCAACCTAGATTCGCGTCGAGAGTTAAAGGGCCATCGTTGCAAGATTCAATAACAGCGTAAATGCGCCGCTTCATCACCCTACCCGACAGGTAACGATTAACATGGTTCAGGAACTTGTCAGCCCCAGAAATACTACTCACATCCCAGTTGGCAGAAATTATCTGGTCTGCAACTGAAACGGGTACCGGTTCAACTACTATCTGAGTATTGATTTGATGGTCAACACTGAAGAACCTGGTTAACACTTGTGGAACTGAACTTTCCGCAACCTTTTCTGTAACTGCGAAAATAAGCGGAAGAACCTGAGATAAGCGTGACCGTAACTGGCCATGAAGATGGCTGATGAAATTGTGACCGTTTTCAACCATACCAAGGATTAAATCCTTGTCTGCATTGCTGGAACGATAATAGACATAGTCCAGTTTTTCACGGTTCACACCTTCATTCAGCCAGTCTGGCTCAACATCAACAAGACGCAGGTGAGCTGCTGACACTGAAACCTCAAACTGCAAGGTTTCAAGAGTGACCGGCCCAGCCTTCAACAACGCAGCTCCTGAGCAATATTGTGCAACAGGATGGTTATCCACGTCAGGGCCCCATAAAGGCTCCCAGTCGCGCAGATAACGCATTAAATGCGGTTTTAAAGTCCGGACTGGAATATCAACCTTCACAACAAGACTCTGAATGACTCCGGTTTCCAGATTGACACTTTGGATCGCAGCACCTTCAAAACCCATCTTCACCAGCATCGCTTCAATTAATTTATAAATAGCTTTCATTTTATTGCCCTCGGTTAAGAGGGAATTCTCCCCAAGGGAAGAGTTCCCTCAGGGATTAGATAAGTTGAAAATAAGTTTTAATACCCGTAACGAATAGCGTGTTGTCTTTCTTGAAGGTAGGCTTCGTATTCATCTTTTCCGGATGCGAAGCACTCTTTAACAAAGACACCGCAAAACATTTTAAGATCATCTCTGGCATGCATTTCTTTATCTGACATGACTTTAGCATAATCAGACGTGTCGATATCCGCTAAGCGCCAACCGTACTTCATGTAAACACGATTACTGTGGGCAAAGCCTTTAAGATAGCGGCGTGCATTTTTGATGATCTGACGACTACCAGACATGTCGGATGACAAAAAGTCAGGTGCGATCATCGTTTCCAGAATATCAACTGGCAACCCCTTACAAAATATTTGAACATTATAACTATTGTAACAGTCATGATATTTAAAGTCCTTTATAAGACGGTCAGGTTGGTCAGTTGTTATCTTATTTAAAACATCAAGTGCTAAACGAATACCTTCCTTCATAGTTTCATGTAATTCTACATTCACAAATGAAAAGAAGGGACTCAGTCCTTCTTTGTACGTGAGATAGTCTTCACCAAAACGTCCATGTCGAGTTAAATGCAGCAATCGTTGCTTGTTATATTCACTATCAGTCACGTCGTAACTACCACCGCGCTGTAGAGTGAATCCTTCCTTGACAGTAACCGGGAATCTAATATGGTCAATAAAGAAAGACCGATTCTGCTTATTTTTCACTACATCTAACTGACGTTTAACACAATCCGTAATGTTCTGGTCTTCGAACCCAGGGAACGGGATATCTAAAAATATTGAACTGTATGCGTTAGCATACGAATGAAGAAAATCAAATGAAACATCGGCGTCACAGCGTATACCAGTAAATTTACCGTCACAACCAGTTAAGCAGATAACATTGCTGACCTTCACAGCGTGATTGCGTGACATCAGAAATGCATTAATGATTTTCTCGATAATTTTCATGTAATCCTCTCGTTATAAAAAGGGATTACGCCCATCAGGGGAGTAATCCCCAGATGGGTAGTGTTAATCAGAAATCAGAAAGACCTAAATCTTTATTTCGCCCTGATATCGTGGAAGATATAAGACGATTTACTCGTTTCTGTATACTGTATTCAGACGTCTCACTTATAAAAAGTGGTAATGACTTACCAAGAGACTGTCCATTTCGATAATAGTGACAGACTATATAACCATGTCTCCACCCTGTACTGATATAAGACTTAACACATTTGATAAAACCCGAAGCTGCCGCTTCTGTTCGTAAAGAGGTAAATGATTTCAGATACCGGTCCATTGAACATAGTGCAATAGCTTTAAGAGTTACCTCCAGCATTTCATTCCCGTACTTCACTCTCTTAATTAACTGATCTTCATTACGGTGCAAGAATGCATTCCGCAGTCCGGCAATCAGTATTAAAACTTCTCTGAGTAAAGTACAGAGTCTATTACGCACATATCTCATGAAGTCATCAAAATATAAAAGCCAGAAACAAGCAGCCTGGCTAATCAAGAGATCATGGGAACAAGCTAGCATCTTAGCCAGCTCGATATCTTCGGAACGAAGAGAAAAGTTACTTTCCTCAAACCGTTGTTGCTTTGAATTACACGTATAGAGTTCTATCCATACAGAGATAAATTCAAGCGATTCCATGTCTTCGCAGAGCAATTCAGCACTGCTGATACACTGCTGAAGTTCAAGGCCGATATCATACGATACCGGACAATCTTTCAGAGTCTCGACATAGTCAGGGACGAACCGCGATAAATGCGTTGTTTTCAGGTACAGGCTGAGATGCACTTGTGTCAAAGGATTTACAAGAGACTGTACAGGCATCTCAGTAATGGAAACCGGTACAACACCATCCTTTATCAGAACTGCATTGACAAGATCTGTAGCTAATTTCATAAGGCCTCCAGGTTAAATGCTGAGGGCCCCCCCGATGGGATTGGCCATCAGGGATGTAGTTAAAATATGTGATATGTTTATGCGCAAAGAGCTATGACATTGTCGATATAACTGACAAGAGATGGTCGCTCATCCTTTACTGCAAAATGACGAAGTCCATCCAGATTATATGCCGGTAGAAAATCGGCATAACCACGGGTACGAAGATCATCAACCACAAGTTTTAAATAATCAAATCTTCCAAGAGAACCTCTCAATGGGGGCCTTCCCGGTTTGGACAAAACTTCTAAAGCTTGTTGCCACGTGATATCTTCCGCTTTTCCTGTAGCAAGATTAAAATGCACATAAATGAATGCTTTATAATCTCCACGACAGGTAAGATAGTAATTCGGAAAAAAATATTTATCACAGCGTAACAAACATGTACCTGAAGGGCGAATTACATACAACAGGTTTTTGTCCTTATCTATTATGCTGTGTTTTAAAATCGTAAGGTCAACTTCACTATCATGAAGATAATAGCATGATGATGGTTGCTCAACGATACGAGATGAAATCACAGCAGCAAACTTATTAAATAAGTCTTGATTTTCAGTTTTCATAACAATGCTCTCTTATATTAAACGATGAGCATCACCCTAACGGTAATACTCCCGTCAGGGGTTTTGAGTTATATGGATATACCACGTCATACAACCGACCGTAGCCAGATGTACCGCACATTTATTTAACTGAGCAAGCATCTCAGCCGTAAAAAAAACCTGAATAACAGGTGATTTTCACGAAGGAAATCTAATTATCTGTTTAGTATTTATGAAATTAAACACTAAAGAGATAACCCCCCCCGACCTAAAAAGGCGGGGGAGTTATCGGGTTTAAAGCTGAGCAAGACATTCAGGAGCCCATTTTACTGGGAAGCCATCAGGTCCTGTTAATTTCAATACTTCGTTCCAGTCGATTCCTTTCGTCCCTTCAGGAATATCGAAATCTGGTTCAAAGACTTTAATTGTCAGCTCTGAAGTGGGATATCGCTTTGCAAAAAACTCTTCCATTCGGGCCTGAAGTCGTATTGCTGACTCCATACCCGGGCAAGCGCCTCTTGAATTCACAACATCCTTATCCGCCCAGACGTAAAACTGTATTTCTTTCACATCCGGAGGAGGCAGTAGACTATCCGGCACTTCAACGTTTTCAAGACACCAGGCAGAGCTCGCAGCCCAACACGGTGTTGAAGTCGCTTCAGTTACTGACAGCGCGTTTTCTATGCCTTCAGCCACACCTAACGTCCAGGTACGGGTACCTGAGTTGTAGTGTGGGTCGTACAGCTGAATTGAGCCGCCGGTCATATCGGCAGGCGGTTTCATCATCAGTTTCGGATTCTCTACCCGAGCCTTATCACCATTTTTCTCTACGAACGTTCTATGGATTGTCAGAGGACGTCCCCGTGTATCACGATAAATTGCGATCATTCCCGGGTAAGTTGACGGTTTCTCTAGTGACTTATCCATATAGTAAAGTCGGTTGTTCAGACCAAGATCCTTAGGCAGATTACTCAGAATTCGTTTAAGACCACGATTTCGGAGATACATGCCCACAGGACTCCCTGGCTTGATTTCACCTGTATAGTGATATAACACTTCAAGTTTACGCAGCCGTTTTTCAACTTCATCGCTATCAAGCGTTTCGGTTGCACGAACTGTTGATTTATAACGCCGTTCACTTTCGAGATCCGCATCAGTTAACGGAGCGTACAGATCCATACCAAAGAAATCAGTCAAGATCTTCTTACAAGTCTGGGTTTTGCTCAACTTGTAATACTCTGCCAGCACATCAATACCGTCACAAAATGCATTCACAGGGAAATCATTGTGAATAGCACAACCGGTATAGAGGTCTTTTTTTCGGAAACGGAACTTTGATTTCCCGTCCCCGGTGAAGGGGCAAGGAACCTGGCTAGGTGCTTTATCACAAGCATCTTTAAATGCCGGTATTCTATCGAATACATAGCGCCAGCCAGAGGCTTCCGCAACACGAGCGTGAACCATTTTAATAAAGTGCTCAGATACTTCATGTGGTGTACGCTTAACAGCCGGTGATGCATAAGTCATTTTGTTCTCTCTTATCTGGCATTGTGGGTTTCTCAATGCCCTCTGCGATGCAGAAAACAGGGAGAAACCCACAACGCAGAATCTAAGAATAAGGGCCATAATGGCCCTTAACAATTACGCTTCAGACTTGAAGCCATTATTTTCAAGACGCTGGATAAAACCATCAACCATTGATGTTGCCATTTTTACATTACCCTCCGGTATAGATACATCCCGGAGAATTACTTCTTTTGGCAATTCACTTTTGACAACTTCACCCATGCGACCAAAAATACGGACACGATGCATCATCCCGACTTTTTCATACTCGACACGGTAAGTCTTTATCTGAGTCATATATTGCTCCTTAATCCTTCAGGGAGCAAAACGACCCAACCGGGCGTCATTTTGCCCCGATTGGGTAGAGTTAATTAGATAGAATTTGATGTACTAATTTACTGACCACATTCGGCAGTAAAGAAATATCATCAACATTTACGAAGGTGCCCTCATCAAAACCAATTAACTCATCAGTTTTAATGCCTACACCAGCGATTTCAATACCGTTACTTTCAGCTACCGTAAGAACATCACTAATGGTGTAATCAGACTCTGTCGGATAACCATCAGTAATAAGGAAAACAATTTTCCTGTCAAACTGGCTTTCAAGTAACAATTCTACAGCAGCCATTAAGGCGGAACCCGTTGGGGTATTATTCCCTTTACAGCCGAGTGAAAATTTTGAAAGCGTCTCTTCCGCGTTTTCATCAAACATTTTGATAACTTCAAAGTCTTTGTCGACAAACGGATAAATCACATTAGCAACGTGCATTTTTGAATTAGCTTCAATCGCCAAAGTTAATGCAAGGTCAGTCTTAATTGCGTGGATATAACGGTGATCCAGAATCATAGAACCTGAAATATCACGAACAATAACCAAGCCGACGTGGCCCCGGTTTTTAGATTCGCTTTGCGACCGGAATACATCCCTCACACCCATCGGAGACTGGATCAATCGATTAATGTCGAATGACAAGCCTCTATCACGGGTTTTAAATTGACCACGCATTTTTACCTGCTGTAAAACAGATAAGTCTGCCCCAAGAGTCTGACTGATATTTAATGCTTCATTGTAGACATTCAGATCAATAAGCAAATCTGGAAGATCCCACTCATTTGCACCAAATTCAGCTTTAACCTCATCCGACACACTGGCAGCAATTACGGAGATTTCATTTGCAAGAGCCTCATGAAAATCTTCACTTTCCTCATCGCTGTTAAGAAAATCATCCAGCAATTTGGCAAGGATACTCCACTGCTCAGGAGAAAAGTTACTTTCCCCATCGGAAGGATTTCCATTGGAACTGTCGATTTGGGAAGGAGTTCCGTCAGCATCATACGAGTCAGGGTTAGCCGATTCATCGGTTTCGGGCTCTCCATCAGGTTCACCGTTACCGCTCTCAGCACTTTCTTCATCCCCTTTAGATTGCTCTGACGGCTCATTATCTTCCATAGGTGCTTTACCATTACCAGCATCATCGTCTTGCTCTTCGGAATCTCCATCCCCTTCACCCTGGTTGTCACCATTGGTTTCGGAATCAGGTTCATTCTCAGAGCCAGATGAATTGTCTGTGTCGTTTTGCGGGTCTTTATTCTGATCCTCTTCTTGCTGTTTCTCTTTGGCTTCATCCCGTAAACGCTCTAAAAGAGCCAAGGTTTTACGCGCCAGAGAATCGCAATTTTGCGTACTTTTGCAACTTAGAGCCTGATGAATAATCTCATCAACTTCTAAAATTACAGGCTCAAGGATTTTCTTTGCATAATCGAAAAATGGATCAAGCGTTTCTTTATGCCCTTCTTGCTGGAGAACGTTAACCCGCAATGTATTAAGCAGGAACATTTCAATAAACTGAACAGGGTTTTGAGGGCTTGAAGAAACATCAACCGTCATTCGCCCAGCTTCAACCATCAAGGCATAACTTACCGCGAGGCGCTTTTTTGCCTCCTGATAGTTAATACCCGTTTTCTCTTCCATCTGGACATCATCAAAGAGATTAATAAGTCCATGTAGACGGTAAGCCCGGGCATATGCGATTTTCTTTTGTTTAAGGGTTTGAAATTCAGCGTTCAGCTTATCATCTATACTGATGAAGCCATCTGCATTAATCAGTTCCCCAACAAAAGCTTCACGGTATACTTCATGTTCTGTATAGCGACCGTGTCCAGCTTCATGACATATAAACCCTTCAATTAGCTTGACGAATTTCTCATCGCTATAATCACCATTAGGTAATACACAAACGTTCTTTTCGCTGTTGAAATAAGGTGTATGTACCTTATTGTCTATTACAACATTAAGACCACTTATACCGCTTATCACGCTGGCTATATTCGTCAGGCGTTGAATATGGCGGGGTGAAGATTTCAAATCAAATTTCATTTGAGTACCTTTAATTAATAAAGGGTACTCACCCAGATGGTGAAGTACCCATCTGGGGTTATTTTTACAAGACTAAATCACCAGCCGTTCAGTTCGAGTTCGCTGTTAAAAGCACTATTACTACCACTGGCCTGAAGGGAAACATCTTCTTCAGGGACAACAGCAGACAAAGGTGCAGTTACTGCGTTTTTCTCAACTTCTTCAAGCGGATCTTCTCTGAACACATTTGCTGAAGAAAAAACATCATCCTCAAAAGCATTCTGAGAGTTAGCCGTATTATCCTGTGAATCAATATTGAATGACCGGGTAATGGAATCCAGCCAATCTGTTACTTTCTGCTCACCAGAAATAATACGTTTCAGCATTGACGCATCACTCATGAAATAGAACCATTGCTTTAACACCGCAACATCACGGGGAGAAGAAATGGCGCCTTTGGGTAAATTATTCATGACGTGCTTGATAGCTTCTGCAAGAACAACCGCCTCTTTATGAATGAACATAAAGCTAATGATTTTATCTTGCATCTGTTTTAATCGGTCAATCGTGCTGGAACGCAAATTATCATTTTTACTGATTTTTGCATAAACCTTCATAGCTTCATCGGCCAAATCGATTATCAGTTGTTCCTGATAAAAGTCCTGTGTTTCATCCCCCTCCACACTAATCGGTGAAAACGGAATGAAATGCGCCAGATTAAACCGGAATGATTTAATAAAATCATCTTTCGTTAATTTCAACTGGTCGATTAAATCTGACATCAACGGACTGCGATCTTTCTCAGCCTGAATATGAGTGTCATAGTTATCAACCACATTCTGGATACCGGCTTGAAATTCACGTTCAATTTCTTGTGCCTCTTCCAGAAACTCCTCCATTCTTTCGACAGGCAAAATCCACATATTGCTATAGCGGATACACAACCGTGAACAGAGTGTTGAAATTCGACTAGTGATAGTGCTTTTGAAACTCAGTGCCTTTATGTCTATCCAGCGAACTTCACTTTTAGACACGCTCTTCTGGTCCGTTATATCATCGCCGCCATAGGACAGTTCGATTTTATCGGTACGCCGAGAGCCCTGACAACCACTGATTTCGATTTTTGTTATAACAGCACCTTCCAACAAATCAGGATGTGCTTTTACAAAGTTATCACAGATTTGCTTAGCGGAAACTTTATTAAGTTTAGAAGTATTGAAAGTCATAGGTTTTCTCCAGATTAAAAAAATGGGAAAACCTCCCTGTCGGGAAAGATTTCCCGATAGGGTTAAGATTATTACTTCTCAAGTGTTGTTAAAAGAATTCCAGGAAATTCACTCTCGACAGACGTCGATTGAATACTTCCTTGATACATGAATCCTTTTGATTCAAGGCCCTTAATCATGGCTTCCATATCTTTGTCACAATCTTGATAACAAATAAATGAATAGTCATTATTGTGCTGCTTAAGACCTATATATTGATTTCCTTCCTGTGCAATCGCGAAAGTTTCATCCCCGTCTGCACTCAAAAAACCGTAAAACGAAAGATGAGCAAAGTCTGTCACAAGGCATTCAGCCTTCTGATAACTCGTCCCATCTATAACTACTTTTTTGCAGTGTAATACTCCATTGTACGGTTCTTATCGTCACCGAGTTTTAAATCGATGGCTTCCAGCACCATACCACTGGCATGTGCAGGCAGAGCCGACGCAAAAGCAATTTTAAACGTATCCAGTAAGGACATGGTCTTTAACGTCATCGACGTTCCAACCCATGCCACAAGCTGACGAATATCCATTACACTGTCTTCAGTTCCTATGTTGTTTACTGCAACGGCTACCGAAACGAATTTTTCAATTACCAGCATAGGCAGGCTATTGTAGCGTTTAAGCAAAACGTTGGTTAATGCAACCTCTGAAGGCCTTTCCATCTCCACAATCAGGAAGCGTTTAATAAACGCTGCATCCTGCCGCTGTGATGAAACGAACTTACGAGATCCCCCACTCATGTTTGTGTTTGCTGTACCCATAAACCGCGTAAACTTATTGGCATTAACCACTTCGCCACCGTTGGCGGCTAGTGACCAGGGCTTACGCTCTATAGGCATATGCAGCTTCGCGGCGGTATCAGGGTCAATCTTGTCCACTTCATCCAGAAGAATGAGGTGGCCTTCCTGAAACGCCGTTACAAGCTCGCTGGGCACAAAACTGGTGTTTCCGTTAATGAGACTACGCTCACCTTCAAGTTCATCAGCACGAATATTACTGTTGATTTGCTTTATGGTTAGCGGCCAATTCAGCATATGGCTAATGTACATTGCCATTTCAGTCTTACCAGAACCAGACTCCCCTTTCAGGCATACACTTAAATCTATATCGTTACTTACGAGCAATTGTACTACTTGCTCAAGTATACGAGCATTCGGTATATAATCCTTATTCAGGTTTGCACGATGTGGAGATAAACGTTTAAATACTGGAACTATCATATCCTCGGACATTTCAGGAATACCAAACAAATCTTTGGCCTTAACCAGGTAATATTGTTCCTTATTCGCATATGCTTTTGTAGATATAACATTTGCGGGTAACAGATTACCAATATTTTCTTCCAGTAATGAATTTTCGGTTTCTAATATAGTTGCGGCGTTAGTCATTTTTAAAACTCCGGTAAAATGCAAACACCGCCCGCTGGAAGATGTTTGCCAGTGGCATATTAGTTGAAGGTCATCTTACACGCTGTAACCATCTGTTTTCTGATAGCATCAACGTTGTAACCAAGATGAGTCCCTACAATTTCGAATACTTCAGATTCAATCCATTCGAACTGGCGCTCAAATGTAGGGTTTACGATAACCCAACCTGATGTATCCCTTAATGTTAACTTGTTATTTACGACAAGTTTTTCAAACAAATTAATTGTTGATTTAAATGCTTTAGAATAGACATCCATTATATCCCGATCAGTCCATTTTACTGCCAGTTTATTTTCTGCCAATAAATAGTCACGGTCGAAAAAGATATCCCATCCCATATCTTCCTTACAATCATGCAAAATAATCTCTTTATCCTGATGATATTGAGATAATTTAACATTTTCACTTTCAAAACTGTGCGTGTATTCATACAAGCTTTTTTTAAGCTCTGACCTAAACTCAATAGCATCTATACCATGAGTGGCACATGTAAGCTCAAATGACTGCGACATATACCAACGTGTTTCTGCTTCAAGAAGCGGATTCACTTTGATATTTCCGAATTCATCAGTTGTATAGAGTGATTTTGTAAAGACAAGATATTTAACGTTTTCCAACGACTCTTCCATTGCGACGACGTATAACTGATATACATCTTCAGGAGCCCAGTCGATAACCAGACCACCTAATTCTGCATTGTATTCTTCTAAAGTGAAGAGATAATCAGTTTCAGAAGCAAAACTAATTCCATGCAGAATTTGATTGTTGAGTAATTTGGAACAATGACCTAGCAATGCAACATCATCCGACACATGAGGCACCAGTTCCGGGCCAGAATGTTTTTCTTCTGATTGCATGCTTTGCTTTTGGGCTATTGCATTATTTATATATTCAAGCGGAGACTCAACTATGGGTATTATTTCATTTTCCTCTTCTTCAAAATCGAATATAGAGAAAAAATCCATTTGTTTACCAATAAATGATGTCGAGCTAATTTTTTGTTTCATGGGGCCTCCAAAGGGAGATCTCCCATGAAGGGATTTCTCCCCTTTAGGGTGGTTTAAATGTCAGATCTGTCTAAAGCTACTTTGCCCAAAACCCTTGGGGGGTTTAGGTATGTGAGCTAACTTACTTGTTGCAACGACTCTCATGTAGTCAAGAGGGTGCTCTCTCCCTTCCAACGTGACAATATCCACAACAAGATAACCGGAGACCATTAACTCATCACCTTGATTTATACCAGTGAAACAGCCTGAATACATTTCTGGTGACACTTTGATTTGAATAGAAAATTCTCTCTCAGCGATTTCACCATTAATTTCAGTCTTCATTCTGTTTTTGAGCTTTATTAATAACCCAACGTTACCGTCAGTCATTTCTTTCTCCATTGCACTGATAACTATCCCGGACACTTTAACTTCATTAACATATTCAAGATGTGACATTTCTTCTCTCCTCATTTTAATCAAAGAGAAGCCCTGTCAGGGTTCCCCCTTAACAGGATTAAATAAATTTATTTACAATGAACATCAATGACATCATGCCAAGAACAGCAAAACAAAACGTCTGACCAAAAGGTCTTGGTTCTTTAGCTGTTTTAGCGCTATTGACTTGAGTCAAAAGTTCATCAATTGTTAACTGCCGTTTTTCTGCCTTCATTTTGTCATCTAAATATTGCGCTTCTCGTTTTGTGAGAAATTCAATTTTAGATTTGATAGCATGGTCCCAGCCTTTGGAATCGAAAACGCTCAATTCACTAAAGGTATGTAGCATGAGTTCATCAGGAAAACCTAATTCTTTCATTAAGGGACGGACGGCTGCATACAATGCATCTACAGTTTCATAATGTGCCTTTGTCACTTCATTAAAGCGATTACGCAATGCTAATTTATCGCGCTTCACAATAATTTCAGAAACCCAGGCAATCAACTGATCATTTTTTAACTCTCTGGATTTATCGAGTGAATAATCTAGGTCATCCACATCAAGGAATGTGTTCAACCCATACTTTTCAAACTCTTCATTTAAAAACTTATCCAGTTCAGCTAAAGTTTTAAACATGGGAATTGCAGGTGCTTCTTTGAGTAGCTTATAAGCCTTCTCAAAGTCAATTGGATTGACATGAATTTGCTGCATTTCTACATGATAATAAGTTGAAAAAGCTGAAAGCTTTTGGGCCAGCATAGAAACCGATTTTAAAGAGTTCAGTTCAATTATAGTTGGTCCGTCTTCATTCAAAATAACAATAAGGTCATTATCATGCCCTGAGTAAATAATCAGAGATTCCAATAACTTCTTGTTAACTGCCTTGTCCATATCCGGAATCAGATCGGCGAAGGCCAGAAGAAGGGCTTTACTGCGTGCTTTGCTTTTAGACATTTGGGGTCACCTATATATAGTAAGAAGGAAGGAATAATGGAATATTCCAACACAAAGGCAAAGCCTGTCATTCATCTCCCGTAAGCTATGAACCGCCTGATTTATACTTTCTGGCATTAGAAGTACGCAACGAAAATAGCTCAATCAAGAGCTAAATTAGTTACGATTTGGTAAATTCGGTTTGCCTTTTTACGGGCATAGGAAAGGCACCAGCGACAAAGGTGACATTTTGCCGGTGGTGCCTTGCAGCTTAAGTAAGCTGGCCGCTTTTCACGGCTGAATCCGCGCTTAATGCGCAAAGTAACTTTTGTCAGTTACTTGAAATGTGGGAGCGATAATACAAAGCTCAATATTCTTATACAACATAGAGTCATTATTGTAAATACTGATTGGAAAATTCTTCTGTTAAATTTGATTCTATTCTCATATTCGCTGCCTCTTTCAATTTTTCTTCGGCGCATTCGCTTAAAAAGAAGGACGGATCACCGTACCACATTACATGCAGCTGTTGTTCTGCTCGTGTAAATCCTACAAATAGAAGTCTTCTCTCTTCTTCAATCGCTTCCTGCCCCACTGATCTCTTGCTTGGGATCTGGTCAGCATTGCAACTCATAATAATGACTTTTTTCCATTCTAGCCCCTTCGAACCATGCAATGTCGATAAAACTACTTTATCCGGCGTATATTCCTCATCCTTCTTTTTAGGCCCCAAACACATCGCCGCAGCTCGATTTATCATGTTTTGCCAGCCATTTTTCTCAGCCCATTGCTTACAGGTATCTAACGCAATTCGTGTCAGTGAAGGTGAACCTTTCTGAGTCCTCATTTTTATTGATGACAATTCCATCCATTTAATCAGATTTGCGAAGCGCTTTTCGATTTCAACTTTATCCCGAGTCTCCTGTGTAAACCGGGTGAAGTTTGAGTGAAGTGTTCTTGTTTCCAGGGAACTTGCATCTGGGATGCTCAGTTCACCAAAAGTTACTTTTCTCCCTTTCATGCTAAATGCTGTTTGATCCAAAACTTCTTCATTTTCACCGAAAAGCGCCAGCACCCTCTTCATTAATCGAACATCGTTGGACTGCCGAAAGAAAGCCATCAGATGCAGTACGTCGCTCGTCTCTTTCTCATCCCAAAAGGACTTGCCTCCATAACGAAGAACCGGCTGCTCTATGAGGCTTTCAAGCTGATCAAGATGTGCATTACCTCTGCTAAGGATTGCCCAGCCATTTGGGTCTTGGTTAATTAGATTGAGGATGCCTTGAATCTGTTCATCCATATCAACATATGAGCGGAAATTAACTTTTCCACCACCACTTTTAGCTGAACGCAGATCCTTAACGTATCTGTAAACATTTTTTTCAATCAATGCCCCTGCAACCTTAAGAATTTCTGGTTCACACCTGAAACAGGTATTTAGATAAAATATGTTTGGCCTGAATTGTTTTTCAAATTGCTGGAATATTTTTACCCCGCCGGAGGCCCTGAAAGAATAGATTGCCTGATCATCATCCCCTACGATGCTCGTGTTAACACCACCCCTTGTATGTAGTGCGATCCAGGCATACTGAATCGAGTCGGTGTCTTGCACCTCATCTACAACTAAATGCGTCAAATTTAGTGGCTGCATTTTTCCTGAGTGCATCTGGCCCACGACAAAACGTGAGAGTGCATTTAAGTCAGCTACGTGGTCTTTCTGACATATTGCCTGGTATGTGTTGAACAAGTGGATTTGTTGACGCGTATGGCGAACTGAAATGATGTCTGTATCCATTTCCCTTCCAATCGCATCAATAGCAAATTCAGCTTCCGGGTAACGGAAAGGCGCGCCTGACTCCTTTAACGCACGATGAATTACAGAACGCTGTGCCGAGCTAATCAGCATCTTGCCCTTCCAGTTGACCATGTCCAGTTGCATCCGGATAAAGCCGTGGAAAGTATTTACCAGCACCCTATCCTGGTCTTTTTTACTTAACCGACTTTTCAGCTTTTCAGCCAATGAATTTGTTGCAGCGCGAGTAAATGTGACCATTCCAACCTTGGCATATGGGAACTGCCTGAGGATTGAGATCACAGCCTCGATCATCGTAAATGACTTCCCAGACCCTGGTGCTGCAATAACCATATTATTTGCGTTTGCATTTTCAATGATGACCCTTTGCTCATCTGTTGGTTTACCCATAAAAGCCTCTGAATATTTAGTCCCACTGATTATACGATTTAATTTAGAGGGATTTTTCTTTACAAGGCTGGTTTTTGTTCGCTTCACATTTTTTCATTTTTTCTGCATTTTGGTTGTTTGAGAAACTGACGAGTATGAAATAATGCTTCTAGACAAAAAAATCATTCAAAGAAGGGTCTCAAATGAAAACTAAACGTTTTGTATCTCTGGTTTCTGCTTTTGTTGCCAGTGCATCGCTGGTTGGTTGTGCCCGGGATGCTGGTAAAACCCCGAATTCTGCACAGCACAGCGACACTCATGGGCTCTACTGGCATGCTAATTCTAAAGACTCGGTAGCCAAAAATGCTTACTCTTTGGCCGGTTTTGACGTTACTTTTAATGAAGAAACAGTCCAGCCGGGTGGCGATGCAGATAACTTGCTTTCCAAACTGCTAATTAGTGGCTCTATGGGCTATGTTACAGGAGGGCTCAGTGGATTAAGTATTATGAGTTTGGGATCAATGTACAGCTCCTCTGACGCTGAATATATCCAGGTTAACCAATACGTCGTCTTTGTCCCGAACCCTAAAAAACTTCCTTATAACGATGAAAGCTTAGTACGTGCCGGTGCTGCATATGTTTATAATCACACCAAAGAGTCACAGGTGGCACTCGGGTTCAATCCTTCGAAGCAAAGTGCGGCTCTGGCTTCATGCAAGATTGATATGGCAGTGATGAATAAATGGAGTACCTGCGACCTCCCTTCAAAGCCAGCTGCCGACGTAATGCCGACTAAGTCCATGTACAGCTTCCAGGTTATTCGCCCAGCGTCTGGATCTGAAATCCCTCAACTTAATCTACCTGCCGGTGATTATTCAGTAGTTCGTTACGTATTCATTCCATTTAAAGGCAATGAATCTAGTACTAACTTCTCAGGTATTATTTTCCGTTCTGACAGTCCAAAATTCACTACCCCAGGTGGCGTTGCTGCATCTATTAACGGTAAAGATTATTATCTTTTCGCAGGAGAATATGGTCAGAAGGGTTTCCCTGAAAAAACTCTTAAAGCAAAATAAAAATAAAGGGGCTTTACAGCCCCTACATTTAGTATTTTGGTAATTCCTTCCCAGTAATTGGGTCTACATAAGTTGACCCAACTTCACAAATCGCGGGCCGTGGTAGATAGCTACAGTCCACATTCTCCTCTTTAATTGCCTGATTATTTTCCTGTCTAGCTTTTATCATATTATCCTCACCACCCATTGATTCTTTCGTTCTTTGGGATGGAAGTTGGTAATTTTCATTTTTAAATGGCAAATTTTCTGTTATCGATGACTCGGAGAATGTAGCGTACTGATCAGGAACTTCTCCGACCTGGACGGCATCGTTAATCCATTCAGTTAAATCGATCTTATCAAAATCTAATCTCTGTATTTGACTAATTGATAATCCAACGCAACTCGAAGCAACCGGATCTATTCCAAGTTGAGGATACGCCTGCTGCATAATCACGCGAGATAACATTGAATTGTAGCAGCACATGTCTGTTGCTTTTTTAACACACTTCTTTGTAAATCCCATATTGAGATATTTAACACAGCGTTCAGTATCCAGTGTGAAACAGGATTTCTGATTTTTATGAATAGACGCTTCCATTTCTTTTTGATCACAGGCCACAAGCATTTCAAGCAACATTTTTGTTATTTGATATGCGGTATAAATCCAGCCAATGACATTTAATGCAAGCATAAAGTTTTGAATTGCTGCTGAAAAGACTACTTCGCCACCCGTTGTCGCTACATTTTTAAAAACGAAGTCCCTTACTGTATCGGGAAGCAAGTCATATGCTTTTTCCATGGCCATCTTCTTAAGGGTACCAAGCCCGAAAGAGCTCATTGTCTCCTTAGCAAGTTGACCACTTCCACCAGCAGTGGATGAACCTACTGTTCGCCCAAGGTTACCGGCCACATTTTCGTAGACGCTGGTTAGCGAACTGGTGACATTGTTCCACATCTGACCAACAGTTTTACCTGCCGATGCTGTCCATTCACCAACCGAGTTAGCCATTGAAGCCCAGGTTCCACTCTCCCCACCGGTCCAGCTTACCAGCTGAGCATTCACTCGTGTCCAGTTCGTGTTTCGGATCATCGACCCAGCCAGCATAATCGCCTCTAGTGAGCCAGCGGTACCCTGTGGCTGTTCGCAGCAATCTGTTTTGGCCAGCCCGTTCACAAAACCAACGGACCTGCCGCACCATTCTGCTTTCCCCTCAAAGACGGAGCAGGAATTAGGGTCGTTGGGATCTTCGCATTTTGCCTCACCCTGCATGTACTGAACCATGTTTGAGTACGCGGCCACTTTCCCAAAATCATTGTTTTCCTCTTTTGGGCCGGTTTCGCATGTTCCACCAGAACATGGGATCATACCTACACAGGCGTTAGTCTGTGACTCTACCTCTCTGACGACGTCCTTACCTCTGTCACACGTATATTTCTGCTCATACATGTAGCATGTATTTGTGCCTTCATCGAACCAACCTTCTGCACAAGTCTGTGTATCGAGCACACACGCAGCATCATTTTTATATGTGCCGCAAGCGTCAGGCATATTTTTAATGTCGTCGTAGTTGTAGCAGAGGTCTTTTCCTGCGGCGTCTTTCATGATGTTTCCCTTCGCATCATATGAGCACAGCTTTTCCTTCGCCAGGGGATCACAGAAGTAACCTTCAAGGTTTGTTTTCCAGGTTAAGAACCCGGTATCGCCTTTATAAAGCGGTGTGGCCATTTTAAGCACAGTTTCCGGGAGCCGCTTTGTACCGACATCCATGTTCACAAACCGGTCAAACCGACAGAATGAATTCGGCGTTTGTACTGCATCAAAACAACCTGCGGGTTCCTGTATATGTTTATCCTCCAGCTTCATATTTTCAAAAGTCAGCTCAACTTCAAAATAGCCTTCCCCACCGCCACCTACCCAAACGCGTGACGCCATTGTCACTTCACGGTCCACCTCCTGATATACAGAGTTTCTTACCTGGTCGGTAATATCGTAGACTTTGTCAAGCTTCCATGATTTTTTCAGCTCCCATGGCCCTTGTGGTGATGGATAATTGCTACTTCTATATTCTCCATCTATGTGAGCAAAAATCTGCGTTCCATCAAGCGTGACCCTCATATGATCATCCCACTCTGCATTAATTATTTTCGCAGTTGCAAGCTTTGCATCAGGATGAAATTTTAAGGTTAATGAGTTGTCATATACTCCATCGTTCCAATAGTTGTCGTCTCTTCTGCCGAACCAGACCCTCACACAATTATCCCCGCACATAGACATATCACCATTACCACCTGAGATATAAACAGGTACGGAAAAATCACGAGTTATTGTGCAACTATTAAAGTTATCTTTCTTGGGTGAGTTGCAGTAAAACTCTTTATAATCTGGATAGTGTGTAGTAATAGTTTGTTTTTTTGTTTCCGTATTGCAACTCTGTAGCCAGTTGCCTGTACCGGCTACAGCATTACCAATTTCATTTCGGCCAGCATTGAACATAGGGTCGTTAGGTTTAATATTAGATGCTGGGTTGTCTTTATTTGCATTCACCAGTGTACGGTAGGCAACCCCATCGTAACTCTGCGCTTCAAACAGCTGACTTTTTCGATTTTTGATGTCATTGATGAATCCATCCTCATCTCCATACCGGCCACCGGAATTAAACTGAATATCACTGTGCTTCTGCTCTGAGCTGAATAGCTCTCCTGTACTGGTTTTGGTTCCTGCCGTTGTATTCGTGTTGTTACTTATACCAATGTTACCGCTACTGTCTCTGGAAAGTAACTTTGCCCCCTCTTTCGTATAATTAGAGTTGATCGTACCGCCCGTCATGCTCGGTAACTGTACGGTCTTACCGATCGACTTGCCGTCAGATGCAGCATTACTCATAACACTTTCGTTTGAGTTCAGCGCCCCGTACTTCCCAACGTCTAAGTTTATTGAATCTGCTTTACCTACATATTTATCTGATATTTTTCCGCTCAGGTTTTCCCCGGAATCAGCATTCTTGTACTTCTCTACAATATCCTGAGCACTTGTTGTTGCATTTCGATTTGCGTTGGGGTTCGCAAGGTCAAAATTGTTTTCCAACTGATCAAATATCGCATCAGCTGCGTATATTTTTGGTGTCATAACCATGTTAATGAGCGAAACGTAAAATGCCCAACTCATAGTATTTGCGAGCATAGACGCAATAATTGTTGAAGCAATTAATTTCCTAGTTTTCATATTAAAAGCCTCCTGCAATTAAGCGCCGGGATTAAAACGCACGCAACAGTCATTATATCTCCATAGCATATAGACATAATTATCTATGCCTATTTTCTTTCGTCCACCTTTCAGCGTTGACCAATCATGTACGGAGTCACCAAGCCTATGGCAGCAATCAGGCCCTTTAGCTTCTGGCGTTGGGTAAAGCATTGAAAGTCTATATTGTGAACGAGGAGTGAAGTATTCCCATGTTTTCTCACACATTGCATCTGCTCCCATTGTTCTCATTAGCATTCCTTGCCGATGTAACTTAGTTAGTAGTCGTTGTGTAATAAGGGAACTGGTTCTGACGGCATCATCATTCGCATAGACGTGCCCTGTAAGCGGGTACAAGTTACCATCACAACCGGCACAAAAATAGGCAGCCAAATTATCCTTTCCGGCAGTCACTGCCACGCAGTCAGCAGCACATACCATTGAGGCAATAGGGTTTGCAAATACCACAGCTTCGGGGTTCAGCACGAGCGTCAACAGATCACTTTCCCACATTGGATCAACTTCGCTGATATACGTCAGACTGGCATCAATATAAGGTTCTGCTGTACATTCACCGATTATCAGCAATTTCAACATTGTCATGATCGGGAATTCCCAGAGATGTACGTCGTAGAATCCGGCTTCTGTAGCAGTCATAGGCTGGTTAGTATTGCTCTTGCCAATATCGAACTGTGATTTTTGCAACATGGTTCCCTCCAAAAATGGGCTGCACCATGGGCTTTTCACTACTTCTACGATTTTAACTGGCTGGAAAAAACTTAACTGCCATCCGATTTCTGGTATCCCATTTTGGTCTGTGCAATAGCAGCCGGGGCGTGAGGGTGCGGCACCTTCAGGTGCCGCACCAATTCCCATGATCCGCATCGGGAAGATGCAACTCCAGCAGATATTTTTGATTAGTCCCTGCCACACACCAGCTGACTGGCACATTGCTCCCGGGACGCCGGTATCTGCGGCCATGGTCATTGCAGGCAGGGAAAATGACAGCATGACAGCAACCAAAATTTCCAAAAGTAACTTTTTTAGCTTCTTCACCGGCACGCTCACTATTTAGTAATGAATGTTGTCACGCTTTCCATATACGTAACCACTTTGTTGAAATACTCTCTCATCAGGTCCGGGTAATTCAGAGTCAGCCATGTGGCCAGCAGCGCCCCTAAAATAAATCCGATCTTCATATCAGTTCTCCTCTGCCGAGATTTTTTCTCCAACACCACGTATTTCAGCTTCACTGAATTGCGTTATCCGGAATTTATCTTTTTCAGTTGAAATCAACACTGGAGTGTTTTTAATCTGGAAGCGGGAAATAATTTGCTCATTGACTTTGAATACTTTCCCGTTAAATTTCTCGCGCAGATCATTCAGATGGTCCCAACCATTTTCCTGTTTAATTCGCGTAAACATCGGCATAACCTGTCCGCTGCCAAGAAGTTGGCGATATTGCTTCTCAGCCCAATCAAGCTGCCCCGGATTCAATGGGTCAAAAATTATCATGGTGAGGTTCTGCGGGAACCTGCTCAGCGGGTTAATCAGCTCGCCCGCAGAAGCAATGACGCGGCCCTGCTTATCTTTCACGTCCTGAGTGACCCTGATAGTCGGGTCAATTAACCATTCCTTGTGCTCCTGAGCCGGAGGCAGATTAACCATGAATTGGTTCTTCCATGTGTCTGCAACAGCTCGCTTCTTGGCGCCCTCCCAGTCATACTTTTGTGCTCGCTCTTCGAGCTCTTTAATAATGCTTTTCTCTTCGACCGGATAGGTCGTACCAGCATTAGGTAAAATATCCTGATCGGGATTTCTGGCCAGTTCTCGCTGGAAGAAATCAACGTTAAACGAACCGACCATTTTAGCGAATCGGGATTCCTCACGGGAGATAATTGTCGGGACCTGCGTGACCTGGTACTGGTCAAACGCATCAGGGTCAATCGTAATCAGTGGAGAGTCAAACTTCCCCTTCACCACCAACTGATTGATTGCAGCCTGAGTCTCCGGAAGACGCGTCGTGCCTTTCTTCAGACCATTAAAAACCACTCTCGCCTTATTTTGTGACGCGGTACGGAGTAGATCTTCTAGGACGTAATCAGGCAGGCTAAATGACGCAAAGATAGTGATACCGTTTTCTGTCGAAAGCACCTCTTCCCGTCTGCTATCTATTTTTCGTTCGAAGTCAGCGGCGGTGATCCCTGAGGTACCAAACATTTTTTCGATATTCGTCGACTGGCTGCGCATTACTTCTGGTTTATTTTCGACAGACTTCAGTGCTGAGTCGTTCAGCTGAATATTTCCCTGAATTTCATCACGTCTGCGAATAATGTCATTAACTGCTTCAGAATTATTATTCTGAGCGCGTATAGCCTGAGTATGATCGATAACCGCCTGCACACTGTCAGCATTCATACCCGGTACATAGCCCCGATTCGTTGGCTGACTGATGTCCCTGTTTTGCTTCAAAGCTTCAGCCTGGCGGACGTACTTCTGGACATCCGGAGAATCCAGAGAGCCTGACGAGAGCGGGCCTTCTGCTGTTTCCGGCGGCGTTGACTGAGCGCCCAATACTTGAGCTTGCCTAGCAATGTCGTCAGCAACCTGTTGATACTGGGGGCTAGCCGTAGCGGTGGACATCAAGGCGTAAAACGCCAGGCAGGTGGCCAGAGGCTTAATCGTTGTTTTTAATTCAATAGATCGCATATGTTTTCCCAATAACTGAAGTCAACTTAACCGGCCCCCAAAATCGTGAGTCCCATGAGTGATCCGTTTGGCCAATTAAAAAAACTTCTCCTTTCGGAATAGTTAATTCTCTTTCAATAGACTCAGCAGGTATGTTGTATTTCATTGAAATACGTCTGGCATTAGCTTTATAAAACTTGCTCCCGTTATAAACGCCATCCATTGTGACTCTTAGGCGATCTCCGCCTACCCCCGCCACAATTTTAATAACCTTCTCATTTTCACGTATAAATCGGACTGATTTTGGCATATGAAATGCAATGATGTTTCCTGCCTTGACAGATTTATCCTTCAAGTCAATCATGTAAAAATCAGCAGGTAAACAACCATTTAATAGCCCATGTCCAAATGTAAATCGAGTAAAGAAGATGGCCAGTACCAGTATCAGAATTGCCAAATTGATCGGCACGTACCAATCAAAACTCAGTAACCCACGCTTCTTAGGTATGTATTCGCTCATAACCTGCTTCTCTCAGATACCGGAACCAAAGGACTAATTTTTACATTACCTTAATACCTATTATCCATGTTTTGGACCGTCATTATTTCTACAAAGCCAGTTATTTCTGATAATTTACGCCCCTCTTTTTCTTTCATTATTGCCATTGATTGGTGATTCATGAGACTTGTATCACCGTTCATGCAAAGTAACTTTTCCGACGAAATCAATTCAAAAGACCAAAGACAAAAAGCCGGGACATTACTGTCCCGGCTTCTATTTCAGTACATAAATTTGTCTTACTGCGATGTACCAGTTGTTTCTACAGCCTTTGATTTTTCCTCATCTGGGCCATATACGACCGTGCGCTGTGTTGCTGAATCTCCACTATCATCATATGCGACTACACGGATATCTTGCTTCCCACGATTAAGATTTTTCGATAGTGTCGCAGTGCTGCCAAAAACATTCCTTAGTTCATCATTGATATACCATTCATAACGAACCAGTTTGCCATCAGTATCGACACATTTATTTGTGAAACTCCAGCTCATATTGGATTCTGTATGGCTTAGCACACATTGCGGAGCGGCGTTTTTTACAACATCAAAATCTACTGATGCTGTACCACGCTGTCCCATTTTACTGACAACATCCAGCGTGATTTCATATTTTTTCTCAGTAAGACCGGGAATTCCCTGAGCCCAATAGTTTTTACTACCCTGGACAACCTCTCCATTTACTTTATACGTCACCGTATCAATACTGTCAGCAGAGTGCGCCAGTTTAATATTAGATCTTAGTGTGACATCAAGAGGAGCCCTCATGAACTTATTAGAGAATTTTGGGGTCATTTCAACAGTCATCGGAGTTTGCTCATCGACGACGAAGGTATTTTCAATACGCTGTTCGTTATTACGGTTATCGCGGAAAACGATCATCAACGTATATTTACCCGGCTTCGCAATTGCAAACTCTTTCGTATCTCCTTCATCTTTTGAAATGGAGATATTTTCCTTATCGTAGATCCACTCCCGTGAATAAGTTACTCCCGGATAGTCACCGTCTTTTATTCCGGTCAGGGCGACGTGTAAGGTCGACGGGGCCATAGTGTATTTTAGCTTCGTACTGACTTTCATTTCAGGGAACTTATACACCCAGGACTTAATCGATACTTTCCGCGTGGAAATGGTACTTTCCTTGCTGTCAGCGAGCCATGCACTGTATGTAAATGCCGCATAGCCTTGCTTATCCAGCATCTCCTCTGTCAGCGTCATCGACAACTTAGGCCCTCTGATTTTCTGTCCGTCAGGGGCAGTCCATTCTTCAATGACGTCATTTCCGTTCTGGTACCGACTGTTCGGGTTGGAGTATTTACCATCTAAAGTAACTTTACTTCCCACCTCTACCTTTGAAATGCTGCTCACTGAAACGGAAAGGCGCTTGGGTTTAGCGACCGTTAACCGCGCAGACGTCTCTTTCCAGGAGGACTCTTCAGCCAGGTCGTCTGAATCCAGATAGCGCATCCGGGCGTAGATAGTTGGCGGAAGCTTCTCAGCGGCAGTCACGGTATAGGTAGTGTCACCCGCGACCCAATTAATTTTATCTTCCGACCACATTACTTCAGCCGTACCCTGCGGAATCGGCTCATCATTATCCAGCAACGAGACTGGTAAATCATCGCCTTCAAGAATTTCCGCAACATCAATACTTAGCTTAGGCTGTTTGTACGTTACAACTGTCAGCACGTCGCTATAAGACACTTTTGACGTAAACTTGTTGGTCATCTTGGCCCTGTAGAGCCACTTACCGACGTCAGTTTTTCTGATTGAAATACTTCTCTTCCCAGTCATGTCCGAAAGCATCGTCCATGTCTGCCCATTGTCTGACGACTCCTGCCACTCGGTAGGAGCAAGCGCATCAGAGTTAGCTGTGCTGGCCGATTTGAAGTTCACAAGCGTACTGAGCGGGATACGGCCGATAATCAGGCTCTTTGAGAGATTACCCTCCAGCTCTTCACCCTTATACACACGTATGCCGACCGCACTTGTTTCCCGGGTCAATTCAAAATCAGCGAAAGGCGAACGGACTTTAGCTATCCCGACAAGACGCATGTTCCCAAGGTCCATATTCTCGATTTTGATTTTTGTTTCGACTACCCCGGCATCATTCACCGGCAATGCCTCGGTTAATGGGGTACGTTCATACGTCGTTTTAAAACGGCCTGTTTCTGGATCTTTACCATAGATACTTTTCTGAGCGTAAATGGTTACATCCCAGTCACCCATTGTCGTCCGGCTAAATGAGCTTTTGCGAGTTGAATTGTTATAGCGCCCAACTGACACCTTCAACGGTAATTCCATTGTAGTAGCCGTCTTTTTGTCTTCGACTTCCATCGTAGCCCGAATGCTGAAGTCGGGGACCGTATACACGTTAAGTGTATCGGCGGTCCGCATTGTCGGGTCCTTCGAGTACTCTACAGCAATGTCGAATACATTTTTCGTCCACAGTGGGGCTGCGGCTACTTTCAGACGCTGAACGAATGTAGTTGCATCGTTGTTTGATGAACGGTTTTTAAACGTCGTTTTTGTGTTCTCACCCCCGTTTTGCGAAACATAGACTGTCACATCAGCAGGTACCACTTTTGCCAAGAGGCGAGCAGCTTCCCCACCTGTCGTGTACGCTAGTGCAGTGTTAGGGTTGATCCCAGTTACCAACTTATTTTTCTTGTAAGTAAGGATTGGGTTATATGGCAGTTGAGTTGTCAATACGCGGCGGTATTTGGCCGACACAGCTTTAGAGCCTCTACCGTTTATCATATAGACTTGGTAATCGAGCAGGTTTTCGCCAGTTTTATTGAAGAACCCCGTAAGTCCTGGCGTCCTGCCTTTAAAGTAAAATTCAAGCCCGTCCGGTACATTGTTCCACTGAGGGTAACAGGCAGTGATATCAGATTTGCCGCCATACCACTCAAGATAAGCCTGCGCGTTCTCTTCCGTAGTAAAGAGAGTGCATTTATCACCGGCTGTCTGACTCATCAGATCGGTATATTGCCGAACGCGAGAATACAAGGTGACGTCTTTTTCTAAGTTTTTAAGCGCAAACCCTGTCGGTTGATACGTGAAAGTGGTATTGAATGTCACAATCTTGCCATACAGGTTTTCCGCCACGACTGTGATTTCGTGGTCAGCATTCACATCTAGATCATCCCCCACCGGCAGATAATAAATGCCTTTGTAGTTCGTTGGGGTGAGTTCAACAACTTTGTTATCGATAGTAACGGCTTTAATATCCGCAACCCCGGCCTGCCCCTGGAATGCGGCAACAATAATTTCATTTAAGAAATAAACAGGTGCTCGTTTTGCCAGCGCTGCCCCATCCTTAAGTACCATGAGTGTGGGGTTATCAGAAAGCATCAGTTTGCTTTCGGGCTCATTGTACGTAGACGTATTCTTGCTAGTATTCTCTATAGTGAACGTGGCGGCATAAGAGCCATTCGTCAGGTCTGTTAAGTCAAAGATATACAGATACTCATCGCCGACCTTCTGGGGTCCGCTCACGGGCTGGAGGGTACGCCGTATCGGTGTTACCCAGGATTGCTTAAAGTCGATAACCGTACCGTCATCCAAAGTTACTTTTGTTGTCGGCTTGAAAACCCCGTCCGGCACCATCGTCAGCGTCATAGCTGTTGGTAGCCACCACTCGCCTTCAGTCTCTTCCTGGGGCACTTTGACGGCTACAGCTACCGTTTTAGCGCCGGTATAGATTTGCTGACCGCCAATACTGATAGTTTTAGCTTCATCAGTGAAATTCCAGAGAGTATGGTCAACAACAGGAGGACGGTAGTCCCAGGTCAGCGTAAGCTTTTGCGCTTCAGGAGGGGCAAAGTAATTATTTTTCGAATTAGCGGTGACAGTTATTTCCCGTGAACCTATCAATAAATCCGAATCACTTACTTTAATACTTCCTACATCGATCGTGCAACTGGTCCCACCAATAGGGACTTCACAGGCAGAACCCGATCCGATAGAAATATATTGCACAAAATTGCGGGGTTCTACTGAGACGGCAAAACTCCTGATCACTTCATCCTTAATATAAGATTTAAGTGTGTAACCCTCTTGAACCAGCCCATTCATAGACGACTTTAGGCCGGTGATCGTCGGTTTAACCGGTACGAGAGCATTAACTGTATACTCCCCTTTCACTACTTCTACTTTTTGCCTTTCTGTACCGGAAAAATAGGAAATTTTGTAAGGGAGTTTTAGGTCTCCTGAGCTGTTTGGAATCCCGGTTAACGTGAACCCGTTAGCAGTAAATCCAGAGCTATTTGGAAGCCACTCAAAGAAGCAGACAAGATTATCCACCGTTGATGTCGCACGATCATCAACCGTCACATTACATGCGGTTCCAGAGCCTGAGGCAGTAATTATATTATTGTTTACGAATGCAACAAAATCGCCCGGGCCGGGATTAAACGTGACGGCAGGCATATCAGCCTGGAGTTTTCCGGAAATCATAATTGCCTCGGCATGTACCGACTTAATCGAGGCAATTAAAGAAAACAACAGGGTTAAACATAAACCTGATTTTCTCATGACGAACACCTGTTTTTTTTACGCAGAATTAAAATTACTCTACGATAAAAAAATCTGAAATCTTGTTCGTTAAGAGGAAAAAAAAATATTAATTTTTTGCTAAAAATTGAAGATTTTTAACTCACTGACAGCTTTTCGACTCCGAAAGGCGCAGAGCAGTTATTATCGATTCTGAGGATACCCATGGCATCTTAAGCGTCAAGAATCCAAGCAAAAAAAGTCCTGTTGAAACACAATCCATTTGCGTTACGGGAAGATTATAATTTATGGGTTTAAATGAACCCCTTTCGACCGGAACAATGCCTGACGTGACTAACAAGCCCCCACGGTCATTTGGGCCGATAGTGATATTTTTGTAAGCCTGGTGTGTGCGATGCGTGGTTTTTCTCTTTTCAATTTTAAGTGTAGGTTTAATTCTCAGGAAGACAGAAGCCAGCGCCATGGCTTCGTTTTGGGATAGTTTCATGAGAATACTTCCCTCTGAATTCCACCCATATTCTCTATTGTCAGCCGGAGGGGCGAATTGGAGAGTAAGGTAATATTTTTCAGCCTCGCTTATGAAGGCTGAATTATCAGCAGACCGACTTATGTCGACGTTCACTTCAAATGCCATCGCCACTGACTGGCTGAAGACCCTAGCCCGTAGAGCCTTCGTTCCAATAGCTTCCAGTTCTTTCATTGCTATGCTCTCTTCTTAAAGAACCATATACCGGAGATGACTTCATTATCCTGGATGCGTATCAAATCCGAAATAACAAAACCACCTTTTCCTTCCGAAATTATCATGGTGTAAGAGCTCGTATGCACAAGCCGAGCATTTTTGATTGGTAACCCAGCACACTTAACAGAAATTTCATCAGGCGAAACTTTTTCAACAAAAGTAACTTTTGATGCAACACCATTGATATGTATGTTTCCGTTATCTGCAATTTTAACGTTTAACGAAGGTGTGGATTCTTTATCACAGGGTTGGAAAACAGACGTGGCTTTAAGAACTTTGCCAGTAAAATCGTACAAGTCGGGCTCCGCCGGTCTTGCGTTGAAAAGCGAGTAAGCCCCCGCAATTGTTAAACCGAGCACTACAAGAGGTAATAGTTTCTTGTAATTAACTTTCATCCTCCAGTTCCTCTCCAATCAGGTGTAAAGCACTCACGCACATAAGCCTAAGCTGATACAGCAAATTGTCGGCGGTGATACCACCAACAAATGTCACTGTACGGCGTATCGATACACCACCAGGCTCGCATTGAATATGGCCAATACCCGCATCGCGAAGAAAATCATTCTCGGCGCTTACGAGGTCTGCTTCCGCAGGTGGAATGACCACTTCGATGAGTATTGTATCAATTGGAGCCCATTCCCAGTCGTACTTAAGGGAGGAAATTGGAGCGATAGAAACATGAAATTCATCAATATTAAAAATTACAGGTTTTTTGCCCGTTGATTCAGGCTGAATGAAGGGATTCTCGACCAGGACAACTGGGAATTCAGAAATAGACAGAACTTCGATTAACTGATCTCGACGTAAACCATGTATTAGTGAGTTGCGTGATAACATTCAGTCAGCCTTCATTATAATAATCAAACAGTTACACATGATGCCGTTAGTTTCTTTACGCTCATCCAGATTGCACGGCAGAAACTCTTAGGATCATAGGGTGCTAGGGTAACAAAAAAACCTAACTTGACCAGTAAAGCATAGAGATTTTTTACATAAAATAATAAATAAGTACCAATTTTAGTAAGATATTTCTTACTTCAACCAATACTTTAGGACAAATCTGTACCCGTTTTAACACCTGTTCTTAAATCGTGCAAACGAACAACCATAAACAGGAGCTAAACCACCTTTTTTTTAGTAGTATACATAACTAAAATTAGGTTTCATAAAACAAACTGGTTAGACCTGAAACAACCAAAGAGGTTCATAATGAGTTTTTGAGTTGGATCTATAATTCTACGAAATTATTTAACTTGCTATGCAGCATTGAGTGTTCCATTAACTACATGTAACCGGTTCACCATCCAACCTCATCTACTAATAATATACCAACAAAAAAGCCAGCTGGTAAGCTGACTTTTTTGAGAGATTACAAATTTTAATCAATTGATACTTCTATATTTACTTTGCAAGATTTGCGAGGTTTGCATTTGCCCTTTTCTTCTGCTTTGTTGTCACACCCTGCACTTGCGCTTGTTCACTGAGCGCCATGGTTTCGGTTTGAGCTAAGTTAACGTCCGGAGAACCATGATTAGTTTTTAGAACTGAATCATTCTGATTTGCGATCGCAACAGGCGGCAAGGTCTCTACAGTCACAGGCATGGAGTTTTTGGCCAGTTCTGTAGACATTAATTCCAACCGCTGTTCCTTTGCTGTCTCAGGCTTTACTGCATCACTGACATCAGTTTGACAATTAGTTGAAAATACAGCAGCAGGATTCTTGCAATTATTAATCTTTAAAATTAAATCGTTGAATTTCGAATCAAGCATAAGACTTATTTGTTCTTTCAACTGTTCATTACTTAAATCACTCTTTTTAAATTCATCATTAAAAAACCGATTTAGATCAGCAGCCGTTAATCTCTCATTCAGTCCATTAATAAAACTTGATAGCTCGGGGAAGAGGTTATTTAGCACTAACCCCGTAGTGATTGCAGACCTTATTATGGAAAGCTGTTCGCCACGATGTGTTAAGTCACTTTTTTTTAGAAAATTATAGGCATACGGAGATTGCCTTTCCGATAACCAAAACGCGCTAATCTGGATGCGATCGTTTTCCTTCTCAGTTTTTTTTGTCATACCCCCCCCCCTTTACAAAACCATCATCACGCAAAAACAGTATCTGCAATAGCCAGTGAGAGAGCGAATTGCGGATTATCTACCATGATGATTTTCGATTTATCAAAATGTTCACGCACTGCCGGTTCAATCAGGTAAGAACCCCCACCGACTAGGAATACATTGTGCGGACGTTCTTCCACCTGAGTGACTGCTTTGATCACTTTTTCTTGAAGTTGCGCTACGGCACTATTTACGGCTTGGAAGACACCATCAAGATCATCGGAAGAAACCTTTAGTGAGGCTTTGTTATCACGATTGTCGACCAAGTGTTGAATATACGCGTAGCTTGCGTTCAGCTTTGAAGAATCCAGATAACGACGGACTTCATCATATACGATAGAACAACCAATACGGTCAAAACCCTTGACTCGGGAGATCTGTTCCAGCTGACCAGTAATGCTTGCTACATCAAGTGTTGTCCCACCTAAATCGATAACCAGGCTTGATTCAAAAGATTCAATTAACTCAATTTCATCTGCACGAGTTACCGCCGGAAGTGACTCAGGAAACACGGTAACTGAAACAACATTAAATGAAACACGCTTACCATCAATATAACGTTCAACCGGCTTCATCAGGTTGTCTTTTTTCCGTTGGATGTTTTCGTCATTGGTTTCACCCAAAGCGGTATAAAACTGACTAAGTGGCAATGTTACATAGAGATGAACATCCTGCGGCTCTAAACCAGAGGAATGAAGAGCATGGTGAACATTCAGACGACTGATCTCATCGTACTGATGCGCAACGTCGGTAGTTTCAAGGGCATTACTAGATTCACTGTGATGAGAGAATCGTTGAAGGCCATCAATAAGGTAATTAAACGGAATAAGCCCGTCATGGCTTACCCGGAAATCTGCAACGAAACTATTTTGAGTCAATAAGGGAACAAGGTCACCTTGATTGTTAACACAAACCAGTTTTGCCGCTTTACTACCATCATCAATAACAACTTTAAGTGTCTCTAATTCAGTAGAGTTTGATTCAGCTACAGCCAGTTTTGTTTTTACTAATTCAGTCATGCAGAACCCCTCGAATTGGTTTAATTAACCCACCACTTTTGATATGGGATTTATACACTAATGGTTGCTTTAGGTCAACAAAAACGAGGCAAGAAACACACGTAAGTTATTGTTAAAAAAGAATCCTTCGTTTTTAAAAATTGTCTTGCTCTACTTTATGTACACTTGATAAAAACACACATAAATGACGTTTTCTTCAGCTTTACGACACTAAAAAATCCTATCCAAAGACGGCACTTAAAAGTCTCTCTGTGCGGATACTACAGATGAATTCAACTTCTATTTTGCCTAAGCGCAGAAATTAGCCCTCTTAACGAAAATATTGCCGACACTCATCCGGTATTATTACTGTACTTTCTAGAAGAGGCATTTATGGCATCTGAGCACGTCCAGACAATTGACCTGACTAATTATTCCGGAAGGGTTTTCTTTCTGGCAGACCCCCATGGACATTATTCGACGCTTTGTAATCTTATCCATTCGATATCGAGCCCAGATGAGGAACTAATCATTTTCCCTACCGGGAATCTCTTTGATTATGGTCCTGAGCCCATGGAGTTAATGACAGCGATAAACACTGGTATTTTTGATGGACGTTCTGTGCGAGTGTTCTCAGCAGCCGGGGCTGGTGAAGAGATGATGAAGAAGCTCTTACCCACAAATAATGATCGTAGGACTTATTACCCAAGCACATTTCTTAACGAACGGTGGTGTGCAAGAGGCGGACGTTGGCATAAACAAATTAACCGCAGTTATCTTGAAGAGGAGATCAGCAAACTGCTCTCCACCCAGCTGGCCACGGTGATGAAGGTGCTTTTTAAAGGAAATATTACTATCGGTGTTTGTCCATCCGACTACACGGACATACGACAGGGTTTCGACAATACCTATAACGCTCTCCTCGCGTTTAATCAGGCAAACGTGAATATCTTTCAGAGTCAGTTTCTTTTTGGTATGGATCACGCAGTCAGCCCAATGAATATTAGCGATGTCAACCTCGTTGTACTGGGTCGGAATCCGGTCAATAGCATCAGAAAGGCTCATGGGTTACCTTTGACTAACTTACCTGTACTCGTCGGCAACTGTCTCCATATCAATACTGGCTCGCTGTTCATGTCAGCAATTAGCGATCCAGCACTACTAGCCCCAGGTATACCTCGTACTACAGTTCCGGCAATAACGCTGGTCGAGTTGATACTGGCCTCAACACCAACCCTAATTTGCCACCAAATGATCCTTAATAAGAACGGCATTTACACACAAAACACAACACCACTTGACCTGGATTTAAAAGATAACAACATAGAGGCTGCTTTATAATGCAGAAATTAAAACTGATAATTTTACCGGTGCTGGCATTTGTGTGGCCATCAATCAATGCAACCGCATCGACTAAAACACCAATGCCTACTTCTCAGCAGTCAGTTGCTAAATCTGAGGCTAACTATGAATTTATTTCTATTTCTGCAAAATATGTCGACGGTATGTGGCTTGTTAATGGTCAACAAAGACCTGTAATTAAAACAAGCATGACTAAGCGTAACTATCTCCAGATCGCAAATCAGTCAACACTTACGCCTTTGAACCTTGTGATACCCAAAATTGCATTTGACGTTATAGCCAAAAATGGCGTTTTGTTATCAAATATTGTATCCCTGGATGAAGATGCAGCCGGTAAAAAAATTCTATGGTTAGAGCCGGGTTCCAGCCTGACAATCTCTTTCGTCAATGACCTATCCAGTACCCCATTACAGGCGATAGTGTCCGTAAGTAAATTGAATAAAAGCGTTATTGCGATTTTTGGACCAGACCAGGGTAAAAAATTCACCCTCCCCCAAACTTCAAAATCACAGGATTTTTCAAAGGAGTATGACCCTTCACCAGAAGTCGCACTACGTCTCAATGTGCCCAAAAAAATTCACTCTTCCGTCACAATCCCAGATGTCGCGACTGCATCATTACCGTCCTCACATACCTACGAGATTATAGCGACTGATAAACTCAGGTCTTTTATGTTTTCAGAGTTTGTTTGGGTTGGTAAACGTAACAGCTTCCTCGTTGGTTCTAATTATTTCTCCAAAAATTTGACGGTTTACCCAGGTGAAGAATTCGATATCAGCACCATACAGAAAACGATTATGAGGGCTAGTAATGATTAAAGCAGCCGGAGTGATTTTTATCTGTCTTTTGACTGGCTGTCAGTCGGTTGGAAGCAAAATTGCAGACCTCCCCTCAGTAGGTTTCGACCCTGTGATGAGCAACAAAAGTGAATCCTATACCGACGGAAAAGTTACTTTTCTGATTGAGAGTTCAGGCACTGATGTCTGGCTGCTCGCCAAGAATGGTACCAAGGAATTTATTGAGTTATCGGATCTAAATCTAGCCGGAAGCCGTTGCACCTATTCATCGCGTGGGAAACTGTTATTAACACCTGGTTCAGTTTCATTGTTTACTGTTCCGACTGTTGGTTTACTCGGCCTTTGCTACGACAACACTGACCAATTAACGTTTATTAATAACGCATTTACCAAAATTTCACAAAAGTCGAGTGATGGACCCACATTGCCATTGTTGTTCAGTATTAGATATGAATTTCCCGGCTCGGGTGAAACAAACACAACGCTAGTTACGCAATCATTAAGTCTTGCATTTTTGGAACAGGAGCAATCATGAAATCTATATTGGCCGTCATCTGTATTTGCTGCTGCGAGGTGGCTTTTGCTTATCCTTATCGCATCTACACAGCACCTGATGGTGCCATTGTGAAAAATATACTGACCAATGAAGTGATCGGTAGGACACCGGTTGAAGTTGATGTCAGTAATACTGAAGCAGGCTCCACGTTCGGGATATCTATGTATCGGCATGAGAATGTTGCAATAAAAATATTCACAGTAATGCCAAGCGCGGAAAATAACTTTACTGTTTCAGGTCCCGACGTTGCAACAATGTCTTTACCAGGTAAAGCCCCTTTAAACGTAATTAATGACAGTAATGCAGCAGCAGTTCACATAGATCTCAGGCCTTTTCTTTCTGAACCTGTACATCAACCCATTCAATAGTTAATTTAGGTCCCTGTCATGGGGACCTGCAATCTCATTTATAAGGATATTTGTTCTAAAGATCATGCAGTTACACGCATCTAGAATGATTAAGGCTTTACAGTATTGATAATGGAGGGAATGAAATTAAGGTCAACATAGTAATAAATCCGCATCCTTGCGATGCGGATTAATGCAAAATTTAATTATTCTTTTTCTTTCAACTTCGATTTTATAAACTCCTCAATTTCTGCGATCAATTCGCTATTAATTCTATTAAATTCAAACCTAATTTTTCTTCCAGACGCATTTTTGCTAATCCTTGCATATTTATCTTTATTATCAAACACGGCTAATTCACGAGTTTCCCACCCCTTGCTAGGAGGTTTTATGTCAAGCTGTTCAACTACTGTAGTAATTTTATCTATTACTGTCTTCTGTGCTTCGGAAATATCGGTTACATCCAAGCTCCTTATTTCCTCCCGAACATTATCTACAACTTCCTCAAGAGAGAATAAATTCTTTTCGACGTACTTCTGTAGTCGGGATAAGCGATTGTAATACGAGTTAGGAATACCTTCATAGTCAGGAAAGAGAGCAATAAGAGAATTATCTATCTTCGCCGCCTGGATACGCTTAGAAACAGATACATGGCTGATTCCGAGATAATTAGCAAGCTCTTCATTAGTTGCAAATCCAAGGTCTTTCATTTTCTGTAAATACTGGAATCCAACTTCACGGTAAGAAAATCTCCGTGATGTCTGTGCTGCTGTAATGATGGAATTAATATCTTCCGGGGATAATTCATCCGGCAACACCCATAGTGGCAAATCCTTCGCAGATTGAATACAACAGAAACGCCTACGACTGCCCTCTATAAGCAGATACACCCCATTTCGTTTGACAGCAACGCCTTCTGTATCAACACCACGTACCTTAATTTGTTCCAGGATATCTCGAACTGCATTTACAGTGAGAGCTTCCTGGTTTCGTGGGTTCATAGGGTGTACTGCGGTTTCCAGTTCCACCTTCTCAGCCGGTACAATGATGTGTTCAGCTTCCAGCTTACGTCCATTATGTAAAGCAAACAGCTTCCTCAGTCGAGGCTGTGATTTCAGGCCTGGAAGCCCGGAGCGATGGCTGACTTCAGTACGCTTAGGTGCATTAATATAACGGGATTTGTCATTCCCGATATGCTGCTCATCACTCATGCGTTACTCCTTTCTTTCACAGAAAAACTCTTAATCTCATTTATAAATTGCTGGTAGACCGCCATTACAGATTCTTCAGCCACATCAAGCTGCTTAGGTGAGCAAAGCTCTTCAGACTTTTTAATATCCAATACGGTTCTGCCCCTTGATGCTGCGGCTTTAAACGCTTCGGAATTTTTAATATTTGCAGACATAAAGAGTTCCTGCACTGTTCTTACCAGTTTATCCAGAACAATTTTTTCATATGGACTCTTATCGTCTACGTTAACAGCCAGCACTTTGAACCACCTCAGATTTTCGCCCTTGCTCGGCGATTGTTTGAAACGCTCGCTGATGGTCAACATGAAATCAGTTGTGGAAGCATAATCGTATTCACGAGGTGATACGGCAACAAGAATGCCATCAGCGGCTTCATCAGCTGCCCAAGTGATTGGCGAATCCTCTGGTGGAGTATCGATGATAATCAGGCCGTATTTTTTCTTCAAAACAGGCAGAATAACTTCTTTGAATCGAAGTAATAGCTCTGTTCGTTCTTCTCTGGAACACTGCCAGTATTTATCTTTAAATCGCGCATCTGTAGGAAATGCTGTAATAACATCAAGATTCGGTAGGTGTGTCGAAAAAGGCATACTCTCAATGATTTCTTCTTCCGAATACCCTAAATCAAGGTATTTTTTGTAATCTGAGTCCTCTTCATAAACCCCTAAGATGGCGTCAATAGCAGTGAGGAAAACATCATCTTCCGCTACACTTTGTATCATCCCGCTACCAATTGAGCCTTGTGGGTCCCATTCGATCAAAAGTGTCCTTGCGTTTAGATGCATATCAAGCGCTGCGGCTACAGCAAGAGCCCCTGAAGTTGTACTCTTACCCGTGCCGCCCTTATGGTTCTGCGTTACGATTGCACGGCTATGGTAATAGTCGCTGTACCGAGGACAGCCCAGAGCATCCATGATTTTTTGGACGTCCCACCTGGTATAGAGATGGTTTTTGTTCTGAAAGATAGGAGCACCAACCAGACCTCTATCTTCAAGATCGGCAAGGATTTTATTAAAGGTGACGCGTGACTTGCCAAAAAAATCTGACAGATTTTTTTTATTCAAACAATGGTTATAGATGAGGCGATCTACACCTTCAACACTATCATCCGAGACCGAAACCCTTGAAGAGACCAATAATGACTCCTTCAGGGAAATCTGCTCGCTCTTCATTCGTTGACCGACAAGGGCGATCTTATCAATTAGATTCATTCTCTTCCGATCCCTTTTAACCTAAATAATGAAATTAAACGCATATATGTACACTTTACGCATAATGCGTACATTCGTGCCTTATGCGTTTAATTGTAACCGTAATTCTAACTATACGCTAACGTTCTGTTTCTTTTTCGTCGATTATGGGATATCAGCCTCATCGGTTTACTTTGTTATGTGTAAAAAGAGAGTTATAAGGAATGACTTTCAACATTGGCGATAGCAAACTACCGACTTAACAAGAGTCAGCTATGTGGCAACTAACGTCAATTCCCCTGTATTCAAAAGCATCTCTTTTTGGGCTGGCGATTAACGGGGTTAAATGTTCCGGCACTCAAACAGCATCCCGCCCTGGGCTGGCGATTAAGGGGGTTAAATGTTCCGACACCCGGACAGCGTCCCTCCCTTGGCTGGCGATTAAGGGGGTTAAATGTTCCGACACCCGGACAGCGTCCCTCCCTTGGCTGGCGATTAAGGGGGTTAAATGTTCCCGCACCCAAACAGCATCCCGCCCTGGGCTGGCGATTAAGGAGGTTGAATGCTCCGGCACCCGGACAGAATTCGGCCTTGAGCTGGCGATTAAGAGGGTTCAATGTACCGCCGCTCCGACAGTATCCCGCGCTGGGCTGGCGATTAAAGGGGTTAAATGTTCCGGCACCTGGACAGTATCCGCCTTGAGCTGGCGATTAAGGGGGTTAAATATTCAGGCACCCGAACAGTATCCCGCCCTGAGCTGGCGATTAAGGGGGTTAAATATACAGGCACCCGAACAGCATCCCGCCCTGGGCTGGCGATTAAGGGGGTTAAATGTGTTCCGGCACCCGGACAGTATCCCGCCTAGAGCTGGCGATTAAGGGGTTATATGAATCAGTTCCCGGGAGGGATCTATACATGACCTACGATAAAAGCAAAACAACATTAAAGTTTGGTTGTAAGAACTGAAAAGTACAAAGTTGAAATATGAAACGCGGGTTGGACCTCTCTAACGTTAGTGGTAATGACTTATGGTGCAAACATAAATCTACATATTTATGGGAAGCTGGTTAGACGACGTCCGGTCTGAAGCGCACAGACTGAAAGAGTACCGTGTGGTTCGGCGTGAACCCAGACAATAATGTTAATTCTTCGCAGCAAAATAAGAGGGCGTTCTCACAAAAGTTGTGGAGACTTGTGCAGATTACTTCTTCTGAAATCTCGTAGGCCGTTCTAATTATCTCTATGTTACTAACATTTAATTTCCTTTACCTTTTCTAGTGTTTTCGAAATAAGGTTTCGGTGTGCTAGAACTTTGTTGGAATTTAAAGCCTGGACTCTAATACCGGGCAAAAGAGTAGAATATGCCAGGCCCCCGCAAAATTTTCGACGGCTAAGGCGCCATTCAGGAATGAACTAAATCCTTCCTGCTTACCTCGTGATCCAAAAGATGGCATTCAGAATACTAAGAAAGCACGCCGAATCTGAGCCTATAACCCTTTGGCTAAATTATGCAAAGCAATGTTACTCAACACCCGGGATAAACTTTAAGGTGTTTATATACCAATTTTGGAGATTAAGGCGCACATACCCGGCGGAGCGAATTGGTTGGATCGTCAGTAAATTGTTTTATTAGGAATAAACTTCCCCAATTTCAAGATGCGAATTTCAGGTTTTTTGGTAAATGGCACTACGCTTGTTTTACAGATAGCAACCAGTTACAACATCTCGATTAACCATATTCTAGTAATCACTTGAAGCTGAAAATGGTTGACTATACCAACCTAAATAGAAGGCATTTCATTTTAGTTCAAAACAAAACTGCAACTTAATAGTTATGGTTGGTTTAGATAACCACAAATACGAAAATTGACTAACAAAACAAAAAGAAACCAACTCACAAATATTATCTCTAACTTGTTAAACAAACCAACAAGACATGAGTTATTGTTTGTTTTTCAATGCCTTACCAAACTTTAAATCGATACATAAGAAATTATGGGTTGCTTAGCTAACCATAAAGATAGTGTTTATATCTAATATACAGTAGCGCGACAAATTTGGTTATCACTTGCAACCACAACATCCGTATCCAAGGCAGGAAATTTAGCTCAGCACAGGCCGAGCATGATTAAACATCAGCCGTATAAAAGCTACATCACCAATCAACTTAAGTAGAAGCCCCAGAGAAGCCAATCAACAGTATCTACAAATAAAATTTAGGGATATTTAGGGATATTTAGGGGAGTTAATTCGATCCAGAAATTCTGAACCTGAACAATTGTTGCGGGGGAGGGCAGTGTAACACAGTTAAAAACCTGTATTTTGAGTAAAGTACGGATACCTCATCCAGTAAAGATGAGGTATCCAGTACTACTTAAACGTTATGCAGCTGCATTGCTAGCAACTTCCTGTTCATACAGTATCTCAATTGCTTCGCCGTAAGAGCAATCAAGACGGCTTTGTATTTCCCATAGCTTTCCACGGTCGGTACTGTCAGTCGTAAAACAAAGCTCCATTTTCCTGTCTACATAGAGGCGACATATCTCCTGGAAATTCTCGAATCGGACGAGCATCTCAGAAAATGCACGCTTTATCGTTCGTATGTTTTTCATACGCTCATATTCAGCATCAGTCGTGGAGAAGTAGTTATTAGCCTTCATGGCTTCTATGCTCTCCTTTTCCTGCTTCATGATGATCTTCCACGGCGAGTTGGCCGTCAGGGCTCGACCTACCGAGGAGGTGAAGTAATCTTCAAAGGACTGGGTAATACAAATACCAGCACAGTTCGTTTTCCTGAATCGGCGCCAGGCAGCTTCAAGGAAAGATGAGAAAAACTGATTTGACTGATTACTGGAGCCTGAAGCATTATCCGGGCGAATATACTCCCATGCCTCATCAAGGATGAACAACCGGCGGCGACCGTCCTTTTTGATAAACATTGCATGCTGAGCAGCTTGAATGATCGACATGAGCACGACTGTCTGGAGGTGAGGGGTACCCTTCAACTCTTCAAGCTCAAGAACTATAAACCGACTACCGAAGTTTATTGGCGGGAGCTTTTCGGTAAATCGATTTCCGTAAATGCCTCCTTCACACCATTGCCCTAATTGCTCACCGATATCTTTAATACGCTTATCTTCATGGGCAGAACAGCGGCGTGCAAATCCTGTAATAGAGCCTGTACTTCCGACTTTACGTGATTCGTTATATTCATCACCAATCAGTTGAAGCATGACCGATTGTTGAAAGTCGTCAATATTTCCTTTTTCAGATGCCATTATTTTTAACTGATTCAGGACCATAATGGTCTGTGCAACTTTATCCTTTTCTTCATCGTTATTATTTGAGTCGTCATTGAAAACAGGCGCTTCATCAAAAACTCGGTCTGCAACAGTGACATCGGTCAAAAATGCGAACGGATTCAGAGTAAAATCAGGCTTTTTACCAAAATCTATAAACTGACTATTTGTATATTGCTCCGAAATACCCTGATACGAGCGACCAACGTCAACTACAAAAATCTGGGCTCCATCAGGGTCAAATGCATCATAAGCATTGTTTTTGAAACCTTCAAAAGTATCACGATAATGGATCAGATTATTAGAACGCGGCCCTGCACCAAGATAGTTATTAATGATGTATGCAACCCAGAACGATTTGCCTGCACCAGAAGTCGCCCCAACAACCATATTATAGCTGGCAGAAGTCTTGAAGATATCAAGCCCCAACAGCTGGCCCTCTCGTGAGACGAGGTTAAGTACAGGTCTGTCAGTATTACCTTTCCATGGGCCGAATAGAGGGGTCATATGCGCTGCACCAGTATTACTGACTACCTCAAAACGGTCCAGATCTAGTATCGTCTTGGGGTCATTACACATTGGAAGGCAAGAGACAAAAGATGGAAAGATGATGTATGAATCATCAGCCACTTTAACGCGACTTTCCAGATAAAATGATTTTAACTGGTCTGCGGCAGACTGGACATCTAATGCTGAATTCCCCATGACGGTAAATGTCAGATAACTGTGTAAAAGACGGGCCCCATCTTCCAGTTCACGTGTTACCGCCATGTAATCATTATCCATGTCCTTCAGTCTTGGACAAAACGTTAAGACGGTTGGGATACTAGCTTGTTTGTTAGTAATTGCCTTATATCTGACGTTATCTCTAGCTAATTTTAAGGGATCGGCGAAATGGACTGTTTGAGTTATCATAAATGGGCTAAATATAGTTTTACGCCCATTCATCCAATTCACTACAAGTTCATACATGCTTCCAAAATTTACATGTTCTGGGAACTTGACCACAGATAATTGTTTGAAATAACGATGTTCAGAAACATCAGTACTCTGCGTTGTAGATGAAAAATTATTTTCAGTTACTGTATATTTTCGCCCCGGAACATTTAGCTGTTCGTTAAGACGCCTCATAGTGTTGACTTCAACATGACCTTCAGCCCAACGTGATGTTTTTCCCGGATGCATTAATTTATCCATGCAATAAAGCCAGTTTTCGGCGCTAACTTTATGTGGAAAAAGGCCCAGTGTGTTCAACTTACTGATTAGGTCAGAGTACAGTGCATCGATGCGATTAATTTCAATTTCAGTAGGAAGCGCAGATTTCAACGGAATAGAAAATGACATCCAGATCTGAAAGTCACGAAGCATTAATTTATCATGATCCGGTTTTAAGGGTTCATTTAGACTTCTATCATAATAATCCAGCTGGTAGGCCGTGAGTAAGTCCCCCTTAAGCTTATCATGTCCTTCCATTCGACCACCACGAACTGCCGACCAGGCACTTAAATGCAAGGTCAGGTCCGGCAGTGCTGTTAATGAGGTCTGACAGATAGTGTCAGTAGGAAAATCCATTTTAAATAATTCAGCTAACACATCCTGCTGATTATCAAAAACACCAGGTGAGGGGTTACAAATAAACATAAACCCAAGCCGATTACCGTCTATTAGAAAATAATTCGTGCCAGGAATCTGGTCGTATACAGGAATAAACCCACCAAACTGGTGGCGACTTAATTCTTTATTATAGATGTTAGCAGATTTCATTCGCGACCTCAGAGTTGTCTGATAATACCGTTAGACGAAACTGCTTTCGTTGCTCGCTGTTGCTGTTGCATATTTTCACGAGCGGCATCCTGAACTTGCAAAGGAACTATTCGCGCCGGATTTGATGTCGAATTTTTACCCGCAATCCAAGTTTGGGGTTTGACATTCACATAGACAAAGCCAGGCAGGTTTAAAGCGTCATTATCGTCCGTGTATGGTGCAAAGGTGATTCTCATGACGCGGCCTTGCTGAAGTACAGCAAGCGGTTCTGGAGCTACCACAGCCTGTTTATACCCTTGTGTACGGTATTGCTGGATCTGGCCAGAGCTGAGCGTAGGGTTTACAGGCTGTCCATTATTAACGGAGTAAAGGTCTTTACTAGCACTGATATCGGAATTTGGCGCAACGTAGCGCGGTACAGGTGCCGGAGATACAACCTGTGTTGTTTGCTTCATGACATCAGCAGTCGGATGGATAAAAGGGTTACCGGATGCACCTGTTGAGCTGTAGCTCGTTGTCATCCTTACATTAGAATTAACTGGAACGCCGCTTATCGGCCGTGGCCCGATTGTTGATGTTGGCGCGCCCATTTTTAATGTCTCATCGTACATAACGGGGACTTGGCCAGCAGGTTTAATTTGCGTCGTCTTGTATGTCACAGGCTTATTTACCAAGACGGCAGACTTAGGGTATTGCACAGCGCCAGGCGGCGAAATTTGGGCAGGGTACTGGCTGTCATTGACAGCCGATTTCTCCTTTCCCGAATTAGCTTCTTCCTCCGCAAGGCCGGAAAGATCATCACGGTTATTCGTTAGTTCCATAACTTCACGAGGGCCTTTACAAACGACCCCTTTTTCAATTCCCGGACATTCTGATTCTGAGCTGCCGATAGTACAACCCGCTAGGTATGAAGATGAACCAACAACCAGAGCGCTGAAAATAACTTTTTTAATGTTCATTTCATTACCTTAATTAGTAGCAAATGGGTTTTTGAGTAAGGGTTCGACACTTTGTTTTAACCATGAATCAAAATCTTTCGGTATGCCATTACCGGCAAGTCCGTCTTGTCTCACAACTGAAGGTACGCCCTGTAATTTATAAATACCTGCCAGCATCAGAGATCCTACCAATGGCTCAGCCGGACATGTTTCTGCCTCTTTTTTTGTCAGGAGCCTTTGTTCTATATCGGTCTTATTTCCCATAAGCCAACGCAAGATATCAAGGTCATTCACTTTGCCTTTTTCTTTACTGCACCATAGTTGACGTAATTCTTGCTTTGGCTCACCGGGGGAGGGGATTAAAATGATGTCAACCCGGTATTTTTCTCTTTCGTCATAGAATTTTTTTATTAAATCTTGGCAACCATCACAATCAAGCGTGATAAAAATAGCGGCTTGTCTTTTTAGTTTTGGGTTTCCTAAAGGGATCAATGCCACAGTATCAAGAGGAAAGGGGGCGTCGTCTAAATTAATAAAGTAGGATTTTCGTACATCTTCTACGGATAAGACTGACTTTCTCTGAAGAATGTCCATGACGCTACCACCCGTTATTGTATAACGTCCATCAGTGGTCACAGCCATCAACTGCGAACGTTCATCCTGGAACAGATAAAGACCTCCAGTCGGGATGTAAATAACATCTTTAGGCTTATAGCTTTGCATTTTCGCCAGTACGCCCTCTAAAGGTTTCGTGGACACTCCACCTTCTTTTGCTTTTTCCATTAATGCAGCTGCATCAGTGTTGTTTAATACATTTTCAGCAGCATTTGTAAGGGGTGGACACACTGTGATCATAGAGACCAGCAGAGATAAAAGTAACTTTTTCAATTATCGTATCTCACTTTCTTTTGTTTCGCCTTGTAGAGATTGTACCTCACCAAAACTTCCACCAAGGTCGATATAAGAGACTATTTGAACATTATCTGGAATTGTTACTGCTAATGATGCATCAATAACCAAATAGCCACGAGAACGGTAAACTTTCATTAATGCTTTAAAGTAATTTTCAAAGTTTTTTTTAGACTGTACCAAATCCGGCTCAGGATTCTGCTTATTAAATTCTTTCCTTAAAGTTTGCATATCAAGTACTGCAATTTGGTAGGACGGATTCGACATTGCTTTGACGCTTTCATAAACAAAACTCGCCCCCTTGTATCCATAGATCACGAAAAGCACAGCTAGGCCAGCTAGCATCAAATACTTGAGGGTTTTCTCGATATCTATTTCCAAAGTTACTTTTTTGGTTGTACGTATACCCCCAACAGGTTTAGCCGCCTCAAGCTTCACGTTTTCAGCAGAATCACTTTTTGTTCCTGGTTCAATGTTATTTTCCATAATTAACCTCAGCGACTCGTCAGGTTTGTAGGTATTGTTGCGCCTGATTGAACGATAAACGTAATTGGGCGCCCTGGGCTAACTTCGACTATTGGCCACTGCTGCTCAGCAATTGATGTGTAGTAGTCCACAAGACGGTTTAGACCGCCCTGAGCTGCTCCGGCTCCGGCCAACGCTCCTAATGCCCCGATGTTCGGCGATTGGTATTCAGCCGTTGAGTTAGGATCGATATTTAACGAAGACACCTTAGATGGGCTCAGACTACCAGCCAGTGCTGACAGGCCTCCTGCAAAAGCAGAACCTGCGATCGCATTTCCATTTCTACTTATCAGATTTCCACGAATACCATTTTTCCCGTCATTTTCACTAACTGCGTATGCTTCCAGTTTGACGTCGAAAGCTTTTCCTTTCGAGTTCACACAAGATATTGATGTTGCCCGAATGTATGCTCGCTGTGACGCCAGATCACCCACAGCTGAACCCAACAAATTACAATCCCGCAAATCCATCGTGAAATTGTTTGGCATGATGATGTCTTTTTTAATACGCATAGTGACTGGCATGGGTTCAGCTTTAGACGACAGACTCGTTGGGGCTTCCAGACCATTAATTAGCACCCCTGTGATAATTGACGTCGCTGGGAGAAACATTTCGTCTTTACGTGCCGCATGCCGAGCTTTACTGTCTACAGGAGCGGTCCCGTCGCCGCGAATAGTTCGTGTCGGGGCTTTGTCACCGCCAGCAACGACCTCACGCCCCTCTCTTATCCGGCTTTCGGATATCGGCATAACCTGAATGACACCATCAGAACCATTTGTCTTAATTGAACTCTGCGTGATAGTCCGCATTGGGCTATTTCGGGTCGGTGTGATCGGAGCGTATCCGGAACTAGCCCCATTCACCGCAGCATTTGGATTTAGCTGGTATGGCGTTGCTGGGGCCTGCTCATTGACGTTTTTGCGTGACCCACCTGCGTCGAGATTACGATTACCGTTTCGTGAGGTCTGCATGTCAGTCAACTGCGTCGAGAGCTGCTGGACTTGTGAAGCAAGGTTGGCAATCTGTACTTTGCTTTCTTGCTGGGCCTTTTCAGCTTTATCACGATCTGCCTTTGCCGCATTCTGATCAATGCGGTTCTGCCTGACCATTTCGTTATAAGTCTTCTGGCTTTCCTCGTTACTCAGCTTAGTCATTTGTGAATCATCAATCAGGAACCCAGTTTGCATATCTTTTTTCTGGGTTTTCTTCTCTTTTTTAACCGGAGTGGAAAAAATTGATTGACTAATAACGATAATCAATACAATCAACGCAGCACCAATTACTGAGATTCTGACAGTTTTATTTTCCCAGGCATTTTTAATGTCCATTATTAACTCCACTCTTTGGTTGCTGGAAGCGCTTAACTTTCAAATTTCGTTCGTTTTCTGTCATCTGAGGCACGATATAAGGTTCACCCGCCCTGGGCCATTTATCTTTAAAATTCAATCCTGAATTATCGGATTCAACAGGGGCAAAATCCTTACCATTATTAAGCGAACCAACTTCTTTAATTTCCTTAACTCCGCGCCGACTTTCAAACTCGGTTGAGCTTCCAACGAATTTTTGCGCAAGGGTAGGGTCGCTTATAATTATCGTATGTTCTTCAAACGCATCGTCAACTGTCTCACCCGGTCGGTGGTCATCGGGAACTATATTCACTGTTCCTTTTGGAATGTACTCAGTTTGGTAGTAATAACTGGTACCCAAAAAAACGACTAGTCCAAATGAGACCCCTGTAAGAAAAGTAGCTTTTCTCATTTTATCTTTTAATCAGGCTTGGTCGTGTGGTTACACGAGTCTGGCGCTCTTTAAATAATTTATCCCGCACAATGTAAAGCTCGGTTTCCTCTCCAGGCTGAAGAAATGCTTTATCGAACAAAGCACTTGCAATTACTCCTTCAGTTATACATTGCTGATCAGCGACAACTTGTCCGTAAGGCTTGTCATTTTTAACAAGAATGACATCTATCAATTCCCTAGATCCCACAAGTCTTTGCCCTAACTTTGAATACATATTGAAATTACACGGGGACTGCTCTGAGCTCGGTATACGTGACAAGCGGTCTTCTTGTAAACTAAAACCAGAAGGAACCTCACCTAGCGCAACCGGAGTCAGTAAATCAATGATCCGCTGTTTATGGTCATCCTGACGAGGGTCAGATGGTGCCAACTCTTCTGACTGGGATCGTGCCAGCATCTCATCATAATTATGTTTATCCAAAGATGTCTCACGTTTCGCCTGCATTGTCGGGCTCAAAGAAGTTGTGACCGAAATCATTGCACCAGGAACATCCAGTGGAACCAGTGTCAGGTTATAAGTCGATTCAGGCACTGAATCTTCTGAAAGCATTATTCCAATTGGCTTATCCGTGTTTGTTGAAATAAATACATCGCCGCCGTTAACGAAAATACTGGCTTCATCACCTGGCGTTGAAGTACTTACAGATGCGTTTTTAAATGAAGTTGAAATTCTGTTTTGCAGACCCCGTGAAACTGGCAGTACAATATTCCCACCCGGTGGGACGTTTACTCGCTGCACTTCTTTGTAGCGATTACGAGCCTCTACATATAACTCATCTGCTTTTGAAGGGGCCCCGGTGCTTTGTGCATTTTGTTGAGGCTCTTTCCCTGCCGGTCTTCCGTAACTATCAAAATTTCCGGATTTAACCTGTTGCTGATAACCGACAAGCGTAGGGTTTTTTGACAATGCGCCAGTTATCTCATTGACAGCTGGGGAGGCACTACTTGCAGGTGAAAGACTTGGTAGTTCAGTGGTCGGTTTTGTTGCTTGTGACGTCTCAGGCGCGGGGCCGGTGCCAGATTCTTTAATAATCGCATTTTTCACACCATTCTGAAATTCATCTGCCCCGACAGGCATAACAACCGGGTTATTTACTGTCGCCGGTAACTGATAGTCTTCAGCAAAGACTACATTCGAAGTTGCCAGCAAGATCATTGCTGTAATCGCGTGACAGCGAAAGCCCTTTTTAGAAGTCATAATTAGTTACCTGTAGACGGCGGGGGATTATCGAGTGTTGCCAGTTGTTCTTTGCCGTTGATTGTAATTTTCTTAATATTTGGTGTACCAGAATACTGATTTACATAGGCTATGCGTGGTCGTCCGTTTTTCATACCCAGCACCCATTCAAACGTCCATTTTGATGATTCTGTTTTGTCCGGAACATTAATCAAACGCGTTGATTTCGTTCCCCAGACATAGACCATGTCATTTTTGGTGTCATAATACATATCGATCGGTTTAAATGACTGTTCAACACCACGAGCTTGCATAATATTGGTCTGCTGCTGTAATGACTCACGGGTTTTCGCCTGTAAATCCGGAGAAAGCGCATCCAATATGGTTGTTGTTACAAAGCCTATGTTTGTTGGGTTTATGTTCCCAATTAAAGTACTGAAGAATAAGGCCCATTGAGTTTTATATGACTCTGAGGCTTTATTTCCCACAACTTTAACTTCTTCCGTCATATTAGGCGGAAGCACAATAGTCACAGGATCGGTAAGAAATTGATTTTTTACCACTAAAACTGCGATGACTAATATAGCAATTGAATTCACACGTAAGAGTTTTTCGTCACGTTTAATCAATGCACTATAAGTAATTCCAATTTCAGAAGCTTCAATCTCTTTACTAAAGCGAGCTTTAGAATCCCGAAAGCGTCCTTTTGAGTCTTCGCCTCCATTTTGCGAAGTCTCGTCCTTTTTATCAAAATCGCCATTACTGGCACTTTTAATGAATGGAATTTTAAGCTTGCTGAGAAGTTTCATTCTTAGCTCCATCAAGAATAGAGGTTTCTGATAAATGGATCGGTAAAGTAACGACTACTAAACACTGATTTCCCTGGAAACAAGCCGAACCACCACAGTTTGTGTTTGAGTTTTCCTCTAACTCCTTCTTCAGCTGCTTTTTTATATGCAAACCAAAACACAACCGCAACAACTACAGAAGTTATAAAGAAATCAAAAATATTACCACTCGCGATAGTCACGAATGTTATACCCAATTGCTTTGCATCCCAGAATAGAATCAACAAAGGCATATTAATTCTGTAAGGGAAACGATAGGTATGTGGAGGTACCTCGTACTGACTTGTCATAAAAACTCCAGAGAGGGGGAATATCCCCCTCATCGTTATTGTTCTAACAAATCACAGCGGGATACCAGCATCCAGGAACGTGCTGATAATTTTTTCACCGTTTGCCATAATCAGCATCATTAATGCTGAAACCAGCGCCAAACCAAGGTTAGGTTTTACAACGCCGAAATAAGCTACGGAGAACAACATGCCGCAAGCGATGATTTTACCCGGCGCACCAGTTAATGCTTCGCTCATGTAGGCCCAGATATCGCCGAAGGCTCCGTCGTCGGAACCCGCGTACGCTAAACCGCAACTTGCTAAAAACAGGAGAATAAACAAAGGCACTTTTGCATGTTTAGACTTCAGAAATGCAAAAGCGTTAGTTTGTTCTCTTTCAACGTTAGTATTCAATGTCAGTTCCATAATTACTCCGTGTTGATTTGAGTTCACGTAAACGCATTTGCATAATACTTTTTATTTTTCTTTCATTTTTCTGTTAACCACCCTTTTTTTCCCTTAATTGCGCCTGGTGTTTTTTTAGCCTATGAATGTCACATGTGAATACCGTGTGTATATCGGATTGAAGAAGGTGAGGCAGGTTATTTTTTCTTTATAGGGAAGAAGTTCATCGTCTATCTCTTCACCATTTTTGTGATAACCATCCAGTCCGATATTTGAGAAAGCTCTGTGTAAGGATGTCATTCTAAAAAAGTCACTTTTCCCATTGATACAAGTGCTTTTCAGCCACATCCTGTGTGTCGCCCCATTCATGCAAATGCTTTTCAAACAATGCGCCTTTTCCAGCCTCATTCATGCAAATGCCTTTGTAGCAAAGACACATATCCGAAACCCATTCATGCAAATGCTTTTCGACCAAAGGAACCTTTTCCGGGCTCATTCATGCAGTTGCTTTTCGACCAAGGGCAACTTTTACTATTCCATTCATGTAAATGCTTTTTGGTGAAATTCAGCTATCGAATCCCATTAAGAGAGGTACTTTCAGTCCAAAGGCACCTTTTCAGGTCGATTCATCCAAATGCTTTCCGGTCAAAGACACCGTTACGGCGCCATTCATGCAAATGCCTGTCAACCAAAAGCACCTTTTACTATCCCATTCATGCAAATGCTTTTCGACCAATGCCCCGTTTGCTGCACCATTCATGCAAATGCTTTTCGACCAATGCCACCGTTTGCGGCCCCATTCATGCAAATGCTTTCAGCTAAAGGCACCTTTTTACTGTCCCATTCATGCAAATGCTTTTCAGCTAAAGGCATCTTCCCGCCTCATTCATGCCAGGGGTTTCCAACGTAGGCACCTTACACAAACTCATTCAAGCAAATGCTTTTATACAAAAGGCACTTTTCTGTCGCCATTGAAGCAAGTGCTTTTCACAAAGGTCACTTTTCTCCCCCCATTGAAGCAAATGCTTTTCACCACCACTATGGGATTTTTAAACGATTTGCTTTTATTTTCATGAGGTTATGTTTACTTATGGGACCTCTGTTTTGAACTGGATATTTATCAAAACGCCTCTGTTCTAATCATGTCCCAGACAATTACAGGCTTTAATTTTCTGTGCAAATCTCAGTGTGACATGAGAAGGACAGGGATTTTTCACGTATAGCCACTATGCACAAACGTTGATGGGTAGTTTTATCTAAAGGCATCTGGATGAATGACTTCTGATTAAATCATTCAAAATCAATTGCTTAGTATTCGTTATCTAACTCAGTGAAAATTAGTTAAATAAAGCATTCGATCGAATGCTCAAAATTCCCAGGGTGCTTAAGCAAAAGTAAGAAAGGAAGCAGGGAAGCAGGGAAGCAGGGAAGCAGGGAAGCAGGGAAGGGTATTCATATCAGCAGAGGCGTCCAAAAAAGCATTTGGATGAATGCCCGTACGCCTCATTACATCCAAAGTTACTTTTCTGCGAACTGAACCAGAGGATCAGCTTTGTTTTGCCAGAGCAAGCTTTGGACTTCTCTTAAAAATCTGGAACTGAATATCTCTACCTTTCTTAACCTCTTGATATTCAAGGTATCCTATTGATTTTAACTCCAGCATAGCCTTTCTGATGATCTGGTTTTGAGTACGTACTGGAGTCGTCAAAAGAAGCCGCTCACGCAAACGCTTCATGTTAACGAATAACGTTCCGGCAGGCATTGCCTCAAAATAGATGTACAGGCTCTGTGCAGCTTCTTTTTTGGCGAGAACCGACAGTACCTGTAAGCTTAATAGGGTTTTATGATCATACCGGTAAAGCTCCCACATCGAGGGATCACCCACGAGCTCTACTGTGTCCTTCTTAGGGTCAATCATAGCTTTCTGCACAAGGTGTGTGACAGTGAAGCGTTCAGTTTTAGAATCACGGAAAGAAATAACAACGGACGCGAGGTTTGCCAGCGCTTCCTGAAATCGTGAACGGGTTCGCTTGTTGATATTTGTAGAACTGATACCACACATTTTTGCAAACTCATTGAACGACAATGTTATTTTCTCGGAGGCGAATCCATATTTACTGAACGCCATAATGCACCCAAGCCAACACTTGAAGTCCGTGGACATCGAAAGCTTAAGGCCAGTGATCCGGATGTCATCGTATCCTTCTGACCGGGCCAGTTCCATGCTCGACAACTCATCAGAAGCATCAACCTCAAAATTTCTGAATCGCTTCTCTTTAGTTCCCACCGGGGTAAAAACACTTAAGCGCAGTAAAGCAATGGGTTGGACCGATTTCGAAGAGTTTGGACTCAGTTGATAAGTCCTCCCTGTATCCGTGTTGGTCACATCAAACGGATGTGCTAACTCATTGTTATCACTCAT